>JAUNOO010000001.1 GCA_030531095.1 Bacteroidales bacterium
ACAACTTCTTTTCTTTTTCTACCATCTTGTGTCTACTTTTTCAATAGCAACAAAGAACAATCACGACTCTTTTTTGCCTCAGGATGAGGAAAATAGGTCTTCACAAAAACGTAGCACGGGCGTAACAACATTGAAAACAGACCGCCCTAATTTTGCACCGGATTAAGACGCTAACTCTCGGATGCAAAGAAGATTTCTACTTATTTCGCTGGCCGCCTCTCTGACTTGTGGCGGCGCACACGGCGCTACCGGGCCGGAAGACATGGCCACTGACGCACCGCTTATTATTAAAGGGAAAATCGTGGACGCCAAAACTGGCGAACAGATTATCGGCGCGAACGTGCACTTGAAGGGGGACACGGAACACGCCGCTTTTACGGGGCTGGACGGGACGTTCAGCCTGAAGCTGGAAAGGGAAACGGCTGAGACTGCCGCCAAAACCAACACAGAAACTGAAAACAATGCGCCTGCCGAAACGGGCGCGGCGGAAGCACTCACGCTGGTCTACTCCTGCGTGGGCTACGGCACGAGAGAGTTCGTGTACACGCCGACTGCTACTGAGGGCGAAGTGTCGCTCGAACTGGAAGAACAGGGCGTGGCGCTGGGCGAGGCCGTGGTGATGGCGTACAATCCTGGTCGCACCGAGAGCGGTGCACGCGGTATGGAACGCCGCGCCATGAACGTCATCAACGTGATGAGCGCAAAGGCTATAGAACTTTCGCCCGACCTGACGGTGGCTAACGCACTGGGGCGCATGTCGGGCATCACACTCGAGAAGAACAGCAGCGGCGAAGGCCAGTATGCCATCCTGCGCGGTATGGACAAGCGCTACAACTATACGCTCGTCAACGGCGTGAAGATTCCTTCGCCCGACAACAAGAACCGCTATGTGCCCCTCGACATTTTCCCTGCCGAAATGCTTGACCGCCTCGAAGTGTACAAGTCGCTCACTGCCGACCTGGAAGGTGACGGCATTGGCGGCGCGGTGAACCTCGTGATGAAGGACGCGCCCGACCGCCGGCTGTTCACGGTGAACTTCTCGCTCGGCTACAACGACCTCTACCTGAACCGCTCTTTCGCTTCGTTCAGTACGAGCGGCATGCAGAGCCAGTCGCCCAACGAGCGCCACGGCACGGACTACGCCGTGTCGATGAGCGACTTCACCACGAAGAACCTCGCCGTGAAGCAGACCAAGTTTGTGCCCGACTTCACCGCAGGCGTCACCTATGGCGACCGCTTCTTCAACAACAAGCTGGGACTCATTGCCGCCGTCAGCGCACAGAACAACCACCGCGGCAAAAACAGCGACATCTACTACGAAACAGGGTCGAGCACCTACGGCTCTACCACTTACCGCTATATCTCCGAACTGCAAACACGACTCGGCGCACACGTCAAGCTCGACTATGCGCCCACGCCGCAGCACAAGTTGGCGTGGTATAACGGCTACCTCTACCTGCGCAGCCAGCAAGTGCGCGACGCCCAGGGCGAAAAGGAAGAGGCCGTGCGTCTGCGCGTCAACCGCCAGGGCATCTACTCGTCCATCCTGACCGGCAAGCATCTGTTTGCCGACGATGCGCTCGAAGTGGACTGGCGCGGGGTCTACTCGAAGGCGACCAACAAGACACCCGACAACACCGAAATACACCTGACGACGGGCTCGACGGGCTTGCAGACGGTGAGCGTGAACCCTGCCGCCACGCGACGCTGGGAACACAACGATGACCGCGACATTGCCAGCTATGCCGACGTGAGCTACCGCTTGGACCTCAACTTCGGCACGCTCAACCTCAAGGGCGGCGGTATGTATCGCGACAAGCAGCGCTCCAGCTTCTACAACGAATACACCTTCAAGTCCGCCACCGAGCAGCGCTCGCTCATCCGCTTCCAGGACTGGACGAACTTTGACGAAATCGCCTTTGAAGCCCCGCGCTACGGTAACCTGAGCGACCCGCTCAACTACGACGCGACGGAACGCGTGGGGGCTGCCTACGTCATGGGCAAACTCAGCACGGGCAAGTGGGAACTGACGGCTGGACTGCGCGCCGAACACACCGAACAGGGCTACCACCTCATCTATCCGACGGAGGAAGTGGCGAACGAAGGCACGCAGCGCTACTGGGACTTCCTGCCCGACGTGCACGCCAAATATGAGGTGCACACGAACGCCAACTTGCGCTTCTCGTATGCCCGCGCCATCAACCGCCCCAGCTTCTTCGAGATTGTCCCCTACAACATCATCAACGAGGACTACAAGGAGCGCGGTAACCCCGATCTGGAACACACTGTGGCAGACAACTTCGACCTGCGCTACGAGTGGTTCCCTTCGCCCACCGAACAGCTTATGGCGGGCGTGTTCTACAAGCGCATTCAGGACCCTATCGAATACGGAATGGAAACCAGCGGTCAGGACGCTTATTATACGCCAGAGAACTTCGGTACGGCGAACAACTTCGGCGTGGAAATCGACGTGACGAAATACTTCAACCGCTTCGGCATCAAGGCGAACTACACCTATACGCACTCGCGCATCACGACCTCGAAGCTCATCGAGGAGCAGAACACTGACGTGAACGCCGAGACGACCATCGTGACCCACAACGTCACGCAGTCGCGCCCCCTCTCGGGTCAGGCTGCCCACGTGTTCAACATCTCTCTGCTCTATAAGGACACGCAGAACGGATGGGACGGCCAGTTGGCCTTCAACTACACGAGCGAACGCCTCTGCATCGTATCGACCTACTACAACAACGACAGTTGGCAGGACGGCTACCCGCAGCTCGATGCCTCGTTCGAGAAACGCTTCGGCGACTCGGGCTGGAGCATCTTTGCCAAAGCCAACAACCTCATCAACCTGCCGGTGGTGCAGTACATCAAGAAGAACTCGCTCAACGAGAACCTCACCGACGTGGAACGCCACGACGGCGGACTTCTGGAGCGCAAGGAGCGCACGGGGCGCAGCTTCCTCGTGGGCGTCCGCTTCAAACTCTGACAAACCACACACCCGTCGGCGACGGACTGGTTCTGCGCGACGGACTTATTCTGAACAATATTTACATCACAACACATTCACACACATGAAAGTAAAAACACTCCTTGTGGCCATGCTTGCAATGGTGGCCACGGTCTTCACCGCTTGCAGCGACGACGACGAAACCGCGAGCACCGCGCTCCAGAGCATTACGCTCAGTCAGTCAACCCTGGCGCTCACCACTGGTGCCACCTCCACGTTGACCTACACCCTGACCCCGACCTCCACCATCCAGACGGGCGTGGCATGGACCTCCTCCAACACGGCAGTTGCCACCGTTTCCAGTGCTGGCGTCGTGACGGCTGTGGCTGAAGGCACCGCCAATATTACCGTGACCTCTACTGCCAACAGCAGCATCTCTGCCACTTGCACCGTTACCGTAAGTGCTGACGCGCCTGCCACCATCACCGTAAGCGGCGACGTGAGCGGTACGTGGGCAGCCAACACCATTGTTTACGTCAACGGCCACATCACCGTGCCCGAAGACAGCTCGCTTACCATCGAGGAGGGCGTGCAGGTCATCTTCAGCGACGCCGGTGTAGGAACGAGCCACACGCCCATCGAGTTCATCGTGGACGGCAGCCTCTACAGCAAGGGTACGGCCGACAACCCCGTGCGCATGACTGTGGCTGAAGAGCTCCGCACCAGCAGCAACATCTTCGCCGGCCTCTGGGGCGGCATCATCGCCACCGAGAGCTGTCCCGAAATGCTCATCGACAACACCATCATCGAATACACCGGCGGCGCTGTCAACACGGATTCTCCCTCTGCCACCAAGGGCATCTACACGCCGGGCGACGACTTTGACCCGCAAATTACGACCAACAACGTGAACGGCCTCTACGTCGTGACCAACTCCACGCTGCGCTACGGTGTCTCCGACGCCATCTACATGATGGGCGGCAAGGCCATTATTGAGGGCAACACCTTCGAGGCTAACGGCGAAACGGGCGGTGAAGCTATCAACGTGAAGGCCGGCTGCAAGGTGGACGCTGCCTTCAACCTCATCTACTCGCCCAACACCAACGGCTTCAAGCTTTCCTCCTCTGGCCAGAACGACGATGCCGGCCGCACGCAGGCCCTCATCCGCGCCTACAACAACACCATCGTCAACGCCGGCTGGCGCCGCGACGGCGTGAAGGGCGGCTCCATCTACGTGGAGAAGAATGCCCTCGTCAGCGTGTTCAACAACCTCATCGTCAACTGTAAGTTCAAGGCCATGACGCCCAACTGGGGCAACCCCGGTGCTAAGGCTGGTGCCGCGCTGGAGTGCGTCATCGACTACAACTACTATACGGCAGGAACGGCTGAGAGCACCCTCGCACAGGACATCGCCGACGGCACCATCAACTCCTATCTGGGCTACACGCTCGAGAATGAGGACATCTATCCCGAAGCCATCGACCTCCACAGCATTGTCAGTGCATCGGCTGGCGACGAAAACACCAACCCCGGTTTCGTGAACTTCGCCTACCTCACCAACCCGCTCACCGACTACGTGCTCAACGACGCTTGGGACTTCCACGTGACGGCAGGCTCGCCCGTCCTCTCGGGAGCTTACGAAGGCACTGACAGCAACATGCAGCCCTACTTCGCCACTGACGGTCTGACCGTGAACGGTACGACCTACAAGTCCACCGCACCCGCCGCCCGCTTCGGCGCTTTCGGTACGAAATAACAACCTCCTGACCCCAACCGGAGCGGACGCTTCTCCCCTCAGCGGGAAAAGTCCGCCCCGGTTTTGCCTTACGCACACTTATTATTAACCCTATAATTACAACTCAGAAATGAAGAAAATCACCACCCTCCTGGCGTTGCTGCTCATCTGCTGCATGACGGCTGTGGCGCAGACACCGGCAGAATGGGCAAAACTGCCCCGCACGCTCAACTTCTACATGGTCAACGACATGGGGCGAAACGGCTACTATGACCAGAAACCCATTGCCGAACTGCTGGGCGTGATGGCAGAAACCATCGACCCCGAGTGCGTTTTCGCCGTGGGCGACGTCCACCACTTCTGGGGCGTGGAGAGCACTTCCGACCCGCTCTGGATGACCAACTATGAACTCATCTACAGCCACCCCGACCTCATGCTGCCCTGGTACCCCCTGCTTGGCAACCACGAATACCGCGGCAACACGCAGGCCGTCATCGACTACTCCGGCGTGAGCCGCCGCTGGATGATGCCAGGTCGCTACTACACCAAAGTCTTCGAGGACGACGGTGTGAGCATCCGCTTTGTGCTCATCGACACTGCGCCGCTCATTGACCGCTACCGCAACAATCCGGAGAAATATCCCGATGCCGGCAAGCGGGACATGCAGGCTGAGCTCGACTGGCTCGACAAAACCCTCGCCGACGCCAAGGAGGACTGGGTCATCGTCATGGGTCACCACCCCATCTACGCCGAGACCGACAAGGACGACGTGGAACGCGCCGACATGCAGAAGCGCGTCGACACCATCCTGCGCCGCCACCGCGTGGACATCTACGCCAGCGGCCATCTCCACAACTTCCAGCACATCCGTAAAGCAGGCTCCGACATCGACTACGTGGTGAACTCGGCTGCCGCCCTCTCGCGCAGCGTCAATCCCACCGACGGCACGCAGTTCTGCAGCCCCGCCACGGGCTTCGCCGTCATTGCGGCGGACAAGAAGGAACTCGACCTCCACTTCATCGACAAGGACGGCAACGTCATCCACACGGTGAAGCGTACGAAGTAGGCGCTCAATCAACTACAGCATACAGTGAAAGGGGGACGGCTCACGGGTCGTTCCCCTTTTTTGTGCCTCGTGTCGCCGACCCTGATTTTCAGCGAATCGCCACAATTTTAGAACGAACGCCGTCGAATGGTCAGCGTATCGGAATCGGTTTTTCGGAAAATGACGGTTTTTGAGAAGAATTTTGAAAGAAAAAATTCGTATTTAGTGTTAAATATTTGCCCTGCCGCTATGGCGAAAATCCAATTTCGACGGTAGTTGTGACACGCGGGGGCGCAAATGGCTGTCAATCACCCAGGAGGCAAATTTTTGGCAGTGCGATTGTGTCGGGAAAAATAGTATATTTGCACCGGAAACACCGCCACGGCCCAGCCAATCCCGTGGTGCCAAAACACAGAAAGCGCCGGCCCCCTTTTCGGGCAACCGACGCTCCACACATTATTATATATAATTACTACAAATGAAGTCCTCCAGAGTTAAGCTCTCCGACAACAAGCAGCCGTTTCTCTCATCGCTGCTCTACCCCTTCGGGCGGGTTCGTCGGCGCTACTTCTGCTACTACTTGCTCATATATGTGGTATTCAATGTTTTGATAAGTTTGTTGTCCGGCCTCCTTATGAGCATGGTGCAGAGCATCGGCATGCTCATTGCCATCATCTTCTACGTGGCGCTCCTGGGCGTATGGATTTGCCAGACGGTGCGCCGCTACCACGATTTCGGCTTTTCGGGCCTGTTGCCCGGCGTCATCTTCGTCGTAACGATGGCGTACACCGTAATGCTCTCACTGCCCGGCGCACCCTTGGTGCAAATGATGGGTGCGGAAACCACAGAGGTTGTGCGCATCGTCATCTGGGTGCTCTTCCTGATATTGATGGTCTTCGTTCCCGCGCTCGTGCCGGGTACAAAAGGCTTCAACCACTACGGCAGCAATCCCCGCTACGATTACAAGGAACAACTTGCCGAATATAAGGCGCAACAGTTCGCCGAAGCCGAAGCGTAGGCGGCACAGAAGATTGAAAACTGGCGGCGTTTCTCAGTTATGGAAACGCGCCTCAGGTGTAACCGCAACCCCTTGAGGGCTATATCCTAAAAACTCCCTTCCCACAGCAGCCGTTCGTCGAGCGCAGCCACGTCCACGTGGTAGAAGTCCGCCTCGATGAGGCTCATTATGCGGCTCTCAGCCGACATCACCCATGCTGCAAACGTCGGTTTGGGCTGGTAGGTCGTGCAGAACTTGAGCAGTCGCGACACGTCGAAGTCGTCCGCCATGATGCCCGCGCCGTTGCGTTGCGCGTCGAAGGCGTTGCAGCACTGTTCGATGTGCGCCGGCACCATCATCACCGGTTTGCCCAGATACATCGCCTCGCACACCGATTCGAAGCCCGCCGTGCAGGCATATGCCTTGCAGCCCGCCATTTCTCTGACGAAGGTGGCGTCGTTTAGGCCGTAGTAGGTCAGCGTGTCGTCCACGACTTTGACCGCAGGCTCGTCCTTCTTGTCCCAGAAGAAGTGGAGCGGCGTGTCGGGGCGCACCTCGTGCCAAGCCTCCACGCTCTCGGCGAAGCCGGGATTGAGCAGGTAACCGAGGACGTAGTCGCCAGCCCCGCTGCGTTGGCGCAACACCTCCTCGCGGAGCAGAGGCGGCACAACAGTGAGCCGCTGGCGCGTGTCGTTCGTCATGGCGTGGAAGGAGAGGGCGAAGCGTTCGCGCGCCCCCACCGAAGTCAGTCGGGTGAAGCCGCGCAGCAGCGCCATCTCGAAGCGGTGACCCGCAGGCGCCTGGAAGTCGGGGTGCAGGAAGAGGTACTGGTGGCCAATGCAGATTTGCGGCACCGAGGGGCGGTAGAACCCGTAGGTCAGTCCGCACAGCACCTCGTAGAAGTTGACCACGCGGTCCGCCCCGCTCTCGCAGATGCGGCTGTGGATGAACCGCATGCTGCGGGCGTAGCTCCGCAGGTGGCGCAGGTTGAAGAGCAGGCTGTCCACCAGACTGATGCGTCCGCCCTTGGCAGGCGGCGTAAAGTTGGGGCTCATGAAGTGGCGCACGGGACACTGCACGCTCTCCCTGAAGAAGCGCGGCAGGCGGCGGTAACTGTTCTTTCCGACCAGCATTTCCACCACCTCGTGGCCGTTGCGGCGCAGCATTTTTTCGAGCGCGATGGCTTGCGTGAGGTGGCCGCGACCTTCACCTTGTACGATAAACAGAAATTTCATAAGCGATAAATGCCTGACTTTTCAGTTGCAAATTTCGCCCGCCGAAATTACAAACCCGTTGAGCCGCAGTTAAATTGGTGTGTCGGTGCGGTGGCATCTTGTTCGTGCCGCCGTTTTGTTGGAAACCATTGGTAGAGGAGGGGAGGTCTACATTTTCTCTGCCACATCGCTCAACCCTCTTTTAATGGTTCGGAATGGTGAAGCCCTTTGCGGGCAGAGCGTATCTTTGCAAGCAGAACAGCAACCCCCTTCTAATCATCCAAGAAAATTATGACCGAAAAAAACGACATCACAAAGCGCACCGCATCCCTCCGCGAATGGTTTACCATGCCACTTGTGGAGAATGATAATCAGTTCAAGGATTCAGGAACAGACGTTGTCGCCATTGCGACAGATAATCAATAGGAAGTGAGTCCGGCATAAGAAAAAGCAACAAATACTATCGGCGTCCGAAAAAGACATTCAAGTTCTTTTCGGACGCCTTTTTTATTCGCATTTCCCGCCCCGTTTTCTCTCGTTTTTCGCCCGGGCTATCAAAAATTAGTCCTGAGCTTTTTCAACTTAGTCCTGAGCTTTTTGAGAAGTATCACGGGGATATTTTTCAAAAGTTCTGTTGGGGGATTAAAAAGCACTGGGAAAAAGCCCGAGAACCCGTAATGCGCTTTCATTTTGACACGAAGAACACGTATAAACACTGTTTTTGTAAGTGCTTTCAGCGGATTTTCGCATAATTCACACCTAAAAAAGTGACATTTTGCAAGTACGGATTTGGGGTTCGGACAGCCCATTTCAGGTAGACCGTCAAAGCCTTTTTCATCCTCCAAAATGAAAAGAATTTTTTCAAAATACCAATTATAGAGCCTGATTTTCTGATGCGAAAGACGCAAAAACGCAGAAAATTTTCCTATTTAACAAAAATTACCCCCCCGATTCGGTTATTTGAGATTTAGTATCTATTTTTGGCTTCGATTTAAAATAGGCGGATAGATTAGTACTGTCTCTTGCATGGCAGTAAAGCAGTCTGCTCATTCGTAAAAAAAGTGGTGGTTTACGGAAAAGCCGCCCTCTAACAAAACTCGCACTTACTGCAAAACAATAAAATAATTATTTACTAACAACTTAAACTTTTAATTTATGAGGAGATTTACTTACTCTTTCCTCTTGTCCTTGCTCTTGATTTTGGGTGGGGGCTTAGAAATTTCGGCACAAGTCTTTATACCACGGACGTCGACAAGTGGTGTCACCTACACCTACTACATTAAGAGTGCCGGTGAGAATCCTAACTATTATGTGTCCGCTGCGAATATGGAAAATGGCGGTGCAGTCACTTTGACAAGTGGAGACATGTCTGATGCTCAAGCATTCAAGCTGGTAGCGGGCGAAGAAGGAATGTTTGGTACTTATGTTTATATCTGTACTCCAGATGAATCTTACGTTGTGGATTGGTGGGGAGATGACTTTCCTGCATACTTCGATGCAGGTGGTCAGGTCTATGGCTGTGGTGCATGGTTCTGGACTATATCATATGGTAGTGAGCCTGAAACGATGAATGGTTGTGAACCTTACTTCCGCATAAGTTATAGCACCGAAGAGGAGTATGAGGAATTGGGCCTGAATTGGTTTGTTTCTGACGGGAATGAATATTGCGGATTAGGGAGTAGTGCGGAAAAAAACTCCATCTGGAATTTCATTCCTGCCGACCTTAGCACCATGAAGAAGACGGCGGAAGACATCAAGGCCACTTTGAACCCGTATGCCGGGTTTGCGTATTCAGAGTCTTTCTCTAGCTCTAATGTTATTTCTGATTTGAAGTCACAAATTTCTGAAATAGAGAGCCTGTCGGAATATTCCTTGGAGAGTGCGAACAAGCTGCTGGCTGCCTATTCCACTTTTCTGACTTATGGTGATAGGTTTGTGAAAGATGATTCGTTCACAACGGGCTATTACAGAATTACGAATAAGGCTACTGACCGGTATCGCTACCTATTCAATGATGATTTTTATGATAGCAATGACTATTTGTGTACCCTGCTGTCGAAAGAACCAGTAGAAACCAACAATGGTTATTGGTATGTAGAAGTTGACGGCAATACCCTGAATATAAAGAACGGACAAGGTAATGGTATCACAGAAGACAGAGACCTCATGATTTATTCTGCTCTTAATATCTATGAAGATGAAATCGTTGATGGCTACTATTCTTTTGAAGAGGCTTTAAGTAGCAGCAAAGGTTATGGTCATTTTGTCGGTAGCTATTATTCCCTCACGACAAGTGAAAGCGCCGAGTCAAATTCGTCTGCGGAGAATCGCTGGGCCTTTGAAAAGATTGATGAAACTACTGTTTATAAGGTGGATGTGACAGGGTTGGAGGACAATTTTGGGCTGTACGTGACGTACACTCATGACGGTACGACCGAATACGCTTATTCCGGCGGCTTCTTTGTCTCTGCCGATGTGCCAGATGTCAGCAAAATGACAATTCCAGACCAGAATGGTTATGTCTCCGCTACGTTTACAGTGGAGGGACAGACGATTAAAGTCGAATATAAGAAGAAAGATATTAATGACATTTTGCCCCAAATCGAAGAACCTTTGGCGATTGCTCAAAAGATGTTGCCAATCCGTGGTATAGGTTATCCGACTGAAGAAAGCGAAGCTTATTATTGGCTGAGTAATGCCGTTATTGATGCCACTTCCCTCACAGAGAATGATGACCCCACTAGGGCGGAATCGATTTTGAATGATCTAAACTCTGCAATCTCATATTACGCTACGACCGACAACGGCATTCAGATGCCGGAGGATGGTAAGGCCTATACCTTTACGTTTGTGGCTTACGATGGTGCCCGCAGCTATATGTATTTTGATGTTGACGCTGACGAATATCAGTTGTCGAAGACGGAGGCTACCTCTAATGCGGATTATCCTATGACAGCTACCCTCATTTGTAGAGATTTGGGTAATAACGAGTATGCCTTTGTGAACAATTCTGGCAAGTACCTTATTTGGCGTTCGGGCGGTTCTTATTCAACTCAGGGTGGTAATGACAATAAGGGATATTCTGACACTTATATGTATACCGAAACAGAATATATATATGGCGCGACCTGGACTAACCATTATTATGCCTCGGTTACTTTGGGGAAATTGAGTAACAGCTTCGCTGGCGTAACTCCCCAGAATGTGTCTGACTTGTTGGGTCTTATGACAATCGCAGGGGAAGGCAAACCCAATTTTGCCATCCAAGACGGGACGACTTATTACGGCGGCGGTCCATATTTCAATTCCGAATACTCCTCAGCTATATGTATTGAGGAAATAGATTATCCTAACAATGTGACTCTCATCTCTTTGGAGGGCGCGAACGACCAAACTCTGCAAAATTGGGGCTTTAATTACGTCGGCACATTCAGTGCGCCCTTTGATGCTTGGTTTGATGATAATGAGAATCCGGACGTGAGGGTATTCTATGTGTCCACTTTGGAGAATGAGGATGGTAAGACGACTGCGGTCTTGACGGATATTGAAAATGCCGCTCCGCTGTACTACTACGTACCAGCCAATACTGGTGTTATCTTGGCAAGTGCTTCAGAAGGGGCAGTGAGGATGCTTCCCTATACGAATGAATTTGAAGGAGAAGACCTCCCCACGACGATTGAAGGTAATCTGCTTGGCAATTCTGCGGGTGAAGCAAAAGTAATCGGCAGCGACAACACGAGCATTTACGTCCTTTCTAAGTATAACAACACTGTGGCATTCTTCCTTTCCGCTGCAGGCACGTTGCCGATGAACAAGGCCTACCTGGATAAGACGCTCGCAGGCGAAGGGTTCAATGCAGCGCAACTGTACCTGGGCTTTGGCGGTATGGTTGACGGCATTGAAAATGTGGAAACCACTGAGGCAGAAAGCGCCGAAGGCAAGGCAGTATTTGACCTCTCTGGTCGTCGCGTGACGAATGCCACGAAGGGCCTTTACATTGTGAATGGAAAGAAGGTTTACGTGAAGTGAGCCAATATTGGAAATATCATTTAATCATTAGAATCATGAAGAAAAAATATATCACTCCCACGTCGGAGGTCATCAATCTGTTGCCTGAGAAGATGCTGGCAATGTCAGTCTCTGATCAAAAAGTAGACCCTGCTACATCCTTCTCCAACCGCAAACAAGGTTGGAACAGTGAGGACTGGAGCGGCGGCGAGATAGAAGAATAAAAATAAATAACTCTAAATCCAGTCAGCAGCGGGTGTGCGCCTTGAGAGCAGGGTGGCGCACCCGCTATTCTTTTGCACTGACGTTTCTGCCCGCGCTGCTGAAAGCCTCAGCAGGGGACAAATGGGCTTGCCTACTCCTTGTTGCCCCTCCGCCGCGTTTGGGTAAAGCAATACAAAGAAGTTTTGTCCCTCGCGCACGCGCGCGTATTATAAATAGGAGTGGGAGAGGACGGGATGCGCCTGCCGCTGGGGAATTGGATGATTTGGTGTTCAAAAAAATAGTTATAATAACTCCCTGAAAATCTTGCTTGTTCTGAGAAATATTTGTAACTTTGCAGCCCGAAAGGTGTAGTGTACACCTTCGCCAACCCTCGATACAAACAAAAATATAATATATAACAAATTAAAAATCAAGTAAATGCCTACTATTCAACAACTGGTAAGAAAGGGCAGAAGCGTGGCAGTTGACAAGAGTAAGTCGCCTGCTTTGGATTCGTGTCCTCAGCGTCGCGGTGTATGCGTACGCGTTTACACAACGACACCTAAGAAGCCTAATTCGGCTATGCGTAAGGTGGCTCGTGTGCGTTTGACTAACTCCAAGGAAGTCAACTCCTACATTCCAGGAGAAGGCCACAACCTGCAGGAGCACTCCATCGTACTCGTCCGCGGCGGCCGTGTGAAGGACCTCCCCGGTGTACGTTATCACATCGTTCGCGGTACGCTCGATACCGCCGGCGTGGCAAGCCGCACGCAGCGTCGCTCGAAGTATGGCGCAAAGCGTCCTAAAGCCGGTAAGAAGTAAAAACAAACAAAACGTTGGTTTGCAGGAGGTTGAGTAAACGTCCCAACGGGGAGTTGAAGAACTGAGATTGCAGCCTGTTAAAAAACAAATCAACTCAAGTCACAATGAGAAAAGCAAAACCAAAGAAGCGTGTGGTCCTCCCGGATCCCGTTTACGGAGACCAGAAGGTTTCCAAGTTCGTTAACCATCTGATGTTTGACGGTAAGAAGAACATCTCTTACGAAATCTTCTACAAGGCCCTCGAAATCGTGGGCGAGAAGATGAAGGATCAGGAGAAGTCCGCCCTCGAAATCTGGAAGACTGCGCTCGACAAAATCACTCCGCAGGTGGAGGTGAAGAGCCGCCGTATCGGTGGTGCTACGTTCCAGGTTCCTACCGAAATCCGTCCCGACCGTAAGGAGTCCGTTTCGATGAAGAACATGATTGGTTACGCCCGCAAGCGTGGCGGCAAGACTATGGCCGACAAGCTCGCTGCCGAAATCATGGACGCCTACAACGAACAGGGCGGTGCCTTCAAGCGTAAGGAAGACATGCACCGTATGGCCGAGGCCAACCGCGCATTCGCACACTTCAGATTCTAAAAACTTAAAGGGTTTACACGTACTAAAATGGCAAAGCACGACTTACATTTGACTCGTAACATCGGTATCATGGCGCACATCGATGCCGGTAAGACGACGACTTCGGAGCGTATCCTCTTCTATACGGGTAAGACGCACAAAATCGGCGAAGTGCACGATGGCGGCGCTACTATGGACTGGATGGCTCAGGAACAGGAGCGCGGTATCACGATTACCTCTGCTGCCACGACGACCTACTGGAACTGGGACAACAAGCAGTTCAAGATTAACCTGATTGACACTCCGGGACACGTTGACTTCACGGCTGAGGTTGAGCGTTCGCTCCGCGTGCTCGACGGCGCTGTGGCTACCTACTGCGCTGTGGGTGGCGTAGAACCCCAGTCGGAGACGGTTTGGCGTCAGGCTGACAAGTATAACGTTCCCCGTATCGGCTACGTGAACAAGATGGACCGCTCGGGCGCCGACTTCTTCGAAGTTGTCCGCCAGATGAAGGACATCCTCGGCGCGACGCCTTGCGTCATCTCAATTCCTATCGGAGCTGAGGAGAAGTTCAAGGGTATCATCGACCTCATCAAGATGAAGGCTATCATCTGGCACGACGAGACGATGGGCGCTGAATATGAAATCGACGAAATCCCCGCCGAACTGAAGGCTGAGGCTGACGAGTGGCGCATGAAGATGCTGGAAACGGCTGCCGAATGCGACGAGAACCTGATGGAGAAATTCTTCGAGGACCCCGAAAGCCTCAAGGAGGAGGAAATCGTAGCTGCTATCCGTAAGGGTACGCTCGCTATGGACATCGTCCCCATGACGCAGGGTTCTTCGTTCAAGAACAAGGGTGTGCAGACGCTGCTCGACTACGTTTGTATGTTCTTGCCCTCTCCCCTCGACACGCCCAACATCGTGGGTACGAACCCCGAAACCGGCGAAGAGGAAGACCGCAAGCCCAGCGAGGACGAGAAGACCGCTGCCCTGGCGTTCAAGATTGCTACCGACCCGTACGTAGGTCGTCTGACGTTCTTCCGTGTTTACTCCGGTAAGGTGACTGCAGGCTCCTACATCTACAACGTGCGTTCGGGCAAGAAGGAGCGCGTGAGCCGCCTCTTCCAGATGCACTCTAACCACCAGAACCCCGTTGAAGAGATTTGCGCTGGTGACATCGGCGCAGGTGTCGGCTTCAAGGATATCCACACCGGCGACACGCTCGCTGACGAGGATGCACCGATTGTACTCGAGTCGATGGACTTCCCCGAACCCGTTATCGGTATCGCCGTTGAGCCCAAGACGCAGAAGGACCTCGACAAACTGTCGAACGGTCTGGCCAAGCTGGCCGAAGAAGACCCCACCTTCACGGTTCGCACTGACGAGCAGAGCGGCCAGACGGTTATCTCGGGTATGGGTGAGCTTCACCTCGACATCATCATAGACCGTCTGAAGCGTGAGTTCAAGGTAGAATGTAACCAGGGTAAGCCCCAGGTGAACTACAAGGAAGCCATCACGAAGACTGTCAACCTCCGCGAGGTTTACAAGAAGCAGTCGGGTGGTCGCGGTAAGTTTGCCGACATCATCGTGAACGTTGGTCCCGTAGACGAGGACTTCAAGGAAGGCGGCCTCCAGTTTGTCAACAAGGTGACTGGCGGTAACATTCCCAAGGAATTCATCCCCTCCGTACAGAAGGGTTTCGAAAACGCCATGAAGAGCGGTGTGCTCGGTGGCTTCCCCTTGGACAGCCTGAAGGTAGAACTCCTCGACGGTTCGTTCCACCCCGTAGACTCCGACCAGTTGTCGTTTGAAATCGCAGCCCTCCAGGCTTACAAGAACGCTTGCGCTCAGGCCGGTCCCGTGCTCATGGAACCGATCATGAAGCTGGAAGTTGTGACGCCAGAAGAGAACATGGGTGACGTGATTGGCGACTTGAACAAGCGTCGCGGTCAGGTGGAAGGTATGGAAAGCAGCCGCTCGGGTGCCCGTGTCGTTAAGGCTATGGTTCCCCTGTCGGAAATGTTCGGCTATGTAACGGCTCTGCGTACCATTACTTCCGGTCGCGCTACGTCTTCTATGCAGTATGACCACCACGCTCCCGTCTCCAACTCTATCGCCAAGTCGGTACTCGAGGAGATTAACGGCCGCGTAGACCTCGTGAAGTAATATTCGACGGGTCACACCATCCAACCAATATCTTTTTTAGGAAGAAACCTAAACAATCAATGCCTCAAGGGCAGGCGGGCTAACGAATGACTCTTAGCCCGCTAACCCCTTGACGGTTTCAAAAACAATAAATAAAAAATGAGTCAGAAAATCAGAATCAAGCTGAAAAGCTACGATCACACTCTCGTAGAAAAGTCTGCCGAGAAGATCGTGAAGAGCGTAAAGGCCACCGGCGCCATCGTTAGCGGCCCGATTCCTCTCCCCACGCGCAAGCGTATCATTACTGTCAACCGCAGTACGTTCGTCAACAAGAAGAGCCGCGAGCAGTTCGAAATTTCTTCGTACAAGCGTCTCATCGACATCTACAGCTCTACGCCCAAGACCGTTGACGCACTGATGAAACTGGAATTGCCCTGCGGCGTTGAAGTAGAAATCAAGGTGTAGTCCTCACACAAATTAATCACACACATATACCTAAAATTAAAATCAAACTGAAATGCCAGGATTATTAGGAAAGAAAATCGGAATGACATCCGTGTTCAGTGCCGACGGTAAGAATGTTCCGTGCACTGTTATCGAAGTAGGTCCTTGTGTGGTAACTCAGATCAAGAGCGTCGAGAAAGACGGATACGCTGCCGTTCAGGTAGGTTTCCAGGACGCAAAGGAGAAGAACACTTCTGCTCCTTTGATGGGCCACTTCAAGAAGGCCGGAGTTACTCCCAAGCGCCACTTGGCCGAGTTCACAGGGTTTGACCAAGAATTCAACTTGGGCGACACGATTACGGTAGACCTCTTCAGCGATGCTGAATACGTTGACGTAGTCGGTACCTCTAAGGGTAAAGGCTTCCAGGGTGTAGTAAAGCGCCACGGTTTCGGCGGTGTGGGCCAGACGACCCACGGTCAGGACGACCGTCTGCGCAAGCCCGGTTCAATCGGTGCCTGCTCCTATCCCGCAAAGGTCTTCAAGGGCATGCGCATGGGCGGCCAGATGGGCGGCGATCGCGTTACTACGCAAAACTTGAAAGTATTAAAAGTAATTCCTGAACACAATCTGCTCCTCATCAAGGGTTCTGTAGCCGGTTGCAAAGGTTCAATCTTAATCATCGAAAAGTAAATGGAAGTTAGTGTATTAAATATCAAAGGTGAAGACACCGGCAGAAAGGTAACTCTCAGCGATTCTGTCTTCGGCATTGAACCCAACGACCACGCTATCTATCTCGACGTAAAGCAGTACCTCGCCGCTCAGCGCCAGGGTACGGCCAAGACGAAGGAAAGAAGCGAACTCAGCGGTTCTACTCGCAAACTCGGTCGCCAGAAAGGTGGCGGCGGTGCACGTCGTGGTGACATCAACTCTCCGGTACTCGTAGGTGGTGCCCGCGTGTTCGGTCCCAAGCCCAGAAACTACGACTTCAAGCTCAACAAGAAGGTGAAGGCTCTGGCTCGTCGTAGCGCCCTGAGCTACAAGGTTCAGGAAGGTGCAATCATCGTAGTTGAAGACTTCGATTTGCAAACTCCAAAAACCAAATCTTTTGTCGAAATCGTAAATAATCTTAAGGTTGCCGACAAGAAGGTGCTGGTAGTCATGCCAGAAGCTAATAAAAATGTATATTTGTCAGCTCGTAATTTGGAACGCGCTAAAGTGGCCATCGCTTCTGACCTCAACACCTATGGTGTGCTGAATGCAGGAGTTATGGTTGTGACTGAGAGTGCGCTCGGAAAAATTGAGGCTGTCTTGACCAAATAATAGAGACTACGAAGAAAATGGCATATATTGTAAAACCCCTCGTCACCGAGAAAGTGACTGGTCTTACGGAGAAGCGGAATACGTTCTGCTTCATTGTTCGTCCTGAAGCAAACAAGCTCCAGATTAAGCAGGAAGTGGAAGGATTGTACAATGTGAAGGTCGTGAACGTAAACACGATTAACTACGCAGGCAAAAACAAGTCCCGCTATACGAAGGCGGGTCTTCTTCGTGGTAAGACGAATGCCTTCAAGAAGGCATATGTAACCCTGAAAGAGGGCGAAACGATCGATTTTTATAGCAATATCTAAATAACAGATGGCAGTACGTAAATTTAAGCCCACAACACCGGGGCAGAGACACAAAATTATTGGTACGTTCGAAGAAATTACTGCATCCGTACCAGAAAAATCTCTCGTATACGGTAAGCGTGCAAGTGGTGGCCGTAACAATGTCGGTAAGATGACAATGCGCTACATCGGCGGCGGCCACAAGAAGAAGTTCCGCTTCATCGATTTCAAACGTGAGAAAGACGGTGTTCCCGCAGTCGTGAAGACTATCGAATACGATCCGAACCGCTCGGCTCGTATCGCTTTGCTGTTTTACGCTGACGGTGAAAAGCGTTACATTATCGCTCCCAATGGATTGAAAGTTGGCGCACAGCTGATGTCTGGTGCCGAAGCTGCTCCTGAGGTTGGTAATGCCCTTCCCCTGCAGAACATTCCTGTAGGTACGGTGATACACAACATCGAGCTTCGCCCGGGACAGGGTGCGCTTCTTGTACGTTCCGCTGGTAACTTCGCTCAGCTGACTTCCCGTGAGGGCAATTACTGTGTGATTAAGTTGCCTTCTGGCGAAACTCGCCAGATTCTTAGTGCTTGCAAAGCTACGGTAGGTAGCGTTGGTAACTCTGACCACGCGCTCGAGAGTTCCGGTAAGGCCGGTCGCTCACGCTGGTTGGGTCGTCGCCCGCACAACCGTGGTGTTGTTATGAACCCTGTTGACCACCCGATGGGTGGTGGTGAAGGCCGTCAGAGCGGTGGTCACCCGCGTTCTCGTACAGGTCTGTATGCTAAGGGGTTGAAGACGAGAGCTCCGAAGAAACAGTCTAACAAGTACATTATTGAAAGACGTAAAAAGTAACAAGCACTAAATAGCATAGATCGTATATGAGTCGTTCATTAAAAAAAGGTCCGTACATCGCTGTCTCTTTGGAGAAGAAAATTCTTGCCATGAATGAAAGCGGTAAGAAGAGCGTTGTTAAAACTTGGGCCAGAGCTTCAATGATATCGCCCGACTTCGTCGGACATACTGTTGCAGTTCACAACGGTAACAAATTCATTCCTGTCTACGTTACGGAAAACATGGTAGGCCACAAGCTCGGTGAGTTCGCACCCACCCGCAAGTTCGGCGGCCACGCTGGTAACAAGAAGAAGTAAGCAGGATATTTTCATCCAGAATCAAAAAGAAAGAATCAAATAAATGGGAGCTAGAAAAAGATTAGCGGCTGAAAAAAGAAAAGAAGCCCTTAAGACCCAGTATTTTGCAAAAATGCGAAATGTTCCCTCCTCTCCCCGCAAGATGCGCTACGTCGTTGACATGGTGCGCGGCATGGAGGTGAATCGTGCCCTCGGTACGCTCAAGTTCTCGAAGAAGGCTGCATCGCAGGACGTGGAGAAGCTTCTCCGCTCTGCCATCGCCAACTGGGAACAGAAGAATGATCGTAAGGCTGAAGATGGCGAATTGTTCATAACCAAGATTTTTGTTGATGAGGGTGTGACGCTCAAGCGTATGCGTCCGGCCCCCCAGGGTAGAGGTTATAGAATTCGTAAACGTTCAAACCACGTAACGCTGTTCGTGGGCACTAAAACTAATGATTAATAGAAAAAAGTATGGGACAAAAAGTAAATCCGATAAGTAACCGTCTTGGAATTATTCGTGGCTGGGATTCAAACTGGTACGGTGGTTCTAATTTCGGCGATAACTTGCTTGAGGATAGCAAAATCCGTAAGTACCTTGATGCTCGTTTGGCTAAGGCTAGCGTTTCGCGCATCGTTATTGAACGTACTCCCAAACTGGTTACTATCACCGTATGCACCTCGCGTCCGGGTTTAATCATTGGTAAAGGTGGTCAGGAAGTTGACAAGCTCAAGGAAGAGCTGAAGAACGTGACTGGCAAAGACGTACAGATCAACATCTTCGAGGTAAAGAAACCCGACCTTGATGCTACCATCGTTGGTAAGAGCATCGCTCGCCAGGTTGAGGGTAAAATTGCCTACCGTCGTGCTATCAAGATGGCTATCTCGAACGCCATGCACGCTGGTGCCGAAGGTATCAAAATTCAGATTTGCGGACGTCTCAACGGTGCTGAAATGGCCCGTAAGGAGATGTTTAAGGAAGGCCGCACGCCGCTGCACACTTTCCGCGCCGACATCGACTACTGCCAGACTGAAGCCCTCACGAAGGTGGGTCTGCTCGGTATCAAGGTGTGGATTTGCCGTGGAGAAGTTTACGGCAAGCGTGACCTGACGCCTAACTTTACGCCTGAGAAGGAAACTGGTCGTGGAAACGGTTACGGCAACGGTGGCCGCAAGTTCCGTGGCAAAAGAAACAACAACCGCTAAATCAAAAGTTTAGACTTAGAGTATTATGTTACAACCGAAAAGAACAAAATACAGAAGACCGCAAAAGGGTCGTTGCAAAGGTAACGCCCAGCGCGGTAATCAGCTGGCCTTCGGTAGCTTCGGAATCAAGAGCCTTGATACGCATTGGCTGACCGGTCGCCAGATCGAAGCTGCTCGTATCGCGATGACGCGTTACATGCAGCGTGAAGGACAGAGCTGGATTCGCATCTTCCCTGACAAACCTATCACGAAGAAGCCTGCCGACGTCCGCATGGGTAAGGGTAAGGGTGACCCCGTAGGATACGTGTTCCCCATTACCCCGGGCCGCATCATCTTTGAGATTGAAGGTGTACCTTTTGAAGTAGCCAAGGAGGCTCTCCGTCTTGCTGCTCAGAAGCTCCCTGTGACCACGAAATTTATTGTTAGACACGACTACGACCAAAACGCCTGATTATGAAGATTGCAGAAATTAGACAAATCCCGGCCAACGAACTGGCTGAGAGATTGGATGCTGAGGTTGCAAAGTATAACCAAATGCTGCTCAACCACAGCGTTTCCCCTCTGGAGAATCCTTCTCAGATCAAGGCAACTCGTCGTACGATTGCTAGGATGAAGACTGTGTTGAGAGAAATTGAGCTTAACAAATAATAATGGTCCAGATGGAAGCTAGAAATTTAAGAAAGACAAGACAGGGTGTTGTTGTCAGCACGAAGATGGAGAAAACCATTGTTGTTGCCACCAAGTTCAAGGAGAAGCACCCTATTTATGGTAAATTTGTCTCCAAGACGAAGAAGTATCACGTTCACGACGAGAAGAACGACTGCAACGTAGGCGATACGGTGCTGATTATGGAAACTCGTCCCTTGAGCAAGACTAAGCGTTGGAGAGTTGTAGAAATTGTAGAAAGAGCTAAGTAATTATGATACAAGCAGAATCCAGACTTACAGTAGCTGATAATAGCGGTGCTCGCGAAGCGCTGTGCATCCGTGTACTGGGTGGCACGAAGCGTCGTTATGCTTCTGTCGGCGATGTGATTGTCGTTTCTGTCAAGAACGTCATTCCGTCGAGTGATATTAAAAAAGGTGCCGTATCTAAGGCTTTGATTGTACGTACGAAGAAGGAAATCCGTCGTGCTGACGGCTCCTATATCCGTTTTGATGATAATGCTTGCGTCCTCCTCAACAACGCAGGCGAGCTCCGCGGCAGCCGTATCTTTGGCCCCGTGGCACGTGAGTTGCGCGCAGTCAACATGAAGGTCGTATCATTGGCACCCGAGGTTCTTTAATCCAGTAAAAACTGAAAATCGTAATGGCTAAATTACATATCAAAAAAGGCGATACCGTCTACGTTAACGCTGGTGAGGACAAGGGCAAGACTGGTAAGGTTCTTAAGGTTCTTGTAGAGAAGCAGCGCGCTATCGTTGAAGGTCTCAATATGGTTTCTAAGAGTCAGAAGCCCAGTGCCAAGAATCCGCAAGGTGGCATCGTGAAGATGGAGGCTCCTATTCACATCTCTAATTTGAACGTGTTGGATCCCAAGAGTGGTAAGCCGACTCGCATTGGCCGTCGCAAGAACGAGGCTGGCAAGTTGGTACGTTATGCAAAAAAATCAGGAGAGGAGATTAAGTAATGAGTAATACAGCAAGCCTTAAGAAGGAATATGCCGAGCGCATTGCGCCGGCTCTGAAGAAGCAGTTCAACTACACTTCTTCTATGCAAATCCCCGTGCTCAAGAAGATTGTTATCAATCAGGGTTTGGGTATTGCCACTGCCGACAAGAAGATTATTGACGTTGCAGTCAATGAACTGACGGCAATTACTGGCCAGAAGGCCGTCCCCACGGTTTCCCGCAAGGACGTCGCTAACTTCAAGCTTCGTAAGAAGATGCCTATCGGCGTGATGGTAACTCTGCGCCGTGAGCGTATGTATGAATTCCTTGAGAAGCTGGTGCGCGTGGCTCTGCCCCGTATCCGTGACTTCAAGGGTATCGAGAGCAAGTTTGACGGTCGTGGTAACTACACGCTCGGTATTCAGGAGCAGATTATCTTCCCTGAAATCAACATCGACACGATTGACCGCATCCTCGGTATGAACATCACGTTTGTAACTACGGCTCCGACCGACGAAGAGGGCTACGCTCTCCTCAAAGAGTTCGGACTTCCTTTCAAAAACGCTAACAACAAGTAATTGATATGGCAAAAGAATCTATGAAGGCTCGTGAAGTGAAGAGAGCCAAATTAGTAGCCAAGTATGCCGCCAAGCGTGCAGCGTTGAAAGAGATTGTAAACAAGTCGAATGATCCTGTTGAAGCTTATGAGGCAGCTCGTAAGCTCCAGGAGATTCCCCGCAATGCCAATCCTATCCGTCTGCACAACCGTTGCAAGGTTACGGGTCGCCCCAAAGGTTATATCCGCCTCTTCGGTCTTTCTCGTATCCAGTTCCGCGAGATGGCTTCCAACGGTCTCATCCCTGGCGTAAAGAAAGCAAGTTGGTAAATTCCATTATTTTTTAATATTGTCGGGGCAGTCCCGATTAATTAAACAACATTTTTATGACTGATCCAATAGCAGATTATTTGACGCGGTTGCGCAACGCCATCCAGGCCAAGCATCGTGTGGTAGAAGTGCCCGCATCAAATTTGAAGAAGGACATCACGAAAATCCTTTTCGAAAAGGGTTACATCCTCAACTACAAGTTTGAGGAGGACGGTCCTCAGGGTACAATCAAAATCGCTCTGAAGTATAATCCTCAGAGCAAGGTCAACGCTATCAAGAGCTTGACCCGCGTGTCTACTCCGGGTATGCGTAAGTACACGGGTTACCGCGAAATGCCGAGAGTTATTAACGGACTTGGTATTGCTATCATTTCCACGTCCAAGGGTGTTATGACTGACAAAGAGGCTTCCGAACTGAAGATCGGTGGTGAAGTTCTTTGCTACGTTTACTAATTTAGGAGGAACAACATGTCTAGAATAGGTAAATTGCCGATTAACATCCCTGCAGGTGTAACTGTCACCGTGCAGGATAATGTAGTGTCTGTGAAAGGACCGAAGGGTGAGTTGAGCCAAGCTGTCAATCCTTCTATCAAAGTAAACATTGAGAACAACGAGATCACTTTTGCTATCGACGAGGCTAACGACACTGTCGAGTTGAAGCAGAAGCAGGCCTACCATGGTCTCTACAGAGCACTGGTCAACAACATGGTTGTAGGTGTGTCTGAGGGCTACAAGAAGGAAATGGAGCTTGTCGGCGTTGGTTATCGTGTATCCAACCAGGGCAACATCGTGGAATTCGCTTTGGGTTACACCCACAGCATCTTCCTCCAGCTCCCGGCCGAGATCAAGGTTGAGACAAAGACTGAAAGAAATAAGAACCCGTATATTTGCCTTGAGTCTTGCGACAAGCAGCTCCTGGGTCTTGTATGTGCTAAAATTCGTTCTTTCCGTAAGCCTGAACCTTACAAGGGCAAGGGTATTTTGTACATTGGCGAACAGATTCGCAGAAAGTCTGGTAAGTCGGCTGGTGCTAAATAATTTTAAGGAGATAAGATTATGACAACGAAAAAAGAACAGAGACGCATCAAAATTAAATATCGGGTACGCAATAAGATTTCTGGTACTGCAGAGTGCCCGCGTTTGACCGTGTTCAGAAGCAACAAGCAGATCTACGTTCAGATTATCAACGACGAGACTTCTTCTACGCTTGTGGCTGCATCTTCTCTCGGCATGGAAGCCATGCCCAAGAAGGAACAGGCTGCTAAGGTCGGTGAGGCTGTTGCCAAGAAGGCGATCGAAGCTGGAATCACGAAAGTCGTTTTCGATAGAAATGGCTATTTGTATCATGGCCGTGTAAAGGAAGTTGCTGACGGTGCACGTAACGGTGGACTTAAATTCTAAATGATTATGGCAAACAGAGTAATAGTTAATAGCGAAGAATTAAAGGATAGACTCGTTGCTATCAATCGTGTAGTTAAGGTCACCAAGGGTGGTCGCACATTTACCTTTGCTGCAATCGTCGTTGTCGGCGACGGCAAGGGCGTGATTGGCTACGGTCTCGGTAAGGCAGGCGAAGTTACGGCTGCTATTGCCAAGGGCGTTGAAGCCGCTAAGAAGAATCTGATTAAGGTTCCCGTCATCAAGGGTACGGTTCCCCACGAGCAGGCTGCTCGCTTCGGTGGTGCAGAGGTCATCATCCTCCCCGCTTCTGAAGGTACTGGAGTTGTGGCTGGTGGCGCTATGCGTGCTGTGCTGGATAGTGTAGGTATCAAGGACGTTTTGGCTAAGTCTAAGGGTTCTTCCAACCCCCACAATCTGGTGAAAGCTACGATTTTGGCCTTGAGCGAGATGCGTGACGCCAGAACCGTCGCTCAGCATCGCGGTATATCTATGGAAAAAGTATTCAGAGGATAAACGACTATGGCAACGATAAAGATTAAGCAAGTAAAGAGCAGAATCGGTGCTCCCAGTGATCAGAAGCGAACGCTCAATGCTTTGGGCCTGACGAAGTTGAACCACATCGTGGAGAAGGAGGATTCTCCTGCACTCCAGGGTATGATCAACAAGGTTCGCCATTTGGTAAAAGTCGTAGACTAATTTAAATACTAAAACGAAAGTCATGAAATTACATACTTTAAAGCCCGCCAACGGTTCAACCCACTCTCGCAAGCGTATCGGACGTGGTCCGGGTTCTGGAATGGGTGGTACCTCTACGCGTGGTCACAAAGGTGCCAAGCAGCGTTCTGGCTACAGCAAGAAGATCGGTTTTGAAGGTGGACAGATGCCTTTGCAGCGTCGTTTGCCGAAGTTTGGTTTCAAGAACATCAACCGCGTTGAGTACAAGGCTATCAACATCTCCACGCTCCAGGCTCTCGCAGAGGCCAAGAACCTCTCGAAGATTGGTATCGAGGAATTGGTTGCTGCCGGTTACATCTCTTCTTCTCAGTTGGTGAAGATTCTTGGAAACGGCGAGCTTACCCTCAAGCTTGATGTAGAAGCTAACGCTTTCTCCAAGAGTGCTGAAGCCGCTATTCAGGCTGCTGGCGGAACTGCAACGAAAATCTAACAAAGTCTCAACAAATGAAGAAAATAATCGAGACTATCAAGAACATTTGGAGAATTGAGGATTTGAGAGTTCGAATCCTCATCACTCTCCTTTTTGTCGCCGTCTATCGTTTTGGCTCCTTCGTAGTGCTTCCGGGCATCGACCCTGGTACTAACGGACTTCAGGGCCTGCGCGACCAGACCAGTGAAGGCTTGATGTCCCTGCTGAACATGTTCTCGGGTGGTGCATTCTCTAACGCCTCTGTGTTCGCGTTGGGAATCATGCCCTACATCTCAGCGTCCATCGTCATCCAGCTCCTGGCCATCGCCGTGCCCTACTTCCAGAAGATGCAGCGCGAAGGCGAAAGTGGCCGAAGGAAGATCAACCAGTACACGCGCTGGCTCACAATTGCCATCCTCGTGTTCCAGGCTCCCGCCTACCTGATCAACCTTCACAACCAGGTTGGTGGTGCTTTCCGCGTCGATATGGGCGTGTGGTTCATGGTCTCGTCTACGGTTCTCCTTGCTGCAGGCAGCATGTTTATCCTGTGGTTGGGTGAGCGTATCACCGACAAAGGCGTCGGCAACGGTGTGTCCCTCATCATCATGATCGGTATCATCGCCCGTCTGCCCGAGGCATTGGGTCAGGAATTTGTGAATGCACTTTCCGGCAGCCAAGGTGGTGGACTTGTAAAGTTCCTCTTCGAGATCATCGCATTGCTCTTCGTGATGGCACTTGCCATCTTGTTGGTAAAGGCTACCCGTAAGGTTCCCGTTCAGTATGCCAAGCGCGTTGAAGGTAACAAGCAATATGGCGGCGCCCGCCAGTATATCCCCCTGAAGCTGTTTGCTGCAAATGTGATGCCTATCATCTTTGCACAGGCCATCATGTTCATCCCCCTCACCATTGTGTCAGCATCCGCAGATGCCAACTCAAGCGGTTTCTGGATGAGCTTCAGCGACCACACGAGCGTGCCTTACAATATCGTTTTGGTTGTCTTGATTATCGCCTTCACGTATTTCTACACGGCCATCACCCTCAACCCGGTGCAGATGGCAGAGGATATGAAGCGCAACAACGGCTTTATCCCCGGCGTGAAGCCTGGTAAAGCCACGGCCGACTACCTCGACACCGTGATGTCGCGCATCCTCCTCCCCGGTTCACTGTTCATCTCTGTCATTGCCATTCTGCCCGCATTCGCAGGTGTGTTTGGTGTCAGCCAGGGCTTTGCACAGTTCTTCGGAGGAACCTCGCTGCTCATCCTTGTAGGTGTAGTCCTCGACACGCTCCAGCAAATCGAGAGCCACCTGCTCGTAAGGCGTTATGACGGCCTGCTGAATTCCGGTCACGTGCGTTCACATTCAAGTAGAGTTTCTGCCTACTAGTCCAGTGCGGAATGATTTATTTGAAGACAGATGATGAAATCGAGCTGTTGCGCAAAGCCAATCTCCTGGTCAGCGCCACACTCACTGAAATAGCTAAAGTTGTTCGTCCAGGAGTGACCACACGACAGTTGGACACACTGGCCGAACAATTCATCAGAGACCACGGTGCAATCCCCACCTTCAAGGGTTTCCCCAATCCTTTCGGTCCTGAGTTTCCCGCCTCCATCTGCACCTCAGTCAATGAGGTCGTAGTGCACGGCATCCCCAACGATGTCCCCCTCAAGGAGGGCGATATTGTTTCCGTAGATTGCGGTACACTGCTCGAAGGCTTCTGCGGCGACTCCTGCTACACATTCTGTGTCGGCGAAGTAGCACCCGAAGTCAAGGCCCTCCTCCAGACGACCAAGGAGTCGCTCTACAAGGCCATCGAGCAAGCCCTTCCGGGCAAGCGCTTGGGCGACATCGGCTACGCCGTCCAGTCCCACTGCGAAACCCAGGGTTATGGAATCGTGCGCGAGTTTGTCGGTCATGGCATCGGTCATGACATGCACGAAGACCCGCAAGTCCCCAACTACGGCACCCGCGGTAGCGGCAAGCAAATCAAGAACGGGCTTTGCATCGCCATTGAGCCGATGGTCACGATGGGTTCGCCCGCTCTGTTCATGCTCGAAGACCGTTGGGGAGTAGTCACCAAGGACGGCAAGCCCGCTGCTCATTTCGAGCACACCATTGCCATCCATAACGGGAAGGCTGACATCATGTCATCATTTGAACAAATCGAAGAAGCAGAAAGACAGAATAGATAATCTCTATGGCCAAACAAACCGCAATTGAGCAAGACGGCACCATCGTGGAGGCATTGAGCAATGCCATGTTCCGCGTAGAGCTTGAGAACGGGCACGAAATCACTGCCCACATTTCCGGTAAGATGCGTATGCACTACATCAAAATCCTTCCCGGCGACAAGGTGAAGGTAGAGATGAGTCCCTACGATCTTTCCAAAGGTCGCATCGTGTTTAGATACAAATAAAAGAAAAAAAGATATGAAGACTAGAGCATCTTTGAAGAAGCGGACGGCAGACTGCAAAATCGTGCGTCGTAAGGGTCGTCTGTTCGTGATTAACAAAAAGAACCCCAAGTTTAAAATGCGTCAGGGGTAATTCCGTTTTCGCAAATAATTAAAATCGTATATGGCAATAAGAATTGTTGGTGTAGATTTGCCTCAGAACAAGCGAGGCGAAATCGCTTTGACCTATATCTACGGTATAGGTCGCAGTAGTTCGGCTAAAATCTTAGATAAGGCCGGCATAGACAGAGATCTTAAAGTTAAGGATTGGACCGATGACCAAGCCGCTAAGATCCGTGAAATCATCGGCGCTGAATACAAGGTTGAGGGTGACCTCCGTTCCGAAATTCAGTTGAACATCAAGCGCCTGATGGACATTGGTTGCTATCGTGGCGTCCGCCATCGTATTGGTTTGCCTGTTCGCGGCCAGAGCACGAAGAACAACGCTCGTACGCGCAAGGGTCGCAAGAAGACTGTCGCTAACAAGAAAAAAGCTACTAAATAATAAATAGAAGATATGGCAAAGAAAACAGTCGCAGCTAAGAAAAGAAATGTAAAGGTTGACGCTATGGGTCAGTTGCATGTTCATAGCTCCTTCAACAATATCATCGTATCTTTGGCTAATAGCGAGGGCCAGATCATCTCTTGGTCGTCCGCTGGTAAGATGGGTTTCCGCGGTTCTAAGAAGAACACGCCGTATGCAGCCCAGATGGCCGCTCAGGATTGCGCCAAAGTAGCTTACGATTTGGGTCTTCGCAAGGTGAAGGCATACGTCAAGGGTCCGGGCAACGGTCGTGAGTCCGCCATCCGTGCCTGCCATGGTGCCGGCATCGAAGTAACCGAGATTATCGACGTTACCCCGCTGCCCCACAACGGCTGCCGCCCTCCCAAGAGAAGAAGAGTATAACACATACATTTCACTGTAACGCATAAATATAATAGAAATAAAATATGGCTAGATATATTGGACCCAAGTCTCGTATTGCCCGCAGATTCGGGGAGGCGATTTTCGGTGCTGACAAAGTACTTTCCAAGCGCAACTTCCCTCCTGGTCAGCATGGTAACTCCCGTCGTCGCAAGACCTCTGAGTACGGTGTCATGTTGGCTGAAAAGCAGAAGGCAAAGTACACTTACGGTGTATTGGAGAAGCAGTTCCGCAATTTGTTCGAAAAGGCAGCCCGTTCCAACGGCATTACCGGTGAGTTGCTCCTCCAGGCACTCGAATGCCGTCTCGACAACGTCGTATATCGTCTTGGCATCGCCCCCACGCGTTCCGCAGCCCGTCAGCTTGTCAACCACAAGCACATCACGGTCGACGGCAAGGTAGTCAACATTGCTTCCTACAGCGTAAAGCCCGGCCAGATTGTTGCTGTCCGCGAACGCTCCAAGTCTCTCGAAGTCATTGCCGACGCACTGGCAGGATTCAACCACAGCAAGTATCCTTGGATTGAGTGGGACGAAAACGTGAAGGGGGGTAAGCTTCTGCACAAGCCCGAACGCGCCGACATCCCTGAGAACATCAAGGAGCAGCTGATTGTCGAGTTGTACTCTAAAAACTAATTAAAATACGATTATTCATGGCGATATTAGCATTTCAAAAACCTGATAAAGTAATAATGTTGGAGAACGACTCCAAGTACGGAAAGTTTGAGTTCCGTCCTTTGGAGCCGGGTTTCGGCACTACTGTCGGAAATGCACTACGTCGCATCCTGCTCTCTTCGCTGGAGGGTTTCGCCATCAACGCCATCAAGATTGAAGGTGTTGAGCACGAGTTTGCCTCTGTTCCTGGAGTGCGCGAAGACGTAACCAACATTATACTCAACCTGAAGCAGGTACGCTTCAAACGTTTAGTCGAAGAGTTCGAAACTGAGAAAGTAAGCATCAATGTAGCCAACACCCTTGAGTTCAAGGCCGGCGACATTGGCAAATGCCTTACTGGATTTGAAGTGTTAAATCCGGACCTGGTGATTTGTCACCTCGAGCCCAAAGCCACGATGCAGATTGATTTGAATATCAATAAAGGCCGCGGATATGTTCCTGCCGAAGAGAACAGAGAGCTCTTCGTCGACAAGAACGACCGATTCAAGGACAGCTTTGATATTCACACAATTCCAATCGATTCAATTTACACCCCTATCCGTAACGTGAAGTACACGGTTGAGCCCTATCGTGTCGCCCAGAAGACCGACTACGACAAGCTCACCATCGAAATCACGACGGACGGTTCCATCCAGCCCAAGGATGCACTGCGCGAGACCGCCAAAATCCTCATCCAGCACTTCTCCCTGCTTGCCGACGACAAGAGCATCACTTTCGACGACCAGGCAAAGGTGGACAATGAAGAGTTCGACGAGGAAGTTCTCCACATGCGTCAGCTGCTCAAGACAAAGCTCATCGACATGGACCTCTCGGTTCGTGCCCTGAACTGCTTGAAGGCTGCCGACGTCGAGACGCTTGGCGATTTGGTTCAGTTCAACAAGAACGACCTCCTCAAGTTCCGCAACTTTGGTAAGAAATCGCTCTCCGAGCTTGATGATTTGCTCGAGGGTCTGAATCTGTCGTTTGGAACCGACATTTCTAAGTATAAATTAGATAAAGAATAAACTGAAAAATGAGACACAATAAGAAATTCAACCATCTGAGCCGTACTGCTTCTCACCGCGCAGCCATGCTTTCCAACATGGCCTGCTCCCTGATCAAGCACAAAAGAATCACTACGACTCTGGCAAAGGCCAAGGCACTCAAGAAGTACGTTGAGCCGCTCATCACGAAGAGCAAGAACGACACGACCAATTCCCGTCGTGTAGTCTTCAGCTATCTTCAGGACAAGTATGCAGTGACCGAGCTGTTCAAGGAAATCTCCGTCAAGGTCGCCGACCGTCCGGGTGGCTACACTCGTATCATCAAGACCGGCTTCCGTGCCAGCGACGCTGCCGAGATGTGCTTCATCGAGTTGGTAGACTACGATGAGAACATGGCAAAGACGCAGAAGAAGGCTACGCGCACCCGTCGTTCCAAGAAGTCTGCCGCCGCTGAAGCTCCCGCAGCCGAAGCCGCAGCAGTTGAAACGACTGCCGCAGAAGCACCTGCAGCAGAGGCTCCCGCAGCTGAAGCCACTGAGGCCGAAGCCCCCAAGGCTGAATAAAAGTCACAGGCGTCTCTACAACGGACGTTCCTTACAAAAAAGCCACGTGTATGTGTGCTCCACATGCACGCGGCTTTTTTTGTTCCCTTTTCTCGTTGAAACTTCCTGAGCTTTTTAAAATTAGTCCTGAGGTTTTGAGAACAAAGCTCTGGACTTTTTGAAACTTGGTCCAGAACGCTTTGAAAAACTCGGGTCGAAGTTTGAATTTCCCGAGCAGAAGTTTCAGAAACGCAAGGTCATTTCGGACAATATGGTGCAGTTGCACCTGTAATTCTCCGACACTCTTTCCCGGTTCCGCCGTTGTCTTGGGTGGAATCGAAGAACCATTATCAAAAAAAAGACAAACAACTGTTGGTATGACAAGAATATTTACTTTGACGAAAGCGTTGCTCGCGCTTTCCCTCTTTTGCATTGCGGGAATTGTGGGTGCAAATGCGCAGACGACGGTCGTGTACGACTTCACCAAAGCCGATGCCGCCAGTGCGTTTGGCGCTACGGTAGCGACCGGAAGTTCGGGCTATCTGACGGTGAATCAAGCTTATCACCATTCGTCAGACCCCATCGCCTTCACGCCGACCGATGCAGAAGGTGTAAGATTTTTCTGCAGCAACGCCAATTTATACACCCTGCGTGTCAATAATGGTGGCGCGTTCACGGTCAGCGCGGACAAAGGCTACCTCATTACAAGAATCAGAGCGTACATTTCTAAGTATTGCAAGGCTTATCTTTGGGGCGATGACCTGTTTCCTTCAAATTCTTGGGGTGGTAGCGAGACTAGTGTTTTATTGAGTAATACCTCTGGCGTCACCTGCATCATCGACAGTATGGCTATCACTTATCAGCCCGAGTCGACGAGCGGAAAGAATGCCGCCAAACTGGATTTCTCTACCTCGACAGTTTCTGTGATTTTCGGTGAGACTGAGACCTTCACTGAGCCTACACTGACCGGCGAATCTGACGGCGCGGTGAGCTACGCCAGTTCTGACGAATCGGTCGCTACCGTGGACGAGAACGGCAATGTGACCATCCTCGCTGTGGGTACTACTGAAATCACCGCCACGTCGGCAGAGACTGACGACTACGACGCCGGCACAGCCTCCTACACCCTGACGGTGTGGCCGTTGTATGAATCGCTCTCTGCGCTGAAGGCGCAAATCGTCAGCGACGCCAGCAGCACGGCGAAGGACTACTACGTCAAGTTGACCGATGCCGTCGTGTCGTATGCCAATACCTTTGCGGGCTACATCGAAGAAGGCACGACGGGTCTTGCCCTCTATTACAGCGACCACGGACTGGAGACCGGCAATGTGCTCAACGGCACGGTGAAGGTGTCCGCGCTGGTCTATAGGGGCTTGGCAGAAATCACCAACATCGAAGCCGCCGCCGAACAGATTACTACTGGTGGCACGGTTCCCACCCTCGAAGTCTCCATTGCCGACCTCATTGCCAATCAAGACCTCTACGACTCGCGCCGCGTGAAGATTAGCAGCGCAGAGGTGACGAAGACCCTCTCCGCAAGTATTGCCTACGTGGCGAAGGACGGCTCGAGCCTCAAAATCTTTTCGTCTGCCGACCTGAACAATTTCAGCAACGTCGGCAACGTGGTCGACGTTGAGGGCTTCCTTTATTATTACTATTATCATGACGACGTGTGGGGTAGAACGGAGTCTGGTCTCCAGTTCCGCGTTTGGGAAGAGCCCACGCTGGTGGAAGGAAAGGTGTCTCCCCGCTTGTCCTTCACCACCACTTCCTATTCGGTCAGCGTGAACGGCAGTTTTCCGAGGCCAGTGCTGAACAATCCCTACGGCGTCGAAGTGACCTACTCCAGCAGCAACGAGGCTGTGGCTACGGTGGACGCCAACACCGGTGCAGTGACCATAGTTGCTGCCGGCACAGCGACCATCACCGCCTCGTCTGTGGCGACCGACGACTACCGCGCCGGCAGTGCTTCCTATAAGCTGACCGTCGTGGACGCCGACCAGGCTTACTACTACAAGAAGGTGACGAGCCAGAGCGATATTGTGAATGCTGGTTCTTATCTGATTGTCAGTCCCGACAAAAACTACTTCCTCGGCGCAGCCAACTCGGAAAGCACCTACCGCACTGCGGTGAGCGCCTCAAAGTTTTGCACGCACCTGACGGACGAACTCATGCTGGTGAACCAGAACAACGTTTCGGGCGCGCCCTATGAGGTGACTATGTGGTCAACCGGGGTATATGAAGGCAAGGACACCTACTGGCTCGAAGTTGTAACCACTGATGAGAGCACAGGAGGCAGTACTGTCGGCTATCTGGCCCATACCTCCACCGCCAATGACATCAGCGAGGTGGCGGAAGGTAATTTTTATCCGACGATGCGGTGGGCAGTCACTTTTAACGAGGCGGACGGTACAGTGGATATAATGAACACCGTGCCCTATCAGTATAACGGTTCAGAGAAATACGGCTATCTGCAGTTCAATCCAACCTCAAGCGTAAGGCGGTTTGCCACCTATACGGGAACGCAGCAGGCTCCCATTCTCTACCGCCGCGTCAATGTCGGCCTGATTAACGTCGTCACCGAAGAGGGCTATGCCACCTTCTACACCGACAAGAACTTCAGAATGCCTGCCGGCCTCACCGGCACCACCATCACGGGTGTGGACGCCAACGGCCAACTCATTGCCGACTGGGCGTACACCGAGGGAACGGAAGTGCCCGGCGGAACCGGATTGCTCCTCAAGGGCGAGAAGGGCAGCTACTACTACGTCGTCCTCGACGAAGTGAGCGCCACTGCGCCCGATGACAACCTGCTGCACGGCTTCACCACCGCCCAGACGATTCCGGCTGACGACTCGAAGAACTTCTACAAGCTGACTTACTCGGACGACGACCACGTCATCGGCTTCTACTGGGGCGCGCAGGATGGCGGACCCTTCTATTGCTCCGCCTACAAGTCCTATCTGGCTCTGCCCAAAACGGCGGAAACCGCACTCGCCAACGGCTACTCCTTCGACCGCACCGTCACGTCCATTGCCGACGTGCGTCAGTCGCAGCCCGACGCCGCTGTCTACAGCCTGACGGGCGTGCGCCTCGATGAAAACGTAGAGAGCCTGCCCAAGGGCTTCTATATCGTGGGCGGAAAGAAGGTAATTGTAAAGTAATCAAATAATTAAAATCAGAAGATATGAAAAGAATAACTACTTCAGCAAAGGCGTTGCTCGCGCTTTTCCTCTTGTGTGTTGGAGGGATTGCGGGAGCGAACGCGGAGACTGCAACTTTCAGTTTTAACGAACCTCTCTTCATCTCTGAGACGATGAAACTGGATCCACCGCCTTCGGGTGGTGGTACGGAGATTGGAACTTCTGCTTATACTGTAGATAATGTTTCAATGAGTGCAACAAATGGTACAACAGCCACAAGACTGTGGTGCGACAACACCTCCGGTACGTATCATTTGAGAGTTTACGAAAATGGAACTTTAACCTTTAGCACCCCAGATGGGTACGAGATTACAAAAATAGAGTGTACGTTCACTGGCAATTATGCCTCAAGATTTAGTGCAGATTGTGGCACGTGGACAAGCGGAACAACATCTGGCACTTGGGAGGGACAGTCTCCTTCTGTGACGTTTACAGCTTCAGCTCAAGCCCGTTTGTTGACAGTCACAGTCACGTATCAAAAAGGTCTTCGCAATCCCAACCTTAGCTTCTCGACCACAGCATTTACGATTTGTAAATACGATGATATCACAGCTCCCACGCTGAATTATGCTACTGGCTTTGACGGCACCGTGACGTATTCCAGCGACAATGAAGATGTGGCATATGTTGATAATGAAGGCGAAGTGTATATTGGAGTCAGCACTGGCACAGCGACCATCACGGCGCAGTCTGCGGCAACCGATAATTTCTACGCGGGCTCGGCTTCTTATACCATTACCGTCCTTCCGTACTTCTCTGGTGGTCTGGCCGAACTGAAGGCACAAATTATCGAAGACGCCGGCGCGGCAGAATATTACGTCTATCTGTCTTCTACCGTCGTCACCTATGTGAATGATGCCTATGCCTACCTTGAGGATCTGGATAAAGGGATCGGTCTGGTCTACTATAAGGAAGACGGCGACCACGTTTTGGAAGCTGGCGATAGACTGATCGACAAAGTGAAAGTCTCCACCATGGTCTATAACGGCTTGGCAGAAATCACCAGTCTCGAATTCACGGAAGAAGGCCAGATATACCTTAAGAACGCCGATGTCCCCGTTACGGGGGCAACCATTGCCCAACTGAACGCCAGTCCGGACACCTACGACTCGCGCCGCGTGAAAATTATCGGCGCAACGGTGACGACGCCCCAATCGGAAGAGAGCAATGAGGCCGTGCTGACGCTGGGAGGCTCGACCATCAAGGCGTATTCCACTCTTCCCTTGGACCATCTTTCTACTGCCGGCAACGTAGTCGACGTCATTGGTTATCTTTACACCTACGGCACGGAACTCTACTTCCGCGTATGGGAAGACCCCACGGGTAAGACCAATCCCGCCCTGTCCTTCTCTGCCACCACGGCTACGGTCAATAATGGCGATACCTTCACGGCGCCCGAACTGACCAATCCAAACAGCATGACGGTGACTTACAGCAGCAGCAATGAGGCTGTGGCTACGGTCGATGCCTCCACTGGCGAGGTGACTATCGTTGGTATCGGTACGACGGTCATCACCGCCTCGTCTGAAGCGACCGATGATTATCTTGCAGGCGAAGCCTCTTACACGCTGACGGTCGTAGACCCCAATGGAGTTTACTACTACAAGAAAGTGACGCGCCAGGACGACATCGTGGCTGGTGGCGTTTATCTGATTGCAAGCCCTGACGTAGACTACTTTGCTGGTGCGCAGTCGACTACGTCTACCAAGTATCGCACGATAGTGGACGCCACAACAGCAAGCACAACCCTCATGGGCGGTCTGCTGCAAATCAGCCAGACTGGAGTCAATGCTACGGGCATGCCCTATGAGGTGACTCTGGTGGAAAGCGAGACGGCGGGTGAATACAAACTTCAGATTCTTGGTAGCGATGGCACAACCGCCTATCTGGTTCATAATTCTTCCAGCAATGACGTAAAAGAAGATGACTCTTCTGACGCGGACGGCAGTTTGTGGAAACTTACTTACGACGAGACGAAAGGTACTGTTTCTGTGCAGAACACGACGCAGTATGCAAAGAGCGGCACATTGAGTGACTGGTATCTTCAGTACAATTCGAACAAAAATCAACAGAGATTTGCCACCTATACGAATTCTATGAAAGACCCCGTCCTCTACCGCCGCGTCGAGGCTGGTCAGCTGACCATCGTCGCCGAAGAGGGCTACGCCACCTACTTCACCGACAAGAACTTTGAAATGCCAGTAGGTGTTACCGGTACGACCATCACGGGCGTGGACAATGGCAACCTGAACGCCGCTTGGGGATACACTGAGGGCGCTGAAGTTCCTGCTGAAACCGCGCTGCTCGTCAAGGGCACGCCGGGCACTTACTACTACGCCATTCTCGACAACGTGACTGCCACAAAGCCCGAAGGCAATCTGCTGAACGGCTACACTACCGATACCCCAATTACGGCGGACGACACGAAGAACTTCTACAAGCTGACTTATTCTAACGACGGCAGTGCGTTCGGCTTCTACTGGGGCGCAGAAAACGGCGGTGCCTTCACTTGCAAAGCCAACAAGGCTTACTTGGAACTGGACAAAACGCAGAGCGCGCAGGCCAACGGATTCTCCTTCGGCGACAACGGCGAAATCACCTCTATCACAGGCGTGAAGCAGTCGCAGTCTGCCGCCGACGCAGCAGTCTATAGCCTGAAGGGCGTCCGTCTCAATGGCAACCTCGACAGCCAGACGAAGGGCCTCTACATCGTGAACGGAAAGAAAGTATTGGTAAAGTAATAACGGAAAGGAAATTCATCATGAAAGCATACATCAAACCTACCAGCGAAATCATCAACCTCACTCCCGAAAACATGTTGGCCAAATCTGGTCCATCGGTCTACGACGAGTCTTCCAATGGCGACATGTACAGCAACAAAAAAGGCTGGGACAGCTCCCAGTGGATCAACGAGGAAGAATAATAGCACTCTGTCTTCAGAGTAATCCGTAAATGCGACGGGCGTACCGAACAAAACCGGTGCGCCCGTCTTTTTGTGTAGTCCACAGATTAGGCGAAGCACGCGACCCCGCAGCGTGTTTCGCCTTTCTTTTACTTATTTGTAGCACGATTGTGATAAGCCCTCTCTAATTTTGCAGGCGAAAACTAGACCGACCGCGCCCCGCATTGGTGCCGCCCTCGTCCGGAAAACAAAAGATGGCAAGCTAAGAAAATATCACCAACAATAATCAAATTCTGATGAAATGAAAAAGTTTACAACTTCAATGAGGACGCTGCTCGCCCTTTTCCTCTTGTGTATTGGAGGGATTGCGGGAGTGAGTGCAGAGACGGCTACTTTTAGCTTTAGCGATTTGAACTTCATCACTGGGACGATGGGTGTAACAGAATCTGAAGCGAGCGGTTTTAACATTGGGACTAACACCTATACTGTGGGTGAGGTCACAATGAGTGCAACAGATGGTGACACACCTACGAGACTATGGGTTACCAGTGGGAAGTATCATTTGAGAATATACAACAATGGTGGAACTATAACCTTTGGTGCCTCTGAAGGGTACGAGATTACAAAAATAGAGTGTAGTTTTAGAATTAGTAATAATGGCGCATCTAAACTAACTGCAAATGTTGGCACTTGGTCTGGAGGAACAACTACTGGCACTTGGACGGGTTCATCCTCTTCTGTGACCTTTACCGCTGCCACAGGTACTGCTCAAATGTTGACGGCGACTATCACGTACGCCGCAACGTCTGGACTGCCAAAGCCTGAACATAATTTCTCTGAAACTGAGTTTACACTTAAGCAAGGTGAGACAACTTTCACGGCTCCCACGCTGACTTCTGCTACTGACTTTGACGGCACAGTGACGTATTTCAGTGACAATGAAGATGTAGCAACGGTCAATTCCTCCACTGGTGAAGTGACTATAAAAGGTGGAGCAGGTACGGCGACCATCACTGCACACTCTGCTGAAACCGCCAACTTCGCCGAGGGGTCGGCTTCTTATACGATTACGGTCATTCCTGTCTTCTCTTCTCTCGCAGCACTGAAGTCTCAAATCACTGCTGCCAGTAGCACCGCCTACGTCACGTTGACCGATGCTGTTGTGACCTATGTAAATGGTTCTTACGCCTATATTGAGGAAGGTGAGACCGGTCTTGTCTACTATAACCGCAGTCACGGTATGGAGGCTGGCAACGTGTTGAACGGCACGATGAAAGTTACCACTACTATCTATTATGGTTTGGATGAAATCACCAGTCTTGATGCCTCTGAGGGCACGATTACCACTGGCGGCACTATCTCTACAACGACGGCAACCATAGCCGAACTGAATGCCAGTCCGAGCACCTACGATTCCCGCCGCGTGAAGATTAGTGGTGCTACGGTGACGACGGTCCAATCTGGCACTTCGGCTACGTTGTCGCAAGGTGATGCGACTCTCGCGCTGTATTTAGGCAGCAACACCTTCAAAGCTCTTGGCACTGTGGGCAACACCGTCGACGTCATCGGCTACCTCTATTACTATAACTCAGAGCTCCAGTTCCGCGTATGGGAAGAGCCCACGTTGGTAAGTGGAAAGGTTGACCCCAATCTGTCTTTCTCCGCCACCACTGCGACTGCCAATTTGGGCGAGAGCTTCACTGCTCCGACGCTGAGCAATCCCAACGGCGTGACGGTGACCTACAGTAGCAGCAATACGGCTGTGGCTACGGTGAATGCCAACACTGGCGCGGTGACTATAAATGCCGCTGGTACAACGACTATCACTGCCTCCTTTGACGGAGATGAAAGTTACAACGCCGGCGATGCTTCTTATACGCTGACGGTTGTAGACCCCAATAAGGTTTACTACTACAAGAAAGTGACGCGCCAGAGCGACATTGTGGACGGTGGCGTTTATCTGATTGCAAGCCCCAATTCCGATTACTTTGCTGGTGCGCAGTCAACTACGAACACCAAGTATCGCACGGTAGTGGACGCTTCTACTGTCGGCACGACCCTCACTGGCGGCCTGTTGCAGATTAACCAGTCCGCAGTCAACGTCTCCGGCGTACCCTATGAGGTGACTTTGGTTGAAAGTTCGACGACGGGTGAATACGCACTTCAGATTTTGGGCAGCGAGGGTACAGAGGCCTATCTGGTTCATAATTCCTCCAGCAATGACGTCACAGAAGGTGAATCTTCTGACGCAGAGGGCGGTCTCTGGACGCTCACCTACAATGAGAACGGCACAGTAAACATAGAGAATAATTTGACCTATACTTATAACAAAGTGGAAGGTTCTGTCGGTCATCTGCGATTCAATTCAAGTGCAGAGCGCTTTGCGACCTATACGACGCAGCAAGACCCCGTCCTCTACCGCCGCGTCGAGGTTGGCCAGCTGACCATCGGCACCGAAGAGGGTTACGCCACCTACTTCACCGACCAGAACTTTGAAATGCCTGCAGGTGTCACCGGTACGACCATCACGGGTGTGGACGCAGAAGGCAACCTGACTGCCGCTTGGGAATACACTGAGGGCGCTGAAGTTCCTGCCAACACTGCGCTGCTCGTCAAGGGCGATAAGGGCACTTACTACTACGCCATTCTCGACGACGTGAGCGCCACGACGCCCGAAGACAATCTGTTGAACGGCTACACCACCGCCACCCAGATTCCTGTGGACAATACGAAGTGCTTCTACAAGCTGACCTATTCTGACGACGACCACGTTCTCGGCTTCTACTGGGGCGAAGAAAATGGCGGTTCATTCCTCTGCTCTGCCAACAAGGCCTACCTTTCGCTGACCAGAGCGCAGAACGCCCACGCCAAGGGCTTCTCCTTCGGCGACAACGGCGAAATCACTTCCATCACTGGCGTGAAACAGTCGCAGTCTGCCGCCGACGCAGCAGTCTACAGCCTGAAGGGCGTCCGTCTCAATGGCAACCTCGACAGCCAGACGAAGGGCCTCTACATCGTGAACGGAAAGAAAGTATTGGTAAAGTAATAACGGAAAGGAAATTCATCATGAAAGCATACATCAAACCTACCAGCGAAATCATCAACCTCATCCCCGAAAACATGTTGGCTAAATCTGGCGATACCCCTCAGCCCAACGACGAGTATTCCGGGAACGACATGTACAGCAACAAAAAAGGCTGGGACAGCTCCCAGTGGAGCAACGAGGAAGAATAATAGCACTCTGTCTTCAGAGTAATTCGTAAATGCGACGGGCGTACCGAACAAAAAACGGTGCGCCCGTTTTCTGTGGGCGGGAAAATCCGTGCGGAAATGCTATCTTTGCGGTATGTGATGGCGGAATATACCGCCGATTTGGTATTTCGCAGAAAAATGTCCCTTCGTACCTTTGCACCGTCGGGACAGAATGGCTCATGTCAGCTGTCCGGAATTGGTCGAGAAATCGGGGAAATTCATCGATAAAAAGACGTTAGTTTTTATTAACGAAAAAGAAAACCATCTGAATTTTCTTATTTGCTATATTTGCGAATGTGAAATGGTGGTTTTGCAGCTGCCGCGCTACAGCTACCAGACACGTGACCAGCTAACTAATTATTAATAAGTATATTGGCGGTCGTTTCTCTGCTCCATGAAGCGGTCGTCTAAATTGTAAGAAGGAGCAATTGTTGAATTTGCCTGTCTCGTAAAGTTCAGAGAGAAGTAGAACCTTGCGGGGTCTGGCCACAAAAAACAAAGTGCCATGAGGAAAATGTACAAATCCTTATTGTTGTTCCTGTTTGCAGTGGCGGGTAGTGTGAGTCTAAACGCTCAGGTCAGCTACTATGCAATCGAGGGAGACGCTGTGACCGAGGTAGAGCCGGAAACAGATTATGCGTTGAAGAATGCCATTGTGGCGAGTTCGGATGCCTATGTGACGGGGACTTCTGTGTCTACCATGCTCACGGAGGACAACGCTTACCAGTTTGAGGAGTTCGGTACAGACGATGAAGGCTATACTGTCTATCGTCTGAAGAAGACTACGACTGGTGAGTACCTTGAAGACCCGGACATCAGTGGTGGTACCATCGCCATGACGACCATTCCCGGTCGTGCCTTCAAGTTCACCGTCTTCACGGCTGTGGTTCACGACACAGTAAGTACTGAATATCTGCAGAATCCGGATGTCGAAATACGCAGCTTCCTTTACAACACGACAGTGAGCGATGTTCTGCCTGTGGTGCTTTGTAATGTCAACTATGCCAACAGCTCCTACTACTGGCTGACCAGTACGTCGAGCGGTGGTTTCAGCTGGACCCAGACGGCAGCCAATACGGGCTGGATTGTCTATGGCATTGGCGTGGCTAATGGTTATACCAACCTGTTCAGCGTAATTCAGGAATACTTCAATGAGAAGGCGCCTGCCGACTTGTTCACCGTTGGTACCTCGTTCGGCAACGTCAGCCAGGAACTGTTCGATGCCCTGGATAGTGCCTACGACAGCGCTATCGCCCTTCTTAACAATACCACATCTGTCACCGACGAGCAATTCCAGGCTGCAGCCGATAACCTCTACAACGCCTACTGCGATGCTGGTGCAGGCGTCATCGGTCTCGACGAAGGCTACTACATCATCCGCAACGGCGCCAGCGACCGCGGTAACGGCAACGCCCTCGTCTACGATACGGGCTCTGTGCTCTATTGGGTTGAATATGCCTACACCGACAGCGCAACCTTCGACTCCAACCACGCCGACTGTATCTGGGAAATGACCAGAGCACGCGGTACTGTGGGCGGTTACTACATCCGCAACTACAAGACGGGCCGCTACATGGGTTCGCAGGCCACCACGGGTGTGGCCGTGCCCACGACAGAAGGCCCCGACCAGGTTTGGTATCTGAAGATTCAGACTGGTACTGCCTATAATATCTACACCACCAACCAGAACTCCGTTCGTCCGTGTCTGCACGGCGGTAGTGGTACTCCGCTCGTAGTGGTTTGGGGTTGGTATGCAACCGCTTCCGGTTGGTACTTCCAGTCTATCTCGCAGGAAGAACTTGACAACATGGTTCCTGGCGGCGGTGACAGTGGCGAAGTTGAGGAAGACACTCTCACTCAGGCTGAGCTCAATGACTCTGCTACTGTACTTATTGAAACGGCTGAACCTGCGCTCACGCAGGGCATCGCCATCGTTTCTGAAGCCACCGAGGACGGCGACATGACGAGCGCAGGTCTCGTGACCGACGGCTCTTGCTTCTTCTCGAACGCTGTTGAAACAACGGAAGGCTCGCTCGATTATCTTATCGATAACGACCAGACTACCTTCTTCCACTCCAAATGGAGCGCTGTTACCGACCCCACCGACCTCATCCACAATGTGGGTGCCGACCTCGGCAAGGAAGTGCAATATCTCCACATCAAGTACTCCCGTCGTAACACGGGTTCTGCTGGTACGCCGCTGACAGTCCGTGTTTATGCTTGCAACGACACGACCGACGCAGCCAACTGGGTAGAGCAGGGTGTCTACACCTTCTCCTACACCTATACATCCACGACCTATAGTTCTGAAACTGAAAACTTCACCGGTCTCACCGGCGTGGCTCTGGATGCCCCCTACCGCTTTATCCGCCTCGACGTGGAACACACGCTCAACGATGCTACTTCCAGCGTGGGCAACCTCTACTTCGTATTCAGCGAACTCCGCTTCTATGAAGGTACCTATGACGCCGACAACTCCCTCATCGAGGTTGTACCCGACGAGGTGATTGCCGAACTCAAGACTCAGATTGCTGCAACCAAGGCCGAACTGGCTGAAGAACTCGTGACCGAGACCACGCTCGCTGCCCTCCAGGCTGCTTATGACGCCTTCGTAGCGGCTTATCCCGATGTTGAATCTGTGAACGAACTCTACGCAGAGTGCCAGGAATACCTTGATGGTGCAATGGAAGGCGCTGATATTGGTTATTACGAAGAAGGCAGTGTGACGGCCTTTGAAACAGCCCTCACCGCTGTTGCTGCCGACATCAAGAGCGTGATGAGCGTGTCTGAGATTAGCAGTTGCATTACCAGAATGAATGAGGCCCTCGCTGCCCTCAAGGCTGCCCTCATCCTGCCCACTGGTGGTGAAGTATATTACATCCGCAGTGCATCGACCGGTACGCCTGCTTCCAACTACATCTACGCTCAGAACACTGACGAAAGTGTAGCGAAGTGGGGTGGCGCTAGTGCCCTGTCTATTGAAACGCGTCTCAACTATATGTGGAGAGTCATCGACAATAGCGACGGCACCTTCAGCCTGCAGAACTTGGGAACGGGTATGTATCTCGGCAACCCCGGAGTGAACAACTCTGACGTCTACATGTCTTACGAAGCCGACACCGTATCCTTCAAGTCTTCTAAGTTGGCTGGTATTATCAACATCGTATTTGCCGACGGCATCTATGCTAACTTGCAGACCGGCTCCTATGACGTGGTTTCTTGGGGCTCTGCCAGCGGTACTGACAACTCGGCGTTCGAATTCGTTGAGGTTGACAATTCTTGGGATGGTTCTTACCACTATGACATCGACCAGAAGATTCAGGTTGTCACCCTGCCTATCGACATTACGGTACTCCCGATGGACGCTGACTTCTACAAGGTTTATGGCAAGACTTCTACCTCTGCTGAAGACGGCACTATCGAGCTGACCATGTATGCAGAGAATGAAGAAATTCCTGCCGGTACACCGTTCGTTTACGTGCCTTACGAAGATGCTACTGAAGGCGCTACCGACTTCATCTGTACAGCTACCTCGTTCGACGAACTCGAATACGACCTGACGCCTAAGACCGACAACGGCCTCGTGGGTGTATTCCAGGAGCAGAGTGTTGGTAACGGCATGGGCCTTATCTTCAACGGCTTCGTGACCCTCTCGATTTCTACTGACGTTGTAGCAGCCGGTTCCGGTTACTTCAACGAGTCAGTGCCTACCGTAGAAACCAGCGGCGACTACTCGCTCCCGCTCTACGGTGTCATCAGCGACATCAGCACCGTTAAGGTAGCCGACGCTGAGAAGGTTAACGTCTACACCCTCTCTGGTATCAAGGTACGTGAGGGCGTGAAGGCTGCAACCGCTACCTCCGGTCTGCCGAAGGGCATCTACATCGTAGGTGGTAAGAAGATGTACGCCAAGTAAAGACAGTTCTCACAATTGTCTTTGACCATATTGCAGAGCCCGTCCGCAGTTTTGCGGGCGGGCTCTCGTTTTTGTCTGGCGACTGCCGCGTGTCCGTCCAGAAGGCAGCGGCTTCGCCACGTTTTCCTGCTGAATTTTTGCCACTGAAAAACATTATTTAGTTTAGGTGGGAAGATATTTTTCCGTAACTTTGCCAATGCCCTCCCGCGAGGAGGAAAAACAGTACCGTATGAGAAAAATCCACATTGCCACCATATTGTCTGTCGGTCTCGTCGCACCGGCGCACGCCGACAACTGGATGAACCGTTTGCCCGACGAACTTTTTGCCGCCGCCGTCTCCATTCCCGGCACGCACGACAGTGCCACGGGCAACGGTTTCAGCGGTTTCCTCGGCCTCTTGGGCGGTTCGTCCTACGCCAAGACGCAGGACCTCACCATCGCCGAGCAGTGGGCAGCCGGTGTCCGCGCCTTCGACTTCCGACCCTGCGTCGACGGTGACGAACTCCGCATCAACCACGGCGTCATCGCCACCAGCGTCACCCTCCAGACCGCCCTCACCACCCTTCGCGACTCGCTTGCCGCCAACCCCTCCGAGTTTGCCGTCGTACACCTGCGCCACGAAACCGAAGGCGACGGTAGCGACTCCAGCTACGGCACGCTCCTCACCGCCCTGTTGGGGAGCGACGACTTCAGCGGTCTGTTCGCTGATTTTTCCCGCGACCTCACCGTCGGTGAACTGCGCGGCAAAATCCTCCTCACCAGTCGCGACACCTACGCCACCAGTCCCGTCGGCGCCTTCATCTCGGGTTGGTGCAGCAATGTCGACTGGGCTTCGCAGACAAAGGGCACCCTCACGGGCGCAGGCTCGGGCACTGAAGCCTCGAGCCCCCTCTATATGCAGGACTTCTACGACACCCACGCCGACGGTGCAGTTGAAGAGAAAGTGGAAGCCGTCACCAAGCTCCTCACCTACAGCGCCACGCACGCCATGCGCCAGTCCTCAGCCATCCGTTGGTATTATAATTTCACGTCGGGCTATTCAAAGACCGGAAGTATCTTTGGCACGGAAGTCTCCACGAGCGACGGCTACCGCGATAACGCATCCTACACCAACGCCGCCGTCATTTCCTACCTCCAGAGCAACGAAGCAGGCCCCGCGGGCATAGTCATGATGGACTACGCCGGCGTCAACACCAGCAGCGGCTACAACACCCTCGGTCAGGCGCTCATTGACACGCTCATTGCCAACAACTTCAACTACCTTGCCCGCGTCAACGCCGAGCAGTACGCCACTTTCTGCGCGAGCATCGCGACCCTCAGCGAGCGACTCGCCTCCGCCAAGGCGCTTATCGCCAGCGATTATTCCGACGTCGCCGCCGATTTTGACGCCCGCGTCGCCGCCATCGCGTCGTCCCTCGACAGTTTGCAGGCTGACCTTGACGAACGCTACGAAAACGCCCTCCTTCTGGAGACCAGCCGACTGAGTACCACTGCCATTTACACCGCTATCTCCGCGCTCACCGAAGATGCCGCAGCGGCGCAGGCAGAATACGACCGCACCGTCCCGGTTTCGGCAGTCACAATTGCCGCCGATGCCAAAGTCAGTGGCATCTATAGCCTCGAGGGCGAGCAACTTTCAGCCCCGCCCGTCGGCTCCATCTGCATCCTCCGCTACTCCGACGGCGCAGTCCGCAAAGTGAAGGTGGAGTAAGAAATCCTTTTGTATTTGTACCAGTTTCTCAAAATCCTCCCATTGGGAAACTGATTTTTCAGCCCGAACTTTCAGAAATTGAGTTCGGGCCTTTTTATATTCTGTCAGCACTTTCAAAAATTAGTCCTGAGCTTTGACCTCAAAAGCTCAGGACTAATTCTAAAAAGCTCAGGACTTAGTACTTAAAAGCTCAGGACTATTTTTTGATGGCTCCACAATATAGTCTTTCCTGTCTACTTCAAACATATTCCTATTTTATTTTTTTGCAAAAATAAGCGGGAAAGTAAAATAGAGCAAGGAATCTCCTGATTTTAATGGGAATGATATACCTATATTATTGGCACATAAATGGACTAACCCCGTCAGTGCGCCTTCGCCCCCGCCTCGCGATATTTGCAGCAGCCGGGGAGGGCGGCGTAGATGTCGTCGGGGGCGTGGTCGTAGTCCGTGTCGTGCCCCACGGCGGCGACCGCCTTGCTGATGGCGCGGATGTCGGTGAGCGCGCTGTCGAAGGTGAGGGCGAGTTTGCCGTCCGATGAAGTCCAGGTGGCAGCGGTGACGCCGTTCACGCTGAGGGCGGCGGCTTCGATGCGGCGTTTGCAACTGCCGCAAAGACCTTTTACTTTTAGTGTGGCTGACTTGATGGTCGATGCCGGTTTTTCGGCTTTTGCCGGTGCGGCGTGTTCTGAAGAAGTGGACTGCGTCGCAGCGGAATTGGAACTGGTGTGCGATGCCTGATTGCTTGCGTCGTGACTGGCAGGGTTATGGGCGGCATCGTCTTGGGCAGGCGTGGTGGTTTCTGCCGTGCGGTTCATCATGCTCGGCTTGCCCTCCAGTTGGGCAGCGGCATCTATGGCGAAAGTGCCGTTGGTGACGATGGTTTCGCCCGCTGTGAGTCCGTCGAGAATGACGTAAGCGTCGTCTAAGGCTGGGCCGAGCGTCACCTCGCGCAGGCGGAACACGGGCTGGGTGTAGTCTGTCAGGCGGACGTAGACGACCGACCGCTTGCCCGTCCAGAGCACCGCACTGCGCGGCACGACGATGTGGTCTTCGTATTGCGGCAGGCGCGCTTCGATGCTTGCGTTCGCCACCATTTCCGGTTTGAGTGCGCCGTCGGCGTTAGCCACCGGGACGCGGACGCTCACTGTGCGCGTTTCGGCATTGAGCACCGGGTCGATGAAGTCCACCTTCCCCGTAAATGTGCGGCCGGGCAGCGCATTCACCGTGAAGGAGAGCGCGTTGCCCACTTTGAGGAAGGGCAAGTCCGATTCGTACGCCTGGAAGAGCAGCCACACGCGGGAGAGGTCGGCAATCTCGAAGAGCACTGTTCCCTGCGCCACATAGTCGCCCTCGCTCACGCGGCGGGTGATGACCGTGCCGCTTGCCGGTGCCTCCACGTCGATGGTGGGCGACGCCTTGCCCGACTGCTCAATGGCGGCAATCTGCGCGTCGGTGAGTTGCCAGAGTTTCAGGCGTTCGCGCGCCGCCGAGAGCAGTTGGGGCTGCACGCCCGAAAGTTTCTTCGCCTCGAGCAATTCTTGCTGTGCCGTATAGAGTTCGGGCGAATAAATCGTTGCCATCACCTCGCCGCGCTTCACCTGACGACCGGTGAAGTCGACCTTGAACGCGTTGATGCGGCCTGCAAACTGGGCGGTGATGGTGCGGCGCGTGCGCTCGTCGGGTGCTACTTTGCCGTAGAGCGTCACCGTCTTGCCCGTGCCGTCGCCCGTCCCCACCGTCATGGTGCGCACGTTGGCGAGTGCTGCTGCCTCCTCGCTCATGGCGATGGCATCGTCGGGCACGGCAGCGTCAGAAGCGCCCGAAGTAAGCGGAATGAGGTCCATGGCGCAGAGCGGACAGAGCCCCGGTTCGTCCTGACGGATTTGGGGGTGCATGGAGCACGTCCAAACTTCGGGCGTAGCCGCTTCGTCGGCTGCCGCCGCGCCGTCTTGCGCCGCATTGCTGTCGCCGAAAATCATGCCGCCGAGTACGATGCCGACTATCAGAATGAGTGCCGCCAGAAAGTAGGGGCGGCCTTTTGTGATTATCGTTTTCATATCAGAATATCAGTTGAATTTATGGGTTGAACACTTCGGAAATATCTGCCCTCTGCGGGGGAATCAGAAATCCGAAGACAGAAGATTTTCGATTTTTGCCACCGCGAGGTTGTAGTCGGCTATCGACGTGGCGCGCCGCAGCCGGTAGTCGAGGAGCTGGCGGTAGGCTTGGAGCACGTCGTCGAGAGCGGCGCGTTCCGTCACCATCTCCTGCACGGCAAGGTCGCACGCTGTGGCGGCAAGACTGGCCTGCGCCTCGTTGAGCTGCACGTCGCGGTCGGCGTCCGCCAGTTGCTGACGCGCCGTGACGTACGCCAGTTCGAGGTTGTTGCGCATTTCGAGACATTGCGCCTCGGCAGCCTCAATGCGTAACTGCGTTTCGCGCTGCTCCGCCTTATACTTGCCGCGGAAGATGGGGAGCGTGACGGTGAGCATCGGCATCACCATGTCCATGCCGTTCATCGACGCCATGTCTGTGCCCGACATCGTCATGTCGCTGCCCATGTCGCGGCTCGTCTTGAGCGAATATTGCAGGCCCACGCCCCACATGGGCAGGCTCATCTTCTTCTGCATCTTGAGCTTGGCGCGTGCCGCCTCCGCGTCGGCGGAGAGCATCCGCAACATGGGGCTGCGCGTGCCGAGTTCGCCGAGCGCCGCCGTCAGGGAGTCGGCTGCAAAGGGCGTGCGCAGCAGGGTGTCGGGCAGGCAGAGGGCGCTCGCCGTGGGGCGGTTGAGGAGCGTATTGAACGCCGCCGTCGCTGTGGCGATTTGCGACTCGAGGTCGCGGCACTGGTTCTCCAGTTCGTTCAACTCCAACTGAATGCGCAGCACTGACGAGAGCGAGGCACTGCTGCCGCTGCCGCCCGTCATTGCACCGCCCGACATCGCCCCCATTGTGGACGAACTGGCGGCGGAAGTTGAGGCAGAGGCGGCAGAAGAAGCCGGCGCGCCCATTCCAGCCATCGCGCCCATTGCGCCACCTGTTGAGGCTGAGGCGGAGGCAGAAACCGAAGCACCGCTGCCCGACATGGTTGAGACAGATGCCGACCCGCTGCTGCCGCTCACCCCAGCCGTGCCGAAGCGTGCCGTCGCCAACTGTTGCAGCACGCGGAGCAGGCGGATGTTTTCGACCACAGATTTGCGCGTCTCGTTGAGGCGGGCGATATTTATCCACGCCGTTTTGACGTCCAGAAAGAGTTGGTCGCGCTGTCGGCGGAACGCCTCGTAGTCCATCCGCGCCATCTCGGTCGCCTCACTGCGCGCCGCCTTGCGCGTCCCGAACCAGGGGAACATTTGCATGACCTTGATGTCGAGCACGCGCTTGCCCGTGTAGTCCGTCATTGGTTTCACGAAGAAACCGAAATCAATCTGCGGGTCGTCGAACGCCCCCGCCTGCGGCACGCGCTGGAGCGCTGCCTGATAGGTGAGAAACTGCGCGCGGAGTTGCGGATTGCTACGCGCCGCCGCCTCCATGTAGGTAGCAAGCGAATCGGGCTGCGCAGCGGACCTCGCGGGCGAGGGGAGAAGCGCCGCGAGCATGACCGCAAACGTCAGCAGGGCGGCGGGTCTATATTTAATATTGAGCGTCATTTGGGGAAGGTATTTGGGGTTTCACATCTTGTTCGTCTTCAATATCCACAGCGTAGTCGGCAGATTGTGCTGCGCGCGCCTTTTTCTTCTCCTCCCGGCGGATGACCCGCTCGCGCCAGATGCACTGGAGCACCGGCACGACGAGCATCGTCATCGACTGGATGAACATGCCGCCGAAGGTGGGGAGCGCCATCGGAATCATGATTTCAGCCCCCTTGCCGGTGGACGTGAGGACGGGGAGCAGGGCAATGAGCGTCGTGGCTGTCGTCATGGCAGCGGGGCGCACGCGCTTGAGACCGGCGAAGACCACTGCCTCGCGCACTTCGGCAACCGTGCGTGGCGAGCGTTCCTGGAAAACGTCGTGGATGTAGGTGCCCATGAGCACGCCGTCGTCGGTGGCGACGCCGAAGAGGGCGATGAAGCCCACCCATACCGCCACACTGAGGTTGACGGGGTGGACCTGGAAGAGGTCGCGCAGATTGACGCCCGCGAACGATGCGTCGAGGAACCACGGTTGGGCGTAGAGCCAGAGCAGAATGAAGCCGCCCGCGAACGCCACGAATACGCCCGAGAAGTGGATGAGCGAAGCCGTGAGCGTGCGGAATTTGAAGTAGAGAATCAGCAGCACGGAGAGCAGCACCAGCGGAATGATGAAGAGCAGGCGGTTCATGGCTTGCGCCTGTTGCTCGTAGTTGCCCGCAAACTGGTAGCTCACGCCCTTGGGCAGGTGGAGCGAGCCGTCGGCAATCTTGTCCGCCAGGACTTGCTGCGCCTCGTGCACCACGTCCACCTCGGCGCGTCCCTCGCGTTTGTCGAAGATGACGTAGCCCATGAGGAAGGTGTTCTCGCTCTGAATCATCTGTGCGCCCGCGGCGTAGTCGATTTTAGCCACACTGCCCAGCGGAATCTGCGCCCCCGTCGCTGTGGGCACCAGCAGGCGCGCCAGTTCGTCGGGATTTTCCCGCAGTTCGCGCGGATAGCGCAACCGCACGCCGTAGCGCTCGCGCCCTTCGACTGTGGTGGTGAGCGTCATGCCGCCCACCGCCGCCGAAATGACCTCCTGAAGGTCTGCCACGGTGAGGCCGTAGCGCGCCATTTCGTGGCGGTCGAGCGCGATTTCGAGATAGGGCGCTCCCGCCGCGCGGTCGTAGAACACCGACGAAGGCAGCACCGATGGCACGTCGTGGAGCGCCTGCTCGAGCGCTTTGCCCGCCTCCTCAATGGCGGCGAGCGACGGGCCGTAGACTTTCAGTCCCATCGGGGCGCGCATACCGGTGGAGAGCATGACGAGCCTGCCCTCAATGGGTTGCAGGCGTGGGGCAGATGTCAGACCGGGTAAGTGCGCCACATTGATAATGGCTTGCCAAATGTCCTCCGCGCTGTGAATTTCCGGTCGCCACTGGCGGAGGTATTTGCCGCGCGCGTCGGGTATCAGACTGTCGGCTGGCACGAGGCGGAAGCCTTCGGCAGGGTTGTAGCGTCCGCCGTTGCGGAGCACGTAGGCACCGTCGCCGTCCACCTTGAAGCGGAGCCGGTGGCCGTTGGCGTCGAGCGCGTATTCGGGGCGGTAGCTGATGGTGTTTTCAAACATCTGGACAGGCGCGGGGTCGAGTGCCGAATTGACGCGCCCCCATTTGCCCACGTTGTGCTCCACTTCGGGAATGGCGGATATGCGGCGGTCGATGAGGCGGATGTAGTCGAGGTTTTGCGCCACGCCCGTGTGGGGCATAGTGGTTGGCATGAGAAGGAACGACCCCTCGTTGAGCGTGGGCATGAATTCCTCGCCAATGCCCGGGAAGGTTTCGCAAAGTCCTGTCCAGACGGCAGACTGGCGCACGCGTTCAGAGCCGAAACTGAGCCAGCCGAAAGTGCGGTCGAAGCCCAGCCAGCAGAGCATGCCGAAGACGAATGTCACGACGGGGATGAGCAGGAACTGCCAGCGGTGGGCGAGGCACCAGCGGAGGATGCGCTCGTAGAAGACGACCAAGAGCCAGAGCAGACCGAGGATGAGGCCCACGGCGAGGGCGACGAACAGGACGTTGAGCCACCAGTTGCGCTCAGGGCCGAGGGGCAGCCACGCTTCGGCGAGGAAATGGAGGGCGACGAGCAGGACGAGCGCGACGTTGATGTAAGTGCGCAATTTCGGACGGGTGGGGATGAGCCGCGCGGTGAAGAGATTGTTGAGCCCTATAAGTGACAGCACCAGTGCCAGCGGCGTGCGCCACACGACGGTGAGGACGACGCCCGCGGCGACCAAGCCCCAGTTGGTTACGCGCTGCCACCGCCGACTGCCGAGGCGGACGGAGAAGACCAGATACGCCACAGTGGGCAGGAGCACCACGCCGAGGATGAAGGCAAACGCCAACACGCACGTCTTCGTGAATGCCAGCGGTTCGAAGAGTTTGCCCTCCTGCCCCTGCATCGTGAAGACGGGAATGAAGCTCACAATCGTGGTGAGCATCGCGGTGGCAATGGCGCCGGACACTTCGCCCACCGCGTTGCCGATGAGGCGCACGAGTCCTGGTCCAGATTCTTCGCCGTCGTCCGCTTTGTGGCGGTCGCGCGCCTTGAGTATGTTTTCCACAAACACCACGCCCACGTCCGCCACCACGCCGATGGCGATGGCAATGCCCGAGAGGGCGACGATGTTGGCGCTCACTCCTGCCAACTTCATGACGATGAACGTCGCCAGTACGGCGATGGGGAGGAGCGAGGAGATGATGACGGAGGCGCGCAGGTTGAGCACGAGGACGATGATGACGATAATGACGATGAGCATTTCGTGGGAGAGCGCCGTCTCGAGTGTGCCGACAGTTTCGCGGATGAGTGTGGTGCGGTCGTAGAAGGGTACGACCGTCACCTTCGATACTGTGCCGTCCTCGAGCGTTTTTTCGGGCAGGCTCAGCGCGAGTTCGGCGATTTTCTCCTTCACCCCGTCGATGACGGCCTGCGGATTGGCGCCGTAGCGCGCGACGACCACGCCGCCCACGGCTTCCACGCCCTCCTTGTCGAGACCGCCGCGGCGCGTGGCAGGACCGGTGGTGACGTACGCCACATCGCCGACGCAGACGGGCACGCCATTGCGCACGGCGACCACCGCCTCGCTGAGGTCTGCCACGTCCTTGATGTAGCCGAGACCGCGGATGAGGTATTCCGCCTTATTGATTTCGACCGTCTCAGCGCCGACGTCGATGTTGCTCTTCTCGATGGCTGCCATGACGTCCATGACCGAAACGCCGTGCGCGAGGAGCGCGTCGGGCTTCAGTTCCACTTGATATTCGCGGACGAAACCGCCAATGGAGCCCACTTCCGCCACGCCCTCCGCCGACGACAGTCCGTATTTGACGTAGTAGTCCTGCACGCTGCGGAGTTCCTCCGGGTCCCAGCCGCCAGTGGGGCGTCCCGTCTTGGGGTCGCGTCCCTCGAGTGTGTACCAGAATATTTGTCCCAGCGCAGTTGCGTCGGGCCCGAGCGTGGGTTGGACGCCTTCGGGGAGTGTGCCCGGCGGCAGCGAACTGAGTTTTTCGAGCACGCGCGAACGGCTCCAGTAAAATTCGACGTCGTCCTCAAAGACAATGTAGATGAACGACATGCCGAACATCGACGTGCTGCGGATGGTGCGTACGCCGGGAATGCCGAGCAGGGCGGTGGAGAGCGGATAGGTGACCTGTTCCTGCACGTCCTTGGGCGAGCGTCCCATCCACTCGGTCGCCACAATCTGTTGGTTGTCGCCGATGTCGGGAATGGCGTCCACCGCCACGGGGTCGCGGGGAAGAAGTCCGCCCGACCAGTCGAAAGGCGCAGTGATGAGTCCGCCCGCCAGAATGAGGACGAGCAGAATCACCGTCACCAGTCGGTTCTGCAGAAAGAATCGAATGATTTTGTTGAGCATAAGTAAATACTTTCTTTGCGCTCGGGCACAGCGGAAAGGGGGGACTTTGCGGCACGTCTCTCCTTTCCCTCATTTCTTTTCTGTGCCCATTTGTTTTCTTTGTAGTTAAATTGGGTTGGGGTACAACGCCCCTAAGCGGGAAACCGCACCTGTCTGGAAGGAAGTGGTTCTCGCTGAAAAACAGAAAAGAAAGTGGAACGATTAAATGAGGAGCGAGCAGTCGCGCTGCAAAATGGTGCGTCCCCACGGAGGTAACGGCGGGTCGGGCGGCGCGCCGCGTGGACTGCGCACTTCCGCCGTGGGGCAGAATATAAGAGCCATTCCGACAGATTGGGGAATGACGGTTTGAATGGATTTGACAGAGGGTTGCGGCACCGACGCTGTGGTGTGGCGCAGGTAGTCACCCGCCGACAGTTGCAGGCTCGTTGTGCGGCAGCAGTTCATGTCGAGCGCGGCGCCGCTGGCGTCATTGTGCTGGAGCGTCATGCCGCAGGGGCAGGCGGCGTTCCCCGTGAGCGACACGTCCGAAAGGTTGTTGCCGCAATAGTGGAAAGCCACAGCGGGGTGGAGCGCTACGACCAGCAGCACTGCACACGCGAGTATGACCTTCAACTTTTTCATACTGCAAAATTACGATGTAGAATGGGGTAGACGCGGTGCGCGTCGTTAAAAATTGTAAGGTGCGGAAAATATACCGCGTTTGGGGTAGTCGGTTCAGTCCTGTGTGCTGATGGTGCCGTCGGGGTGGTGCAGGAAGTCCATTGCGGTTTCGACTGCCCGTTCAAATGCCATGCTCTGTCCGGGCATTGTGATGAAGAGGTGGACGGCAGAGGGGAAAACCACGTGGCGCGTCTTCACGCCGAGGTGGCGCAGGCGCATGGCGAAGGCTTCGCCTTGGTCCGCCAGTATGTCGCGCCCCGCCGAAACGATGAGTGTGGGCGGAAGTTGTCGGACAATTTCGTCGTCAGCCAAAGCCACAGATATGAGCGGACGCTGCGGCGAGGAGCCAGCATAGGCGTGGCTGAAGGCCTTCATCAAGTAGCTGTCGAGACCGTAGCCCTTGCCGAAAAGCCGCCACGAGGGGGAGGAGTCATTCCAAACCTTCGTCACGGGATAGAAGAGCAACAAGGCGCTCAGGTCGGTCATGCCCTCAGCTGCCAGACGCAAAGCGGTGGCGATGGCAAGGTTGCCGCCCGAACTGTCGCCGCCGAGGGCAATGCGCGAAGGGTCGCAACCCCATTCCTTCGCCATAAGCCGCGCCTTCTTGACCGCTTCGACGCAGGCGTCGAGGGCGGCAGGGTAGGGGTGTTCAGGTGCAAGCGGATAGTCCACAGCCAAGACCGAAGCCCCCGACCGTTGGCAGAACCGCGCGCAGAAACGGGCGCAACTGTTGAGGCTGCCAAACGTCCAGCCCCCGCCGTGGAAGTAGACGAGCAAAGGTGCTGCGTCGTCGCTCTGCGGAGTGCGCGTGTAGAGGCGGAGATGAGCGTCGAGTTCCTGCGTCTGTACGCCGGGCACGGCGGACATTGCCGCATTGCGTGCAGCGCGGACGTCCTGAAGCGCCGCGGTGTCGCCCCCAATGGCCGAGAGAATGGCCTGGCACTGCCGGGTCTGCAGTCCGGTGGGCAGGCGCATCAAGAAGATATCGGCCTCCAGGCGCATAAAGTCGTCGAGGGCAGGCGGGACCGTTTCGTCTTGGGATTGAGAACTGAGAGCTTGATTCATATCAGAGGCAATATGCTGCGGGGGACAGCATGACTGGATTGATTTGAAAAAACCGTTACTACTTTGAAAGGAAGTTAAAACCCATAAGCCCTGCTGTGCGTCATTCCCCATGAGCGCTTTCAGCAAAAAGTGGCGAAGGTCGGGGTGCAAGAGTCCCGAAAATAGGAGAGAGCGGCCGGGACGCCGCATCTGATGCACGCCAATTGGTTGCAAAATTACGAAAATTTGTTCAGAAATCGCCTACGTTTGGGAATTTAATACATCAAGTTTTTGTAAAAAATGAGGATTGGGAGCGTCCGACCTTCAGAGAACCGCCCTTTCAAGATATTGGCGAGAAGTCAGGAAAGCGAAAGTGGGCGGCAAAAACCTTTTCGGAAAAAGAGGTAGACGTGTCCGTAATTTTGGTAAAGAGTTTTCTGGTATAGAGGCGTAAATTTGCAGTGGTCATTCCGAATACCCGAGTGGGGTTTCCTGCTGACGGGGAAATTTATCCCATCGGCAGGGAGAGGACAAGAGACATTCCTTATTATATATAATAGACATGAACACGAACAATTCCATCAGCCGCCGCTCAGCCCTGAAGCGTATGGGCGCGGTGTTGCTTGGCGGCGTAGCAGCCGCCACGGGGCTGTCCTCGCTCGCCGCGTGCGGGACGCCGGAGAAGAAACGCCTGATTCTCTACTTCACGGGTACGGGCAACTGCCTCTACGTGGCGCGCCAACTGGCGGGCGAAGGCGGCGAGGTGGTGAGCATTCCGCAGTTGGTGAAGCGCGGACAATATGAACTTGACGCCGACGAGATTGGCCTGGTCTATCCCGTCTACGGCCACATGCCGCCCTACATGGTGCGCCAGTTCCTGCTGAAGGCGAAGCTCAATGCCGACTACCGCTTTGCCGTCCTCACTTACGGCGCGCGCAAATGTGACGCCGTAGAAATCCTCGACCGCATTCTGGAGCAGGCGGGCACGCCTTTCCACTTCGTCGGCACGCTCCTGATGGTGGACAACTGGTTGCCCAACTTCGACATGAACGAGCAGATGAAGATGGAGAAGCACATTCCCGAAAACCTCGCCAAACTTGAGGCGGACATCAACGCGCGCCGCCAGTGGCACGAGCCGGTCAGCCAGTTGGAGCGCGAGCAGCACCAAGGTTTCATGCAGCGCAGCGGCCTCGACCCCGAGGTGGGCTTCCTCATGAAGTGCGAGAAGCACTTCCGCGTCACGCCCGACTGCATCGGCTGCGGCATATGCACCGACGTTTGTCCGCGCGGCAACTACTCCCTCGGCTCGCAGGGCGTGGCGCTCTCGGGCGACTGCGAATTCTGTTTCGCCTGCATCCAGAACTGCCCGCAGAAAGCCATCCAGTTTGCCGAAGTGGAGCCGGGCACCTTCCCCGACGGCACGGAGAAGAACCCCAAGGCGCGCTTCCGCAACGAGCACGTCTCGCTCATGGACATCAAGCGGGCAAACAGCCAGAAGGGCTAATGCGCCTCGCCACACCTTATATATAATAAGCGCCTCAGAGCGGGCAGCGGCGGAGACTTCACAGTTTCTTAACCGCCAATCAGCCGTAGCGTCACAACAAAGTGAGAACTTTGCAGCGGAATTAGAAACAAACTCTAAACTCAACGCTGCTATGAATTCAGATTTCCAAAACAACGTGGTCACTGAACCCACTGAAGACGGACTCTTCATTGCCTACTTCTCAAAGCGCATGATGTGCTACGCCTACGGCGAAACCGCCGTCGAGGCAGAAAGCAACCTGCTTGAACGCTACGACTTCAATCCCGACAACTGGTCGGACTTCGACGAATACTGCTATTTGTCGGGCGCAATCATGTAAGCACCCCCAAAGCCGCTCCCACTGCGCGCCTGAGGCCATCCGGTCTTGGGCGCTTTTTTTGTGGCGGTGTGTCATAATAGGCAATCTGCGTCGTTGCTTTCGATATTCGTGTTCGGTCACATACTTCAGTATGCTCCCTTCACACTCAATCTCAGCGCCTGGCATCTCACCTATTCTGACGCACCTTAAAGGCGTTGCATCAAAACTTGCATTTTGACATAGCCCCTTTCCGCTTTTTGGTCTTCGGAAAACGCCTCGCCGATTCGCTACTTTCACAGAAATGTCTTATTTTTGTAGCGCAAAACAAAAATCGAAATCTTACACCACTTAAACTATGGGAGGCTTCTTTGGCACCATTTCGCAGCGCAGCTGCGTCGCCGACTTGTTTTACGGCACGGACTATAATTCTCACCTCGGCACGCGTCGTGGCGGTATGGCAGGATACAATTCGGGCGAGCGCAGTTTTGTGCGCTCCATCCACAATCTTGAGAGTTCCTATTTCAGAACAAAATTTGAGCCCGTCCTCGACCGCTTCAAGGACTGCACGTCGGGCGTGGGCGTCATCAGCGACACCGACGCCCAGCCGCTCGTCATCAACTCCCACCTGGGGCGCTTCGCCATCGTCACTGTGGCAAAGTTGGTCAACCTCGAAGAGCTGACGCAGCAGTTGCTTGACCAGAATATGCACTTCGCCGAACTGTCATCGGGCAGCACCAACCAGACGGAAGTGGTGGCGCTCCTTCTCACGCAGGGTCGCACTTTTGTGGAAGGCATTGAGAACGTGTTCCGCCACGTCAAGGGCTCCTGCACCATACTCCTGCTCACCGAGGAAGGCATCATCGCCGCCCGCGACAAGTGGGGGCGCACGCCCATAGTCGTCGGCAAGAAGGAAGGCGCCTATGCCGCCACGAGCGAAACGTCCGCCTTTGCCAATCTCGACTACAACGTGGAGCACTATCTTGGTCCCGGCGAAGTGGTGCGCCTCACGCCCGACGGCATGGAGCAGCTCCGCGCCCCCGAGGAGCGGATGCAGATTTGTTCCTTCCTGTGGGTCTACTACGGTTTCCCCACCTCCAGCTACGAGGACCGCAACGTCGAGGCGGTGCGCTTCGAGAGCGGACGGCTGATGGGCAGCGAGGACACCACCGAAGTGGACGGCGTATGCGGCATCCCCGACTCGGGCGTGGGCATGGCACTCGGCTATGCCAACGGCATGGGCCGCCCCTATCTCCGCGCCATCTCGAAATATACCCCCACCTGGCCGCGCAGTTTCACCCCTGCCAACCAGGAAATGCGCTCGCTCGTGGCGAAGATGAAACTCATCCCCAACCGTGCGGTGCTCAACGGCAAGCGCATGCTCTTCTGCGACGACTCCATCGTGCGCGGCACCCAGTTGCGCGACAACGTCAAAGTCCTCTTCGACGACGGCGTGCGCGAGGTTCACATGCGCATCGCCTGTCCGCCGCTCATCTACGGCTGCCCCTTCATCGGCTTCACCTCCTCCAAGAGCGACATGGAGCTCATCACGCGCCGCATCATCCGCGAACTGGAGGGCGACGGCGACCAGCGCCTCGAAGCCTACGCCACGACCGACTCGCCCGAGTACAAGCGAATGGTCGAAATCATCCGCCAGCGCCTCGGGCTGACCTCGTTGCGCTTCAATAAGTTGGAGACGCTTGTAGCCGCCATAGGCCTGCCCAAGTGCAAGCTCTGCACCCACTGCTTCGACGGTTCGAGCTGCTTCTGAAATAATTGCCCCGCGCCCTGCTCCCTTTGCAGACGCGGGGCAACTTAGTTAGCAGTGCGCCCTGCTTTCTGCCCAAAAAGTAGTAACTTTGCACCTGCAAACACAACGATATGAACCAGACAGAGAAATTCAACGTGTTGGGCGAGAAGCCGGTCGGCAGTCTGCTTATGCAGTACGCCATCCCCGCCATCGTGGCGATGACCGCCTCGTCCATCTACAACATCATCGACGGCATCTTCATTGGCCAGGGTGTGGGCAAGGAAGCCATTATGGGATTGGCGCTGACCGCCCCCATCATGTCGCTGACCGCCGCCTTCGGCGCTATGGCAGGCGTGGGCGCCTCCACCCTGATGTCCGTCCGGCTTGGACAGAAAGACTACGACACCTCCAAGAAAATCCTTGGCAACGTCGTCATCATGAACGTCACGATGGGCCTCGTGCTCGGCGGGCTGCTCCAGCTTTGCCTCACGCCCATCCTCCGCTTCTTCGGTGCGAGCGACGCCACGCTCCCTTATGCCCACGACTTCATGACCATCATCCTTGCGGGCAACGTCGTGACCCACCTCTACTTGGGTCTCAACGCCCTGCTCCGCTCCACCAACCGACCCATGAAGGCGATGTATGCCACCTTCGGCACGGTGGGGCTCAACTGCATTTTCGCGCCCATCTTCATCTTCGTTCTCGAGTGGGGCATCCGCGGCGCAGCCGCAGCCACCATCCTCGCGCAGGTGTGTATGCTCATGTGGCAGTTGCACCTCTTCTCCTCCAAGGACGAACTGATACACTTCAGCCGCGAAATCATGAAGCCCAATCCACGCATCATGCGCGAGTCGCTTCTCATCGGTCTGCCGCCCTTCCTCATCAACCTCTGCGCCTGCACGGTCACCATCTTCGTCACCCGCAGCATGACGCAGTACGGCGGTGACGTTGCCGTGGGCGCCTACGGCATCAGCAACCGCCTCATCCTCTTCGTCGTGATGGTCGTCATCGGTCTCAACCAGGGCATGCAGCCCATTGCCGGCTACAACTTCGGCGCGCAGAAGTACGACCGCCTCATCAGCGTGCTCAAGCGCGCCACGATATTTGCCACCTGCATCACGACGACGGGCTTCCTCGTCGGCACCTTCCTGGCGCGCCCCTGCGTGACGCTCTTCGCCAAGGACGCGCCCGAACTGGTCGACGCCGCGGCGCGCGGTCTGCGCATCGTCGTCATGTTCTTCCCCATCGTGGGCATGCAAATCGTGTCGACCGCCTTCTTCCAGAGCATCGGCATGGCGGGCAAGAGCATCTTCCTGTCGCTCACGCGCCAGCTCATCTTCCTGCTCCCCGCGCTGCTCATCCTGCCCCACCTGATGGAGGACAAGGTGCTCGGCGTGTGGTACGCCTTGCCCACGGCCGACTGCGCCGCCGCCATTCTGTCCGCCATCATGCTCACCATACAGGTGAAGAAGTTCAAGAGTAAAATAAAGGAGGGCGCACAGCCTTCACAAGCCTGATTAATCAAAAACTGCCCGCGGCTGGGGAAATTTCTACCTCGCCGTAGGGCACAACCACAACATAAATGGATAAGTTTGTCATCAACATCGGTCGTCAGTTGGGCAGCGGAGGTCGCGCCATCGGCCACATCCTCGCCAAAGAGCTTGGCATTGTCTACTACGACCGCGAGATTCTGACCCTTGCCGCCCGCGAGAGCGGTTTCAGCCAGGAAATCTTCGAGCGTAACGACGAGCGCAAAGGCTTCCTCCGTTCCGTATTCGGCAACATCGTGCCCTTCTTCGGCAGCGGCAGTGAGTTCTACGCCAACTCCCTGAGCGAGGAAAACCTCTTCCAGCTCCAGAGCGAGGCCATCCGCAAAGCCGCCGCCGACCACTCCTGCATCTTCATCGGGCGTTGCGCCGACTACGTCCTGCGCGACTATCCCCGTTGCGTCAACGTCTTCATCGCCGCCGACATGGAGGACCGCATCCAGCGCGTCTGCCGTCTCGACAAGGTGGACCGCGAAGCCGCCATGCGCCTCATCGCCCGTGGCGACAGCCGCCGCGCCGACTTCTACAACTTCTACAGTTCGGGCACATGGGGCGCCGCCAACACCTATCACCTCTGCGTCAACACGTCGGTGCTGGGGCTGGAGCGCACCGCCGAGCTCATCAAGGACTTTGCGCTCAAGAAACTGAACGCCTGACCCCGCGCCTTGCGCCGCCGCAACCGCACCCGTCAAATCCCCACAGGAATGAAACGCATAGGTCTACTCTCCGACACCCACGGCTACTGGGACGACAGATACGCGCAGTACTTCGAGTCGTGCGATGAGATATGGCACGCCGGCGACATCGGCACGATGGAGTTGGCGGAGCGCTTTGCCGACCTCAAGCCCTTCCGCGCCGTGTGCGGAAACATTGACGGCGGCGACCTGCGCAAGCTCTATCCCGAAAAGCTCCGCTTCAAGTGCGAGGACGCCGACGTCCTCATGAAGCACATCGGCGGCTATCCCGGACACTACGACATCAGCATACGCGGCCAACTCTTTGTCCGTCCGCCGCAACTTTTCATCTCCGGTCACTCCCACATCCTCAAGGTGCTCTACGACCGCTCGCTCAATTGCCTCCACATCAATCCCGGCGCGGCAGGCATCCAGGGCTTCCACAAGGTGCGCACACTGGTGCGCTTCACCGTCGACGGCAAAGCGTTCCGCGACCTTGAGGTCATAGAACTTGGCGAAAAAAAGAAATGAACAACCCGAGGGGCTGCATCAGCGCGAAAGCTATGGTGCAGCCCCTTTCAGTTTTGGACGGTTGCGGCGAATATGGTCGCCTCGCCCGTCGTTCACGAATCCGTGCCGCGCTTTTCAGACCTCATCCGCAGAAAACGAAAAATTTTCTCAGTTTGTAAATCACTATACCATAGCGATTTATACATCGGCCAGAGCCGTTGTAAAATAGTCCTGAGCTTTTGAAAAATAGTCCTGAGCTTTTCAAAATTAGTCCTGAGCTTTTGGGGAATTAGCTCAGGACTTTTTTTATTTAGCACTGGACTTTTTTGAATCCCCTCTGACGCAATTCTAAAATGGTTCTGAATCAGCGTGTTGCAGAATTGGTGAAATTGAGATTGCTCTGGCGAAAATTTAGAACGGCGCGGGGGTGGATGGGTACAAACTGGGCAAGGGCGGAAAGCCGCCGGACTATTGGTGAACCTGCCGTCCCTGCGCGCTGCGTGCTGGACGCTCTCGCGCGCGTGTGCGTGCGTATTATATAATAGGAGTGGACAGGGACTTGAAGTCACTTTTTTCTTTTCCATTTCCCCCTATTTGTGGCTAACATTGCCAAATTCAGAGGCAAATAGATAAAATTAAGGAAACTAATTCCGTGGAAATAGTTTTTATTTGTATATTTGCACGTCGGTAGGTTGCAATCGTGGAATTGAAAACAAGTTTTCCGTCCTCCCGTTTGCCTTATCATAGCCCAAATAAAAAGAAGTTCACATGGAAGAATCGACGTCCAACCGCGCGGAGTTGCGCAAGCACATCATCGAGGCGGCCACTCAGGCCTTTCACACCAACGGCATCAAGTCGGTCACGATGGACGACATCGCCCACCTGCTGAGGATGTCGAAGCGTACGCTCTATCAGCTTTTCCACGACAAGGAGGAGCTGGTGTTGGCGTGCTTCCTCAATAGGGCCAACGAGGACCGCAAGTTCTTTGAATCCTTGGTGCAGACCTCCAACAACGTGCTGGAAGTCGTCCTCCAGATTTACGCCTACAAGGTGGAGGAGATGAGCGCCATCAATCCCGCCTTCTTTGCCGATATTTTCAAGTTCCCCCGCGTGCTCGACTACCAGTATCGCCGCATGCTTGGCGACATCAAGCAGGGCGTGGAGTTTATGAACCGCGGCATTGAACAGGGGCTGTTCCGCTCAGATGTCGACTTCAACATCGTCATTCCCTATATGCAGCCGAAGCAGGGGGTTGCCGTAAACCGAGAACTGTTTCCCGAATGCCCCATTTCGCATTACATCCAGAACACGCTCCTCATCGTGTTGCGCGGTTGCTGCACGCAGAAGGGCGCTGTCGTCATCGACGAATTCCTCGAGAAGCGCCGGCACCAGGCTGAGGCCTGATTCCGCTCTGCCGTTTCGGTCAAATACAGCAGAGCCTCCCTGCCATTCGGTGGGGAGGCTCTGTCGTTGTTACGGGTGGAAGCGTCGGCAGGACGCGATGCGTCATTGCAGGTTGCTGACGTAGCGCTGCAGGCCGTTGAGGTCGTTGTTGAAGTCCGCCACAAACCAGTCGCCGTGCTCGAAGCGCAGGCGCACCTTCACCTCGATGGCGTTTTCGGTTTCGCTGGTGGGGTAGACCACCACGTCGACGAGGGCGCTCTTCATCGTGATGTCGTAGGCCTTGACGATGTCGGCACAGGGGTGCGTATAGTTTTGCGTGCGCACCCACGGGTCGAAGTCGTAGAAGCCTATTTCGCCGTAGGGCGTCAGGCTTTCTGCCGTTTCGTAGAGCGCGCGGAATTCGTCAGAGAAGAAATAGTCGGCTATGGCGTAGTGACCTGTCTCGACCGAGTTGAAGACCAGCGCATAGATGAGCTTCATGCGGGTCTTGATGTAGTCTTCGTTGTGCTTGGCAAACTTCTGTTCGGTGGGTTGAGGCGTCACAGGTTCTGTGGCATAGCTTGCGGTCGTCTGGAGTGAGAGACAGAGGAGTCCGCAGAGAAGAAGGCGTGAGTGTTTCATGGTTTGATGTATTATTTATTTTGTGATATGCTGTCAGAATTGTGGCAGTGCTTGATGCAAAGGTATATGTTTCTTGTTGAACTGACAAAAATTGTTGATGAAAACTTTCGCCTCCCGCCCCAATATTCCAAACAAAACTCCCGACGCACTGTGTGTGAGTGCGCCGGGAGCCATTTTCTAGGGTCTATCTAAGCCGTAGTCTTCAGAAAGACACGGCGCCGAGGTTGCGGTCTACGAGAATGCCGTCCTGGGCCTTGAGGCTGAACTTGCCCGCCTTCTTGGCCTTAAACTTGATGACGAAGAGGTCGTGGTCGCCCTCGTCGAGCAGGAAGTTGTTGCCGCGGTTGACGAACGTCGGGTAGAGTGCCTTCTGTCCGTTGGTGTGCAGACGGTCGTAGGTGAGGTTCACCATGTCCTTCATGCCGATGAGCTCGGTGCCGACGTACTCCAGTTCCTGCGTGTCGTAGGGCAGGGCGAAGCTGAGGCCGTTGACGTAGTGGAGCGCCTTGCCCGATACCTTAATCTCGATGACGTCGCCGGCGGCGTAGGTCGTCTTGTTGGGCGTGAGGACAACAGAGCCCGAAACCTTGTCGTTGGAGTTGCGCACACCGCCGTCGAGCTCAGTCGTCACGACAGAAATGTCGTAGGCGTCGATGAGTCCGTTCTGGTTGATGTCGCCCAGGCTGACGTAGTCGAAGTCGCTGTCGCCACGGCGCAGACCAGTGTAGTTCATGTAGGACGTGAGGTCGTTTTCGTCGATGCGCTTGTCGCGGTTGATGTCGCCCTGGATGACGCTCTCGGTGTCTGCCACCTTGAAGACGTACATTTCAGTACCGGAGGCGAAGTTGCCCACAGCGGCGCTGACGGCAATCTTCACGTAGCGGGCCTGCGGGTTGCCGTCGAAGGCGAATGTCTTGACGTTGCCGTCCTTTGCCCAGGTGAAGTCGACAGGCGTGCTCCAGTTCTGGCGGTCGGTGCTGTAGGACACCTGACCCTTCAGGAGCGTGCCGTTGCCGGCGTCGGCGCGCGGCGTGTATTCGATGCGGTCGAGCTGGTTGACCGAACGGAGGTCGAGCGTCATGTCGAACGGCACGGCAGTGCCTTCGCCCCACTTGGAGTGCCAGCCGCTCTTCGGGTCGAAGTCGAACAGCTTGCTCACGGGCGTGCCCGGCTGGTCCTCGCAGGTGGCCTGAGCCTTGATGCCCTTGATGGCAAACTCGAGCGGGTTGCTCTTCGTCGTGGCGCTTACGGTGGCCCATTCGGAGTAGCCGTCCTTATTGACGGCGCGTACCTTGAAACTATAGGTGGCTTCGGGCGTGAGACCGTCGAAGCTGAACTGCTGCTCGCGGATGGTGGAGTAGAGCATGCCGTTGAATTCCACTTCATAGAAGTCGGCGTTGGCAACGGGCGCCCAAGAGGGCGTCAGCTCGAACGAACCGATGCAGGAGTCGGCGATGACGGGCTTGGGCGCAGAGAGGCTGCCCGTGCTCACGAGGAAGCGGCTGGCGGGGGCGTACTCATAGCCTGCTACAGTCACCTCGACTGTCGTCTCGCTCACGTCGGCTTTCGCCAACTTCACGAGCAGTTGCGGGTTCTTCGTGATGTCCACTTTGGCGAAGTCGGAGCCCGGCGTGGCGAAGCGGTTCAGCTGGGGCTTTTCGTTGTAGAAATAAACGTCAGAACCGCTCTCGAAGGCCTCGAGCGACGTGGCGGCGGTCCGTTTCACCTTCCGGCCGTTCACCTTTGCCGTCACCTTCTCGGGCTGAGCCGAGACGTTGATGCGCAGTTCCGTCTCCTTCTGGTTCTCAAAACCGTCGTAGCTGCCCACCGTCGGGGCGATGGACACCGTCAGTTCGTCCTTCTCCACAGCCGTAGAGATGAGCGTGTGGGTTGAGGCGCCGCTTAGGTATTCCTGCGTCTTGCCGTCGTCATCATATTCGTTGAACTCCGTACCCTGGTCGGCGTAGATTTCGTAGGCGCGATAGTCCTGACGAATCTGCGACGGATTGTTGTTGGGGTTTGTCATCGGGATGATGGCGTCACTCTTCACGAACACCGGAATCTTCCAAAGCGGCGCGTCGAAGTTGTTGATGAGTCGGCCGCCCGTGTATACGTCGCCCGTGAAGTAGTCCACCCACTTGCCCTCGGGCAGGTAGATGCCGTTGCGGATGTCGTTGCCGTCCTTGTCCATCTTCGTGTCCTTATATATAGGAGCTACGAGGAAGCTGGGGCCGTACATGAACTGGTATTGCGTGGCTGTGCCGAGCGTGTAGTCGTTGGGGTAGTCGAGGAACATGGCCCTTATCATGGGCTTGCCGTCCACGGCTTCGGCAGCGATGCTGTAGGTGTAGGGCATCAACTCCGCCTTGAGCTTGAGATAGGTGCGGTTGATGGAAGTGGCGGGCTCGCCCAGCACTTCAGGGTACTTGGGGTTGCTGCCCCAGCCGTCCATGTTGAGTTCCATTGGCGTAAAGGTCTTCCACTGGAATTCGCGCACATTGACGGGCACGTTCTTGCCGCCGAAGATGCCGTCGACGTCCGACGTGATGTTGGGTTGTCCCGAGAGGCCCGAGCCGATGAATGTGGGGATGTGGAAGCGGATGTACTCCCAGTCGCCACCCGTCTGGTCGCCGCTCCAGATGCCTGCATAGCGCTGCGTGCCTGCCCAGCCGTCGAGCGAGATGATGAACGGGCGGGCGTTAGAGCCGTAGTAGGGCATGATTTCGCCCACGTCGGCGACGCCGTTGAGTCCGAAGCTGTAGCCGGCGCCGACCCAAGCCACGTCGGTCTTGAGCACGCGCACGCCGGCGTCGCGCACTTCCTTCACGATGTCGCGCTGCAGGAGGGCTTCAACGCCTTCCTTCGGGTGCAGGTCGCTCTGGGTCCAGAGACCAATCTCCACGCCCTTGGAGCGCGCGTAGTCGCCAAATTCCTTTAGGTTTTGGACGTTGCCGTCGAGCGTGCCGGTCTGGCCGTAGCCTGCGCCGTAGCCGTCGTTGGGGAGGAACCAGCCCAGCGGCATGTCGTTCTTGATGTAGCGGTCTATGGCGGCGCGGGCGGAGAACTGGTAGTTGTTCTTCTCGCCGTTGAGGCTTTCCTTGATGCCGCCGTTGTCCTTCTGGCTTTCGTTGTAGCGCTTGCCGTCCTCGTAGAGCATGAAGCCGTTTTCAGCCTCCGTCCAGTAGTCGCGGTTGTAGGCGTTGAGGTGGCCCTGATAGAAGCCGAACTTAGGCAGCAGCACGGGGTTGCCCGTCAGCTGGTAGAAGTCGTTGAGCAGGTTCACGGCACCGTCGTTGACCATGATGAAGACGTCGAGGTACGCCTCGCCGTGCGAGAGGATGACCTTGCCCTCCTCCGTCGCACCGAAGTCGTAAGTACCTGGTTTGAACGTGTGCCAGAGCACGCCGTAGCCCTTGGTGCTCCAGTAGAACGGCGTCGGGGAAGCCACACCGCCGTCCACCCAGTTGTTGGTGTTCTCGATGGCGATAATCTTGCCCTTGTGGGAGAAGCGGCCGTTCTGTACGCCGCCGCCGAAGAAGTATTCGTCCGGCTTGGCGCTGAGCGTCAGCGTCGTCTTGCTCTTCTCGAAAGCGATGGGCGACGACTCGTTGACGATAGTCTCGCCCGTTTCGTTGTTGACGATGGAGAAGAGACCCGTGGTGAGGTTGAGGTTCACCGTGATGCGCGGCGTTGCCACCGTGGCGGTTCCGCCGTTCTTCGTCAACGTCACGCCGCCCGTGGCGCGGCGCGGATGGGAGGTGAGGATTTCGGCAGCGGGCGAGGCCTGCGGGTCGCGCACGATGCCGCCGTTGTCGTCGCGGAAAAGGCGCACGATATTGGCGCCGTAGAAGTCGAGCGTCAGCATCTTGCCGTTGGCATAGATGACCTCAACCGTCGTGGGGTTGAGCTTCCGCACGTCGGAGACGAGCTGCGCGTCGGCGTTGAGCGCACTGACCGCACTGACGGCGGAGTGGGGCAGGGCGGCTGCCGCCTGTGTGGGCAGCGTTCCCCCAATCGTCAGCGGCAGCGCCAGCGCGATGGCGGCGCAGCAAGCGGAGTAGTTCGTGGAATTCTTTTTCATAGAGTTTATGTTGAGAGTTTTAAATTTCTTAGTGGCCATGTCAGGGCAGTGCCCACGCGTTCCCGCTCAATCATACCTTCTGGGAGAATGATTGTTTTGGCAAGAAAAACGTAATAGGGCTTTCAAAGGTACAGATTTTTCGCTGATAAATCCCCATTTTCCCGCCACAAATATTCCGCCGCGCCCCACAAAGCGGTGATATTTTGCGGGATAAACTCTGTGTCGCCCCGATTTCTCAGTCTTTTTCCTTAAATTTGCCCCACAACCAATCCCCGAATCCCATGAACAAATGGTTCTTAACCTGTATGTTTGGGCTCGCCGCTTGCGGTCTTGAAGCCCATACGCCCGGCCAATCGTCCACCGCCAGCTTGCGGGAGGGCATAACTGCCGTCGACCAATCCCGCGAAGACTTCCTCGCCCGCCGCGCTGACCTCCGCGCCGCCAGCGTTGACTTGGACGCCCTCGCGAAACTCGACGCCGCCACCGATTCCGCCCTCCGTTTCCTCTACGCTTATATGCCCTGGCCCGACATGACCGACTACTCGACCAGCTACTACATCGCCCAGACGCAGTGCGCCCTCCGCGCCCGCGCCGAGATGCCGTGGGGAAAGCAAGTGCCCCAGCGCGAATGGCTCCACTTCGTCCTGCCCGTCCGCGTCAATAACGAGAACCTCGACACCTTCCGCACCGCCATGTACGACGAACTCAAGCAGCGCGTGCAGGGGCTCTCCATGCGCGACGCCGTGCTCGAAGTGAACCACTGGTGCCACGAATACGTCACCTACAAACCCTCCGACGCCCGCACGTCCTCGCCCCTTGCCTCGATGCGCACCGCCACTGGCCGCTGCGGCGAGGAAAGTACCTTCACCGTGGCGGCGCTCCGTGCCATAGGCATCCCCGCCCGTCAGGTCTACACGCCGCGTTGGGCGCACACCGACGACAACCACGCCTGGGTGGAGGCCTGGGTGGACGGAAAATGGTACTTCCTCGGCGCTTGCGAGCCCGAACCCGTGCTCAATCTGGGGTGGTTCAACCAACCCGCCTCGCGAGGCATGCTGATGCACACTAAGGTCTACGGCCGCTACGACGGTCCCGAGGACGTCATCAGCCGCACGCCTTGCTACACGGAAATCAACGTCACGTCCAACTACGCCCCCGTGGCGCGGCAGTCGGTAATGGTGCTCGATGCCAACGGGAAACCCGTGGCGGACGCCGACGTCGAATTCAAACTCTACAACTACGCTGAACTCTACACCGTGATGCGCACGCGCACCGACAGCGAAGGAGTGGCCTCTATCACTGCCGGACTGGGCGACCTCGTGGCGTGGGCTGCAAAGGACGGGCGCTACGGACTGACGAAGTTCACCGTAGGCGCTACGCCTATCGTCAAGGTACAACTCACGCACAGCGCGGGCGAGGCGTTCGAACTCGACCTCAACATCACACCGCCTGCCGGACAGAACAATGTGCCCCAACTCCCCGCTGAGGCTGTGGCTGCCAACGACCGCCGCAAAGCGCACGAGGACAGCATCCGCACGGCGTACGTCGCCACCTTTGCCGACTCCATCCGCACGGCGGAATTCTGCCAGGCGCAGGGACTCGACTACGCCACCGTGCGCCCCTTTGTGGAGAAGAGTAAGGGCAACTGGGCGAACGTGTTCAGTTTCCTCACCCGCGCCACCGAGGCGGAAAAGCGTCTGGCGCTCGACCTCCTGTCCACACTGAGCGAGAAGGACTTGCACGACTTTGACCTCGCCGTGCTCAACGACCATTTCGCCGCCTGCCGTGCCGCCCGCATCCAGCCCAAGGCCGACCTCGGCGTGCGCATCGCCAACGAAGGCCTGACGCCTTGGCGCAGCTATTTCCGAAAGGCGTTCAGTCAGTCGGCGCAGGAGCGCTTCCGCGTACAGCCTGCCGCCCTCGCCGCTTGGATACGTGACAGCGTCGAGACCGACGACGTGTGGAATCCGCAGAGCTATTGCCTCTCGCCCGAGGCGGCACACGCCACCCGCCGCGCCGACAGCCGTTCCAAGGGACTCCTCTTTGTCGCCGCCGCCCGCGCGCTCGGCATTCCCGCCCGCATCGATGCCGTGACGGGCAAAGTGCAGTACCGCCTCATCCCTGCCGACGCTTCCATCTACGACGGCACATGGACCACGGTGACGCTCACCGCCGAGGGCGAAAAACGCGCGCATCAGCCGGCGGCTCACCTGACGCTCGACTACACACCGCGTCCGCACATGGAGAATCCGGGCTACTATTACCACTTCACGCTCTCGCGCCTCGTGGACGGCCGTCCCGTCCTCCAGGAATACGGCGAGACCGACACGTGGCGCGACGACTTCGCCGACGGCGTAAGCCTCGACGCGGCGGACTACCTCCTCACTTCGGGCACGCGTATGGCAGACGGCAGTGTACTGGCGCACCTCTCTGTCTTCCCCGTACAGAGCGGCGAGCAGCGCACCGCCCAACTTGAAATGCGCGAAGACACAGCGCGCCTGCAAGTCATCGGCAACTTCAATTCCGAAAACCTCTACACCGATGCCAACACGGCACGCGAACAGTCCGTCCTCGCCACGACGGGGCGCGGCTATTTCGTCGTGGGACTCATCCGCGCCAACCACGAACCGAGCAACCACATCCTGCACGACCTGGAGAAACTGCGTGACGAACTCGAAGCATGGGGTCGCCCCATCGTGCTCATGTTTCCCACGCAGGACGAGTTGGACCGTTTCAACCAGAACCGCGCCGAGTTCACCAACCTGCCCGCCACCCTCCGCTTCGGCGTGGACAGCAGCGGACAGGTCAGCGCCGACCTCTTCGGCAGCGGCCTCACCTCATCCTCTGAAATGCCCGTCATCGTCCTCGGCGACACATTCAACCGCGTAGTCTTCATGACCCAAGGCTACACCATCGGCATCGGCGAACAAATCAAACAGGCGCTCCAGAAACTCTGAATATTCTGCCGCAGCAAAAAATCAGGCGTACCAACGGGAATCGTGGTACGCCTGATGTTGGTTGTACAAAATCTTTGAATTTGTTTATGGCATAAGTGTTGGCTGTTCGCAAACCTATGCCCGCATTTTGCTAAAGTCCGTCTTTCAGCATCCCGCGACGGAAATTTGTGGATTGACGATATTCTCTCTTCAAATTGTCCGACAGGAAAGAGCGGTCTATCAAACTTTCCGCCAAAGGACTGTCTTGCGAAAAACGGTCTAACTCTCTTTTTATCAAGTTTTCAGGAAGGCCGATACGCCTTCCAAATTCCATAAAGTCTTTCCTGCCCACTGAGCGCGTGTCGCTCATAGACATTCCCTCGCGGAACAACCCTTTTTCGAGCGCAAATATTCTTGGCTCATACAAATGGAGCGACGTGTTAATCAGGTCATAGGCAGGAGAAAGCCAGTATTCATCCCCCAAGTTAATCAGAGAGAAATTCTTCAGGTGGGCATCGTCATTCAAAGAAATGAAATTGAACACCACCAGACTGAAAAAGCGAAGCATATCTACACGACTGGCTCTGACGTATCGGCTGATGACTTCCGCACATTCTTCATAACTCCCGTTGCAATACTTATAATCGCTGCCGCCATTGGCTTTGGTAAGTCCCAGCAGGGAAGTGAAATCTTCCTGCTGACATTTCCCCTTCGGCTGCATATCGAAACGGCGCGTAATGTAGGCGGCTTCTCCGTCTGAGAAAAAGCACAGACCATTGGCTGCCGTCTCAATACCATACACTTGCGAGGCTATCTGCATGGTCAAATGTTCATTGGCTGCACAATAATTCTTGTTCACCAGATGATAACTGTTGGGACGGGGCTTCAGCAAGTGGGTGCCCTGCTCACCCTCCTCCGTATAGCGCAAAGACAAATCCGCACCAACCACCATTGAGAATTTGGGCTGTGCACCGGAAAGGGAAATTCGACCCACATTTTTCAGTGCCTCCTGGGCTTCCCTGTCGTCGTTCGCTGGGCTGTGTACATTCAGACAGTGAGAAACCTTTGCACCGTCAAAGAGCGCTCTTCTCGCTGCCGGACAGTATGTATCATAGCCTTCGGCTAATGTGGAGGGGCAAACTTTAAGCTGTATCATGACATCACGCTTTTTACAGTTACAGCCCCTATCGTATCCGTGTGGGCAGTGGCGAGCAGAATGCCGAAATCATCCTCTGGAGATATACGCAAAAGCCTTGCCTGCATCTGGCGGTTCTCCCCCTCAGAAAGCATACTGAAAAAGAAGGGGAAAAGATGGTCCGAACGATAGGGCTCTTCCCGCAAAGGCAAGGTCAGACTGACAGGAGGGTTGCCCTCGTCCTTCAAATAGGACTGGTCGTAGGCAAACACGTATTCCATGTTGTCAAGCTCTGCCAGTTCGCCGGCTTTTACGCCATGCACATAAACTTCACCTTTTCTCATAAGCCAATTCTTTCAGTTTGATTTCTATTTGCAGACCCAATGTGTCTGCCACCGCCAGCAATGTCCCCAATTTGGGATTTCCCTGACCGCGTTCAATGGCTACGAGTGTGTTTATCCCCACACCCGCCAACTCGGAAAGTTCCAACTGATTTAAGTTCAAACTTTGCCGACGGTTCTTTATCAGTGTTCCTATCTCCTTCGTATTCACAGTATAATGTGATTTTCCTGCAAAGATATGAATTTGGGGCAAAAGAAACAAGGAAAATCACTGCACGCTGTGATTTTTAATTGCACAAATATCTGATTATCGCCGACATCTATAGCTGAGGCGCTATCCAAAAGCGCCTCAAACGGGACTATGTCCCGCCAGTTTGCAAAGCTGACTTTCTATTATGACCGTCGGGCGCGGACGGAAGGCAATAAATATGGTGTTCGGGAGGAAAATCGGGGCAAAAAGCGGGAGGCGGGCGCTATCGGGTCGGGGTGTTTTCTGTAATTTTGCACGCGGAAAAGGTATGGATTACAGCACCCCACTACAACACTCGACAATGTCACAAACTAAACTGACCACCGAACAACTCCTGCGCCACAAGCTTGACCTCCTGTTGCGCACGGGCCAACTCCTCATGGAGAGTGCCGCCGACACCAACCGCATTATGCGGAACATGAAGCGCACCGCCGCCTATCTGGGTCTGCCGGAGGAGAAACTGCACATCTACGTCACCTACAACATGCTCATGGTGAACTTGAGCGACGCCGAACACTCGTTCTCCAAATTCCAGCGCTGCGAGAAGCACGGCATCAACATGACGACCATCTCGCTCATCAGCAAACTCTCCTGGCGCGCCATCCGCGAAGACTACTCGCTGGAGCGCTACGAGGAGGAACTGGAGAAAATCAAGAACCGCCCGCGCAACTACAAGGCGTGGCAGGTGGCCATCGGTACGGGACTGGCGTGCGGCGGCTTCTGCATCCAGTTTGGCTGTGACTGGGTAGCCTTCGTCTACGCTTCCATCGCCGCTGCTATCGGTATGAGGCTGCGCGGCAAGCTCAACGAGAGCGGCGTGAACCCCTACATGAGCATTGCGGCAGCGGCTTTCGTCTCCACCATTCTGGCGTGGGCGTCGATGTTCCTGCCCGTCCACTGGACCAATACGCCGCTCCACCCGCTCCTGGCGTGCGCCCTGTTCATCGTGCCGGGTGTGCCCCTCATCAACTTTGTGGACGACATGCTCGACAATTACATTCAGGTGGGTGCCACGCGTGCCATCAACACGTTCATGATGATGGCGGCAATGGCGTTCGGCATCGCCTTTTTCCTGAAGATTTCTGACTTCGACCTCAACCAGTTCCAGAGCATCCCCATCATCCCCCACCACCCTTACTGGGTCTATGCCGTCGCCGCCGCCATTTCTGCTATGGGCTTCTCGATGATTTTCAATATTCCGCGCCGCCTGCTGTGGGTAGTGGCGTTGGGAGGCATTGTCGCAGTCTGCACGCGCAACTTCGTGAACCTCGGCGCGAGCAACGGCAACATCGGTCTCGACATGGGACTCGCCATCGGTTCGTTCGCCGGCTCGGCATTGGTGAGCCTCATCGCCGTGAAGGCGGTACACTGGGTACACGTGCCCAACCACGTGCTGTCCATCCCAAGTGTCATCCCAATGGTGCCGGGCGTGCTGATGTATCGCGCCCTCATCGGCTTCATCGAAATGAACGGTGTGGTGGGCGAAGTGACCGACGCCGTGAAGTTCGGCATGGCTTCAGGACTGACCATCATGTGTATTGCACTGGGCGTGGCAGTGCCCAATATCTTTGCCCGCCGCCTCATTGCTCCCGACCGTCGCAAACTCTTGGCGCGCCTCATCGAGGAGCGTCGCCAGCGCGGCCACTTTGTTGACCTCGATGCTGTGGCGCCCGCCCAAGAGCCGAAGGCCTAATTGGAATACTGAACCCCTTAATCCCGCCCCGTTCTGTGCCGATTTGCAGGACGGGGCGGGCTGTCTGTGGGTGGGCGCGTAATTATTAACACCCGTGTATATGACTTGTTTGAAAAAAATAAGTATATTTGCCACGCCCATACTTTATATATAAGGAAAGGGCAAAACCTTCAGAGGCCGCGTCCGCCGACCGTTTCCGTATGCTAATCATCTAATTATTATCTAACTAATTTAATACTTTCACTCGAATATGAAGAGAATCTACATGTTCCTATTTGCCGTACTGACAGTGTGCCTATCTGTCGGTGCGCAAGTGCTCCCGACATTCTCTACAGAAGATGACCCCGTGTGGTACTACGTCCAGTTCTACACTGGTTCAGCCTATCTGGAGGATCAGGGCAGCGGTTACAACATCTTGACTGCAAGCAAAGAAGACTCCGACGCCCAGAAATGGCAGTTCATCGGCACGCAGTCCAGCTTCGTCATGAAGAGCAAACTGGGTAACTACGTGTACTACACCAGTTCTTATTTCAAGACGAACTCGTCCAACAAGACGACGCTGAAAATCGTGCAGAGCACCAACTCCTCTGCCTCCACCTATTGGGAAATTCAGCGCAGCAGTAGCAGCAACTCCATGAACCAGTGGGGCGGTGCCGGTACGGGCAAAAGCCTCGGCGAATGGACTGCGGGCGACACCAACAACCCGCTCACGTTCTTGCCCGCCAGCGTATCGCTGCCGACATTCAGCGACGACGAAAACGAGACGTGGTACTTCATTCAGTTCAACAACGGTGGCTACACCTTGCAGGACAACGGCGAAGGCGAGTGCATCCGCACAGCTACTGCCGACCCCATCGACGCACAGCTCTGGAAGCTCGTCGGCACGCAGGACAACTTCCAGCTCGTCAACAAGCTTGGCCGCTACGCTGTAGTCAGTTCCACGGCTTCCACCTCTGAGAGCCCCTCGAACAGCACGCCGTTGCGCGCTTCGACCACTGCTTATTCAGCAGGCTACAGCCTCATCGAAACGACCAACAGCACCTACTCTCCCGCATGGGAAATTTGCCCCAACGCCTATTCTGGCCAGAGCCTCAACCAGTGGGGTGGCTCCAGCGTGGGCCGCAGCATCGGTGTATGGAGTTCTGCCGACAACAACAACCCGGTGACCTTCATCTCGCCCGACGACATGACCTATGCCGACTTCAACGTGGTTGGCACGACGACCTATACGCCCAGCAACAACCTCACGCTGTGGTACGACCAGCCCGCTACGCGCACCGGCGTGTCGAACACGTGGATGGAGTACTCGCTCCCCATCGGTAATGGCCAGTTCGGCGCCAGCCTCTTCGGCGGCATCGCAAAGGACGAAATTCAGTTCAACGAGAAGTCGCTCTGGAGCGGCAGCAGCACTGACAACGGCTCTGAATATGGCGACTATGAGAACTTCGGTTCGGTCTACGTGGAAGACATCAGCGGCGAAATTGGCTACGGCTCTGACGCTGCCGCACAGGAATACTACCGCCAGCTCGACCTGACGAACGCCACGGGTACGGTGTCCTACAAGAGCCCGGACGGCGCGACGACCTATACGCGCCAGTACATCGCCTCCTATCCCGCACAGGCTGTCCTCGCCCACTACGCAGCCGACCAAGCTGGCAAACTCAGCCTCCGCTTCACGCTCGAGAGCGGTTCGCCGGGCATCTCTGCCACGACGTCCTACTCCGAGGGCGAAGGCACGTTCAGCGGCAAGCTCGAAACCATCAGCTACAACGCCCGCATCAAGGTAGTGGCAAGCGGTGACAACGCCGCCGTCACGACCACCGACGAGGGCATCACAGTGCAGAACGCCGACGAGGTGCTCCTCATCCTTGCCGGAGCCACTGACTTCGACGCCTACTCCTCCACCTACGTTTCCAACACGTCGGCACTCGCCTCGACCGTATCGGCACGCATCAACGATGCCGCCGCCAAGTCGTGGAGCGAACTCTACGCCGAGCACGTGGAGGACTATAAGACCTACTTCGACCGCGTCAGCTTCACCCTCACCGATGCTGCCAACGACGTGACCACCAACGAACTCGTCGACCAGTACACGGACGACCTTGAGACTGGCACAGAGACCTTCGCCCTGAAGCTCGAACAGCTCTACTTCAACTATGGTCGCTACCTCGAAATCAGTTCGTCGCGCGGCGTAGACCTCCCCTCCAACCTCCAGGGCATCTGGAACAACAGCAGCGAGGCGCCGTGGAACTCTGACATCCACTCCAACATCAACGTCCAGATGAACTACTGGCCCGCCGAGCCCACCAACCTCAGCGAAATGCACGTGCCTTTCCTCAACTACATCACCAACATGGCGATGAACCACGGCCAGTGGGCAAGCTACGCCAAGGCTGCTGGCCAGAAGTACGGCTGGACTTGCTACACCGAGAACAACATCTTCGGCGGCGTGGGCTCCTTCATGCACAACTACGTCATCGCCAACGCTTGGTACGTCACGCACCTGTGGCAGCACTACCGCTATACGCTCGACACCGAGTTCCTCCAGGGCGCATTCCCCACAATGTGGACGGCATCTCAGTTCTGGATTGACCGTCTTGTGCTCGACACCGACGGCACCTACGTCTGCCCTGACGAATACTCGCCCGAACATGGCCCCAGCGCTGAGGACGGCGTAGCCCACGCCCAGCAGCTCGTTTGGGAACTCTTCAGCAACACGCTCGACGCAGCCGAAGTGCTTGGTGATGCTTGTGGCGTATCGGCTGATTCACTCGCCATCCTGACCGACCGTTTCGAGAAACTCGACAAGGGTCTGGCGATTGAGACCTACACTGGCGACTGGGGTTCCACCCTCAACGGCGTGAGCACCGGCGACGAACTCCTCCGCGAATGGAAGACGAGCGCCTTCTCTGCTGGTTCGAGCGGTCACCGCCATATGTCCCACCTCATGTGCCTCTACCCCTTCGCACAGGTAACGCCCTCCAGCCCCTACTTCAACGCAGCCGTCAACTCCATGTTGCTCCGCGGCGACTCCTCTACGGGTTGGTCAATGGGTTGGAAAATCAACCTCTGGGCACGCGCCCACGACGGCGACCACGCCCACACCGTGCTGGCTCTCGCTCTGAACCACAGTACGAGCTACAGCACCAACCAGTATGCCGGCGGTATCTACTACAACCTCTACGACTCCCACGCTCCCTTCCAGATTGACGGTAACTTCGGTGCTTGCGCCGGTATCGCCGAAATGCTGATGCAGAGCGTCACCGACACCATCCAGATTCTCCCCGCCCTGCCTTCCGTATGGGCAAACGGTTCTGTCACCGGTCTGAAGGCGGTAGGCGACTTCACCGTCAGCATCACGTGGGAAGAAGGCCTCCCCGTTTTCGTAACGGTAGTCAACAACCAGGGCCAGCCTGGCGTAATCCGCTGCCAGGGCATCGTAGGCGCCACCTGCATGGTTGACGGCGTAGAGACCGAACCCGAAGTGGTCGGCACCAACCTCGTGACCCTTCCCGCCACTAAGGGTTCAACCACCGTGTTCACCATCGACCACAGCGTAGGCATCGATAACGTCACCTCCGCCGACGCAGCCTCGAAGTTCAGCGTAGCCGGTCGCACCGTTTCCTACACGGGAGCCGTGAAGGCCATGCGCGTCTCCGACCTCCAGGGTCGTGTGATTAACGAGACCTCCAAGTCCTCAGTGACCGTCAGCCAGAACGCCGGTCCTATGGTCATCGTCGACGTCACCGACAGCGAAGGCAAGACCCACAGCCAGTCTGTAGTTCTGCAATAAGCAGCGGCCTCACAATATCCAAAACGGGGATGCGTCCACAGCGGCGCATCCCCGTTTCGGTTTTTGGAAAGGGAAAATTTCTTATAACGTGGGGCGCACTTTCTGAACTTCCGCCAGTTGGAATGTGCACCCTCATCCAAGTCCAGAAATCCTCCATTTTGCCAGTTTTCTAAAAGTCTGATTCTGAGCGTTTTTAAACTTACGTCGGAGGGGTTGCAAAAAAGTCCTGAGCTATTTAAAATTAGTCCTGAGCTTCTGCCCCAAAAGCTCAGGACTAGTTTTTGATAGCTCTGGACTTGGTTTTATTTGCTATGCTAGCGGATCTGAAAGCCTCGTTTTTTCGGCGTGCCGAATCTTTTTCTGGGACTTAGACTTGGGCTGACAAAAAGCAGGAAGGCACGACGACGGAAGAAACGACAAAGCCTAAATACAACTTGTTGGATTGGGTGCGCATCTTTATATGCATATTTGCCGTTACAATTATAGCTTACAGTAATACAATTTGTGGAAGTTGAAGAGCAGTAAATAAAATACCCAGAAAAGACCTTTTCGGGTACTTTTCCAGGTACTTGATTCTTAACTCACTGATTTTCAGAGTTAGATGCGGAGAGAGAGGGATTCGAACCCCCGGTGCCTCTCAGCACGGCAGTTTTCAAGACTGCTGTAATCGACCACTCTACCATCTCTCCTGAGGCTTGGCCTTACGGACTGCAAAAGTACGACATTTATTTGAGGCGGAGAAACTTTTGGGCGGATATTTTTGGGTGAGGGGCGAATTTGTTTTCTGAGGAATTTGGCGGCTGATAGGGATTAGCCGGTGTTTTCGTTACAAAAAAGTAGGCGTGTCCGACCTTTGAGGGTGGGGCACGCCTGCTTTATAATATGACTCGTCTTGTAGAGAGGCTGGCAATTTTACTTGATGCCGAGCTTCTTGGCAATCTTGGAGGGGATGGCGTTCTTGTTGATGAGGATGTTCATCGTCTTGTATGCCACGAAGGGTTTGGAGACGTACCAGAGACCCTTGTAGGGACCGTAGTCACCCCACGAGTTCTTCATCATGAAGTACTCCTTGCCGTTCTGGTCCTTGGCCAGACCGTAGATGACCATGCCGTGGTCGTCAGTTGTTTCCCAGTTGTCGTAGGCTTCCTGGCGCATCTCCTGCGTGATGACCTTCTCGCCCTTGGAGTCCTCGGGCTTGATGTTGTTGCGTTCGTTGGTACCAGTCCAGCGGGCGGCGTCCGAACCCGTCTTGTCGGCAGCTTCTGCCTCGTCGGGCACGGTGGCGATACCCTTGCGGCTGAAGCCCTTCTCGCTGACGTCAGAGCCCCAGGCGAAGGTGTAGCCGTTGCGGACAGCCTCGTCCATCACTTCCATGAACTCATCGAGCGGCAGGTTGTAGCTCTCTGCCCAGCGCCAGTTGTCGGGCACTTCGATGATGAACTTCGAGTAGAAGGGGTAGTGCGTGTAGCTCGTGAGCGATACGTAGTCGTCAGGGTTGAGGCCGAGGCTTTCGGCATAGCTCTGGGGCGTATATTCCTTGCCCTTGTAGGTGAACTTCTCGGGGAGTTCGCCGAAGTAGTTGGCATAGATGGCCGAGAGGTCCTTCTTCCATACAGGGTTGATAGTCTTCAGCTTACCCTTGGCGATGGTGTTGACCACAGCCGAAGCCACAGCGTCGAGCTGGTTGAAGTTGAAGAGCGAATCGCCGTAGAGCGAACCCGGAGCGGGCATAGCCTCCTGCGGTACGATGCCGTAGTGCTTGAGGCAGTAGACAGCGTCGTAGAACGAGCCGCCCTGCGAGAAGCTGGCGTCGCCATGTGTGCGGACGCTCTTGTCGGCGCGGTCCATGTAGGTGTGGTAAACGAGGAACGACTCGCAGAGGTCGTGCTCGCCCTTACCCATACGCAGCAGTTCAGACTCGAAGAAGCCCAGCGAAGAGTAGGCCCAGCAAGTACCGCTCTGGTTCTGGTCCTTAACGGGCGTGATGGCATTCTCCTTGACTACAGTAAACACCATAGAGTCTTTCTTCTCCTCCGGCTTGTTCTGTGCATTCATTGTCGCGGGGAGCATCATACAGAGCGCCGCTGCGATGATGTAATACTTGTTCATTGGTCAGAATTTGTTTATTGGTTTGTTATTGAATAAGTTAGGGGTTATAATTCACTGCGGTTCTCTTCGACGAAGCGTTCCACGTCCTCCACCTTATAGGGGATGCGGTCGTTGCCGAGGAAGCGGCAGCCGTCCGCCGTGATGAGTACGTCGTCCTCGATGCGGATGCCGCCGAAGTCCTTGAACTTCTCGATTTCGTCGAAGCAGAGGAACTGGGCGTTAGTGCCTTCGCGGCGCCACAGGTCGATGAGGTCGGGGATGAAGTAGATGCCCGGTTCGTCCGTCACGACGAAGCCCTCCTCCAAGCGGCGGCCGAAGCGGAGCGATGCCGTGCCGAACTGCGTAGAGGGGCGCGTCTCGTCGTCGTAGCCCACATACACCTGTCCGAGGCCTTCCATGTCGTGCACGTCCATTCCCATCATGTGGCCCAATCCGTGCGGCATGAAGAGCGCGTGTGCCCCGCTGTTCACGGCCTCCTCCGTGTCGCCCTTCATCAGACCGAGCTCCTTGAGGCGGTCGGTCATGAGGACACAGACGGCGCGGTGAACGTCCCACCAGCGTACGCCGGGGCGGGCGTTCGTCAGAGCCAAGTCGTGGCAGTCCACCACGATGTTGTAGATGTCCTTCTGGCGCTGCGTGAACTTGCCGCTGACGGGCGTGGTGCGCGTGTGGTCCGAACAGTAGTGCTCAATCGTTTCAGCACCCGCGTCGCAGAGCAGCAGTCTGCCCGCCTCCAGCTTGCGCGGCGAGGGATAGCCGTGGAGCGTTTCGCCGTGCATCGAAACGATGCTCTGGAACGACACAATGGAGCCCAGCTTGGCTGCAATGCCGTCGAGCACACCGCCGATGTATTGTTCCGTCACGCCGGGGCGGCAGAGGCGCATTGCAGTAGTGTGCATTTCGTAGCCGATGACCGAGGCGCGTTCCAGTTCTTCAATTTCGCCCGCGCTCTTCTTCGAGCGCAGTTTGACCACAGCCTTGATGAGCTTCAGCGAAGCCGCCTCGCGCTGCTTGGACGGGTGAATGCCCAGCAAGTCCATAATCTGGATTTGCGTGTCGTAGCGGTAGGGCGGCAGGAAGTGCACCGTGCGTCCTGCCTTGACGGCTGCGCTCACAGCGTCTGCCAGCGCGCCCATCGGCGCAGTGCGAGCCACGCCGCACTCTTGTGCCATCTCCACCACCGAAGTCACCGAGCCGTACCAGACGATGTCGTCGATGTCAATTTCGTCGCCGTAGAGCGTTTCGTCGCCCGAGTTGGCATCGATGACGCCCACGAGGCCGTCGCGGTGTTGGCCGTAGAAATAGAGGAAACTGCTGTCCTGGCGGAACTTATAAGTGTTGGCGGGATAGTTCATCGGGCTGTCGTTGTTGCCGAACAGCACGATTAGTCCGTCGCCCACCAGTTCGCGGAGCTGGGCGCGGCGGCTCGAGTATGTGTCTTTTGAGAATAACATGATATCTGTGTTTTTTGGTGAAACAGCTGATTGGGGCAAAGCCTTGGCGCCGCCAGACGAGGGGCGCGATTTGTAGGGTCGGGTTGACAAAGCGGGCGACGCGCGACCGGAGTGTGCCGTTCCTTAACAAAAAAACGCGCTTCAGATTCAGTTCCGGCGTCTTTTTCTTTGCGCAAAAATACTGATTTTCTTTGGAAAGCCCTATCTTTGCAAAGCTTTTTTATAAAAAAGGAGTGGGCACCGGCACTTTTCTTTTGTCCAGATACAAAAAAGTTTCGTCGCGACAGACCGCGTGGAAAAAACAGGCGAAACCTTCCGACGACTGAATTTGTAGCCCTTCCGTCCCTCCGCAATAGCACTCACGACGACAACAACCCAACTGCAAGACTTGACTCTATGACCCTCGACTCTCACATCGGACTTGTACTCGAAGGCGGCGGCATGCGTGGCGTCTTCACCAGTGGCGCGCTCGACTATCTGCTCGACCGCGACATCAATTTTGCCTATTGCGTCGGCGTTTCTGCCGGGGCGTGCAACGGGCTTTCCTACATGAGCCGCCAGCGCGGACGTGCCAAGAAGACCAACATCGACCTGCTCGAGCGCTTCCAATACATCGGCGTCAAGTACCTCTGGACGCAGCACAGCATTCTCGACCAGGACACCATCTACAACAAAATCCCCAACGAGCTCCTGCCTTTCGACTACGCCACCTGCTTTGCCAACCCCATGAAGTTCGAGATGGTCACCACGAGCTGCCGCACGGGCAAGGCCTGCTACCTCACCGAGAGCGCCGACCCCGACCGCCTTGTCCGCGTGGCGAAGGCGTCGAGCAGCCTGCCCTTCGTCTGCCCCATAGTGGACATCGACGGCGAACCCATGCTCGACGGCGGCATTGTCGACTCCATCCCCGTGGAGCGCGCCATGGCAACGGGCCATTCGTTCAACGTTGTGGTGATGACGCGCCCCCGCGGCTTCCGTTCCGACGACCGCGACATCAAGATGCCCCGCTTCATCTACCGCAACTATCCCCGCCTCCGCCTCGTGCTCAGCCACCGCCACGCCTACTACAACCGCCAGCTCAAACTCGTGGAACGCCTTGAGGACGAAGGCAAAATCATGGCGATACGTCCCGTCCACAACCTCGAAGTGGGTCGCCTTGAGAGCAATGTCAAGAAGTTGACCGCCCTCTACGAAGAAGGCTACGAGTGTGCGCGTCAGGCCTTCGAACAATGGGAGCAGCGCGGCGGTTTCCCTCCTGCCGGGCAATAAATTTCCCGTCCAGGCTGCCGAATAAAAAGGTCATAAATAAGGAAAGCCCCGCCCCGTCTTTTCCGATAATAAAAACATGTCAGTCCTCCACGTCTTCAACCCCGACCACGACGAAGCCCTCGCTGCCGGTTCGCCCTACTATACGCCGACCCGTGCCGCCCGCGTGCTTGCTGAGAGCCTCGCCGCTTTGCCTGCGTGGTGGGGCGCGGAGGGCAACGCCGTCCTCGTGGCGAAGGGGCAGTCCCTCCCGTCCGTGCTGAACGGGTGCAGCCTGATCGCCGCGCCTCGCTGGGACACCATCGACCGCATCGTGCCCTGGGGCTGGGATGCCGCGCTCGTTCATCGCCTGCGCCGCCTCGGCGCTCCCGAACGGCTCTTGCTTTCCGCCGACGAGTTGGACGAAATCCGCCGCCTCTCGAGCCGCCACACCGCCGTCGGGTTGTTGCAAGCCGTGCGGCAGGACGTCCCCGCTTTCACCGTCGGCGAGTCGCTGTGGTGCACGTCCGACGCCGAAGTCCGCGCCGCCGTCGACCGCTACGGTCACGCCTTCGTCAAAGCCCCCTGGTCGTGCAGCGGGCGCGGCGTGTTCCCCCTTTCGCCCCAGTCGCCCGAAGCCCAGTTCCGCCGCGCCGCGCGCATCCTCGAACGGCAGGGCGCATTGGAAGTAGAGCCTTCCTATCAGCGCCAGCAGGATTTCGCCATAGAATTCTCCGTCACGCCAGAGGCTGTCCGCTACGACGGTCTGTCCCTCTTCCGCACCTCCGACGTCGGTGCCTACGTCGGCAACATTGTCGCCCCCGATGCCCAACTCTGCGCCGCTTTCGACCAGCCTTTGCGCGCCGTGCTCGACGCCGTGCGCCGCAGTCTGGAGCGCCACCTTGCCACGTTGTTGGTGGGGCGCTACGTCGGGCCGCTCGGCGTAGACTTGATGCTCGTGACCGACGCCGAAGGCCGACTCTGCCTCCATCCCTGCATCGAAGTCAACCTGCGCCGCACCATGGGCTTTGTCGCCATTGCCCTGCGCCGTTTCCTGACGTCCGCCATGCCCCGCGCCCTCTACGCTTTGCGCCCCGTGGCTCCGCTCGCCGAAGGCGAAATTCTCCTGACACCCGGCAGCGGCGAAATCATGGCGGTGCTTGCCCCCGAAGTTTCTCACCCTGACGGCGAAGATTCCCGTCTGGACGACCAATAAACGTCTCTCGGCGAGCCGATTTCAGTTAAACAGAAGTTAAACTATTGCCGTAGGATACTTTGTGTCTGAAAAAAGTTTTACTTTTGGTTATTCTTAAACTCAAACCTCTTTTCTTATGAAGAAAATCACCCTCGTTCTGCTGCTCCTCGTCGCAGCTTTCAGCACCGCCCACGCCCAATTTGAGCAGGGCAAGAAGTATGTCGGCGCCTCCCTCACCGGTCTTGGTCTTTCCTACAGCGCCAACGAGAAGTTCCGCCTCGGCGTTGACGCCGCCGCCGGCTATTTCATTGCCGACTGCCTCCTGCTCCACGCCTCCGCTGGTTACGAACACACCCGCAACCTCGACGACGTGCGCGTAGCCGCCGGTGCCCGCTACTACTTCGACCAGTGCGGCATCTACCTCGGTGCAGGTGCCGAGTACGACCACTTCACGAAGAGCAACAACGACATCATGATTCCCGTCACCATCGGCTATGCCTTCTTCATCAACCAGTATCTCACGATTGAGCCGAGCATTTACTACAAGATGAGCACGCACGATTTCAGTGACAACAGTACGGTCGGTGCCAGCATCGGAATTGGCTATTATTTCTAAGGTGAATTTTATTTTCAAGGTAAAATCCCGCCCAGAAAACTGACCACCTCTTCATAATTTATGGCAAAAAGAACAGAAATCTCCACCCTCGGCGAGTTCGGCCTTATCGACCACCTCACCGAGGGGCTCACTGCCGTCAATGCCTCCACCCTGCGGGGCGTGGGCGACGACTGTGCCGTGCTCAACTACCCCGCTTCCGACGTCCTCGTTACCAGCGACATGCTCATGGAGGGCATCCACTTCGACCTCGTCTATACGCCCCTGCGCCACCTCGGCTATAAGGCCGCGATGGTCAACCTCTCCGACGTCTACGCCATGAACGGCACGCCGCGCCAGCTCATCGTGAACCTCGCCCTGAGCCGCCGCTTCTCGGTGGAGGACATGGACGAGCTCTACGACGGCATCCGCATGGCGTGCGAGCGTCACCACGTCGACATCGTGGGCGGCGACACCACCTCTTCCCTCACCGGCCTCGCCATCAGCATCACCTGCATCGGTGAAGCCCGCCGCGAAGACATTGTCTACCGCAACGGCGCCCGCGACACCGACCTCATCTGCGTCAGCGGAAACCTCGGTGCAGCCTATATGGGTCTCCAGCTCATGGAACGTGAGAAAGCGGTCTTCGAGTCGATGAAACCCAACGCCGGCGAGCCAGCCCAGCCAGATTTCAGCGGACGCGAATACCTTCTTGAACGTCTGCTCAAACCCGAGGCGCGTCGCGACATCGTCGAAGCCCTTCGTGCCGCCGGCATACGCCCCACGGCGATGATGGACATCAGCGACGGCCTCTCGTCCGAACTGATGCACATCTGCAAGCAGTCGGGCACGGGCTGTCGCGTCTACGAGGAGCGCATCCCCCTCGACTACCAGACCGCCGTCACCGCCGAGGAGTTCAACATGAACGTCACCACCTGCGCCCTCAACGGCGGCGACGACTACGAACTGCTCTTCACCGTGCCGCTCACCGACCACGAACGCGTGTCGCAACTCGAAGACGTGAAAGTCATCGGCCACATCACCAAACCCGAATTGGGTTGCGCCCTCGTCGCCCGCGACGGTCAGGAGTTTGAACTGAAGGCGCAAGGCTGGAACCCGCTCGCCGAATAACGGCATCTGCTTCGATTCCCAATTCCCATTCATATTATTATGCCCCGCTTCAGAATAGCCAGGAGCGGGGTCGTTTTTTTGAAAAGGGGGCTGGACTGAAAAAGACACAGCGTAGGGCGGCGCTATTCTTCCCACGCGCTTCGCAAATTTTCGCCAGTGCTTTGCGACTATTTTCCAGTGCCTTTAACACCCGCGCCAGATCCATCAAAAACTAGTCCTGAGCTTTTGGTAAAAAGTCCTGAG
>JAUNOO010000120.1 GCA_030531095.1 Bacteroidales bacterium
GAGTGAATCCGTGTGATATTTCCATTCAGGGACAACTTGTATATCGTTCCCTTTGATTTTTCTGGGATATAATTTTCAAAAGCCCGAGCGCGCGACCCTTTTTCTTCTGTGGCGCGAGGGAGTAAAGCGGGCGCGTTGTATTTCTCCCCATAAATGAGGATTTCAGCAACGGGCGAAAGCTCCTAACTTTGCACCCGAAAACAAAAATTCTGAAATCCAGACATGAAACAATTTACCCTCTTGATGATGGCCGCAGGCCTCAGTGTGCCCGTCTGCACGATGGCTGACGGAAAGCACGAACAGCCCGAGGTCAAGCTGAGTGCTGAAACCACGCAAACGGTCGGACGCGATACGCTATCCGACATTGAAATAGAAGAAGCCGTCGTGGTGGCTTCGCCCAAGGAGACTTCGCTCTTCAAGAACCAGCCCGTATCGGTGTCAATCCTGAACGGCAACGCGCTCAACCGCATTGGCGCGGACGACGTGAAGGGCGTTTCGGCGTATGCCCCAAACTTCTTCATGCCCGACTACGGGTCGCGCATTACTTCTGCGGTCTACATCCGTGGCATCGGTTCGCGCATCAACACCCCCGCCGTGGGCCTCTACGTGGACAACGTGCCCTACATCGACAAGTCGGCGTACGATTTCGCCTTCCTCGACGTGGCGCGCGTGGACGTGCTTCGTGGCCCGCAGGGTACGCTCTATGGCCGCAACTCAATGGGCGGTCTTGTGCGCGTCTCCACTGCCGACCCCTTCACCCACAAGGGCACTGACGTGAGTCTGGGCGCTGTCGGCCGCACAACGGGACGCTCCGCCAAAGCCGTCACCTATCTGCACCCGTCCGACAAGGTGGCGCTCTCGCTCGGTGCTTATTATGAGGGTGAAAACGGGTTCTACCGCAACAGTTCCACCGGCGAGAAAGCCGACGGTGCCAACGCGGGCGGCGGCAAGCTGCGCCTCGGCTGGAAACCCTCCGACGCACTGCGCTTCGACCTCACCGCTTCCTACGAATACAGCGACGAGGACGCCTGCCCCTACTTCCTCACTGCCGCCAACGGCTATACCGCCACTGCCGACCTGGAGGGCAGCATTTCGCAGAACCGCCAGAGCAACTACCGCCGCGAACTTCTCAATACGGGCTTGGGCATTGAGTGGCAAGCCTCCAACTTCATTCTCTCGTCCATCACCGCCTTCCAATATCTGCGCGACCGCCTCTTCATGGACCAGGATTTCGTCGCCACCGACGTCTTCTCGCTCGAACAGAAGCAGCGCATGGGCACCTACACTGAGGAACTTTCGCTGAAGAGCAAGCCCGGCAAGCGCTGGCAGTGGACGACGGGCGCTTTCTTCATGTATCAGGACATGGAGACGACGTGCCCCGTGACGTTCTATGCCGACGGTGTGGACTACCTCAACGGCATTTTCGCGTCGGTCCTGCCCTCTGCCCCCGCCATGACGCTGGGCTTCACGGGAACAGACTTGCCCTTCGCCGCCGCCTTCTCCACCCCGGCGCTCAACGTGGCGCTCTACCACCAGAGCACGCTCGACCTTGGCGCAGGACTGTCGGTGACGGCGGGTCTGCGACTGGACTATGACCATACGCAACTCGACATGACGTCGGGTGCGGCGCGCGACATGACCTACAACTTCACGATGCCGAGTTTCGGCGTCAACGCCAACCTTGTTGCCGACCCGTCGCTGGCAGGCACGCTGAAGTCGGACACCTGGCAACTGCTGCCGAAGCTCGCCCTGCAATACAACCACCGCAGCGGCCGCGGAAACGTCTACATCGCTGTGTCGAAGGGCTACCGCTCAGGAGGCTACAACATTCAGAGCTACTCAGAACTGTCGCAGACGATGCTGCAACGCTCCATGATGGTGGGCGTGCGGGATTACAGCGTGGAGACTATCAACCAGATGCCCTTGCCCGACGCGTCGAAGCAACAAGCCATTGCGGGAATGACGGGCATTCTGAACCAGTACATTCCCGAAGAGCCCGAACTCGGGACGCTGGCGTACAAGCCTGAGCAGTCGTGGAACTTCGAGCTGGGCGGTCACCTGAAAATCCTCGGCGATGCGCTCCGGGCTGACTACACCTTCTTCTGTATGCTGACCAAAGACCAGCAACTGGCGCGCTTCACCGAAAGCGGTCTGGGCCGCGTCATGGTCAACGCCGGCAAGACGCGCAGCTGTGGCGCAGAAGTGACGCTCCGCTCCGCACTCTTCAGCAACCGCCTCAACCTGACGGCGGCGTACGGCTACACCAATGCCGAATTTACCGACTACGACCTCGGGAAGAACGAGGACGGCGAAGCAGTGGACTACTCGGGCAACAAAGTGCCCTACGCCCCCGAGCACACCCTCGGCTTCACCGCCGACTTCCGCCAGCCCCTCGCCAACCGCGTCTTCAAGGCGGTAGGCGTCAGCGCCAACGTGGCAGGCGCAGGCCGCATCTATTGGGACGAAGCCAACACCTACGACCAGTCCTTCTACGCCACGCTCGGCGCTTCGGTCTACACCGAACTCATCGGCGACGTCAGTCTCGCCGTGTGGGGCAAGAACCTCACAGCCACCGACTACCAGACCTTCGCCTTCCAGAGCATGGGCAACACCTTCGCCCAGTACGGCAATCCGCGCTGCTTCGGCATCGACGTCAATATCCATTTCTGAAAAGAACTTTGCGGCTTTCAAGCCAACCCCATGTTCTCTGTAATATGAACAGAGCCTTTGAAGATTATCTCCGCGATAATTTTCAAAAGCTCTAACTTTAAAAACAGACTTATTGTACGCTTAATTCTTTTGATTCTTAGGCTGCTTGTCAAATCTGTACACAAGGCGCAGCATGACGTAGCGGGGGATGACGTTGGTGTAGTACTCCCAGCGGTTTCGGCTGTCGATGCCAGCATTCACGTTGGAGAGGTTGCCCAATATGTCCCAAGCGTCGACCATCAGCGTAAGGCGGTTCTTCAGGAAAGCCTTTGAGAGGCGGGCGTTCCACACAAGGTCGTCTCGGTTCATTGTGGACGACTCATAGCCCCTGCGCGTGAACATGGTCAGTTCGGTGGAGAGCTGGAATGCCCAAGGCAAGTCGACGGTGGCGTTGGCGCCGTAGTGGATGTTCCAGGTGTTGGCATTGGCAAAGTCGTTGCGGTTGGCGGTCGCGTGGTTCCATGCCGCGTTTCCCCTCACGCCTACACTGACTTTCCCGTAGCGGTAGTTCAGACGCAGGTCCTCGCTGACCACAGCAGTCTTCGTGGTGTTGCGGAGCGGGACGGCTGCTGGATTGCTGCCGGAGAAGTCGACGATGTGGTAATAATTGGCGGCAGTCGTCGTGGTGAGCGTCAGGCGGCGCTGCTTGTCAAGGGGAGAGGTATAGCCCACGTTCAGCCAAGCGTTCCAGTTGCCGTCCACATTGACGGGACTGCTGGTCGTCACACCCGTCTGTTTGTCGTAGACGTAGCTGACAGAGAAGGCATTTGCGGCATAGTGCCAACCGGCATTGCCGTACAGTTGGCGTTCCTTGTCCCGCATCCAGCGGTCAGACTTGTAGCTGAAGGAGAAGTCAATGTCGGTGCGCTGTTTCAGGTCGGGGTTGCCCAGCGTGACGTTCAGCGGGTCGGCAGCGTAAGTCTTGTCCACCAGATTCGTCATGGAGGACGAACTGCTGCTGAGGCTTGCCACGAAGTTCAGTTCATGGCGGAACTCTTGCGTGTTGCGCTTCAGGCTGAAACGGGCTTGCGGCAGGACGTATGTCTTGTGGATATCTTGTGTGGCGCGCATTCCGCTTGCGAAGTCCGTGAAGCGGAAGCGGTTGTCTTCCACGGTGACGGCTGGCTTCACCTGCACGTTCCATCCCGACAGCCGGCGGCCTTGCGGACTTGTGCTGTAGTGTTGCCACTGCCAGTCGAGCGTCACGTTGTGGCGATAGCGGTTCAGCCGCCCCTCGTAGCTGTTGTCCGAGTCGAGCGCCTGCATCAGCAACCCGGCGTCCGAAGGCAGCCAGCCGAGCGCCTGCTCAGTGCTTTCGTCGAGCACGTCGAGGCGGTAGTGCATACGGTCGCCCGAGTTGTATTTGTAGTTGAAAGTGTAACTGGGGTTGAGCATGATTTCGTCGTTCCAGTGCCAGAAGTACTTCGTTCGTACCTGCACCTCAAAGTCACGCTCGGGCGACTCGTTGTAGCGGTTGCGCCAGTCGTCCTGCAAGGCGTCGCCCTCGTAGTAGTTGTAGAGGAAATGGTTGAAATTCTCCTGTTGCCTGTCGCTGTATGAAATGCTGCCGTCCACCGACACGCCGTCCTGCGAATATGGCATCTTGAAGAAGCTCCAGAACGACAGGGCGGCGTCCGTCGTGTGGCTGTTGCCCACAGCCTGTTCCCCGTTGCGGCGGATGAGGTTGCGCATGGTGGTGGTCCAGTCGGGTGAGAAAAGACTGTCGAGCACGGCGGTGTAGTCGTCCACGGGACGCACGCCGAACGTCCCGTTCAGGTAGTTGTAGTTATAGTCGCTCTTCTCGTAGCTGAAACTTGGCGACAGGCTGAACGCATGATGCTTCTGCGGGAAGTTGAATTTCAAGTCGTGCTGTGTGCTTATTGAGAGGTTGCTGCTGTTCGTCTGGCTTGAAGTCACGTTGTAGACATCTCCGCCCGAAAGGAAGTCGGTGGACGTGCCGCTCCAGAAGTTGTCATTGTCCGTGTAGGACACTTCCGCGTTGCCCGACAGTTCGAAGCGCTCGCGCTTGTCGAACACGGAATAGTCCACGCCGCCGCGCTTCGTGGCAGTCAGTCCGCCCGTCACGTCGAAGTCACCCCAATCGCCGTTCCCGTCGGGTTTGCGGCGGTCGTTCACGTTGTTGAGATTGCCAAAGAGGGTCAGGCGCGACTGGGGCGTGTAACGCATGGCAAACAGGCGTGCCAGATAGCGGTCCTCCGTACCGTAGCCTCCCTCTACGTTAGCCAGCCAGCCGATGGCGTATTGACGTTTCAGTTTCACGTCCATCACAAACTGCCCGTCGTCCACCTTGCGCCCCAGCAGCTTGCTCGTTTCGCTCTCCTTCGTATACACCTGCACTTGATGCACCATGTAGGCGGGCAGGTTGTCGAGCAGCACGGTGTTGTCGCCCTTGAAGAAGTCGCGTCCGTTGAGCAGGAGGCTTTCCACGAATTTTCCGTTCACCATGATACGTCCGTCGGGCTTCAGTTCCGCGCCCGGCAGCTGCGCCACAAGTGCGTCGAGCATCGAGCCTTCCTGCAACTGGAAGGCATCGGCGTTGTAGACCAGCGTGTCGCCCTTCGTGTAGAACTTCACCTTGGTCGCCGTCACCGTGGCCTCGCCCAATTGCCTGTCGAGTGTTGACTGCGAGGCGCGCCGCATGGATACATTCCAGAGAGATACTTCAGCTTTGATTTCCACACCAGTTTAGTGAGCCATTTATAAAAAAGACGTATATTTGCAAGTAAGACAGTAATCCCCCTTTAATCATCTACGGAAATATGGCAAACAACGACAAGCAGGTTCGCGTCAGACGCACGAAAGCCGCTATAATCGAAAGCATAAATAAGGCAGCAGAGGAGAGTGTACTCAAACACGGCTTCTCCGGTTCGCTGGTATCCGAAATTATCAAGGGCGCCAAAATCGAGCCGGCTGTTTTTTATAACCGGTATCAAAATCTGGAAGAGTTTTTCAGTGAGTTTGTCAAGAAGTATGATTATTGGTTTTCGGAGGTGGCGAAAGAAGCTGAAAAGCAAGAAACCTCATACGGCCAGTTCATCACATTGATAGAGGGACTGCAGGAGTGTTTGAAGGAAAAATCGGTCATGGAGGAGTTGATTAGATGGGAAGTCGCCGAAAAAAACGACATAACAAAGCGCACCGCGTCCATCCGCGAATTGTTTACCCTGCCACTTGTGGACAAATATGACAAACTGTTCAAGGATTCGGGAATAGACTTTGTGGCTATCGCGACGATAATAATCAGTGGATTGTATTATCTGTATCTGCATAAAGACCTCTCCACATTCTGCAATATCGACATGAATACAGAGGAGGGCAGACACAGAATAAACGAGGCGATAAAGTTTCTTTCTGAACCGCTTTTCAACAAGAAGTGAGTCCGGCATAAGAAAAAGGGAAAAATACCATCGGCGTCCGAAAAAGACATTCAAGTTTTTTTCGGACGCCTTTTTT
>JAUNOO010000013.1 GCA_030531095.1 Bacteroidales bacterium
CTCAGGACTAAATTTCAAAAGCTCAGGACTAATTTTTGAAGGCGCATAAACTTTGTGAGGGTGATACCTAAAAATTTTCTGTATGACGCAGAAAAATTATCAAATATAGTAATCTATTCTGCTTCAGATATTTGAAACCAGAAAAACACGGCAATGTGTGTCCGAAAAAGCAATTCTCAAAAAATTTTTTTGTTGTTGCAGGCAAGATTTCAAGGAAATGGAATTTAAGTAGTGAAGACCAAAACAAATAACATCTCCAATTAATCAACACAAAAAACTAAACAAAAATGGAAACAAAGAAAATGTTCAAACTGATGTTGGCAGCTGTCTGCTGCTTGGGTTCTTTCGCAATGATGTCGTGTGACAATGACGACGACGACGCTACCGCCTCAGGTCTCAATTTGTCGGCCACAAAAGTAGAAATGACTGTTGGCGACTCCACCACCGTGACGGTCAGCAACGGCACTTCGCCTTTTACTGTTGCCTCGAGCGACCAGACAATCGCCACTGCAGAAGCTGACACGGCCAACGCGGGCAAAATCATAATCAAGGGGTTGAAAATAGGTTCTGCCACCGTCAACATCGTAGATAACAACAAACTGAGCGGAAAAGTCTCTGTAACGGTCAAGGCCAAGAGCCTGACACTCGACAAGACTTCGCTGAGCCTCAGCGTGGGCGCCAAGGACACCGTCATTGTGGCAGGAGGAACCGCTCCCTACACCGCCACGTCTGAAGATACGGGCATTGCAACTGCAACTGTCAGTGACAGCATTGTGGTAGTGGAGGCTATCAAAGCTGGAACTACCTCCGTTGCACTCAAAGACAAGGACGGCGAGGCTACCGGTTCGGTGAAAGTAACGGTAGAGTAAGTTCTTCTATAGTTTGAGAATGACAAGGAGCGGGAGCAACGACGAGCAGGTTTTGTCCAAACGCCTCAGGCATAGAGATGCCGAGGCAATGAGAATTCTGTACGATAAGTACGCAGGCTATCTCACCGCCGTTTGCTCCCGCTATGTCATTTGCGACGAAGACGTTAAGGACGTACTCCAGGAGAGCTTCATCAAAATCTTCACCTCGGCCGACAAGTTCGACTATCGGGGTGAAGGTTCTCTCAAAGCATGGGTGACGCGCGTGGTGGTGAACGAATCGCTCTGTTTCCTCAAGCGCAGCGAAAAGTTTGCCGACATCCTCTACGAAGAGGAATTGCCCGATGTCGCCGAGGAAGAGGAAGAACCGTCGGTGAGCGACGTGCCGCCCGAAGTCGTCCACGAACTCATCCGCCAGTTGCCCGCGGGCTACAGGGCGGTCTTCAACCTCTTCGTGATGGAGAAGAAGAGCCATAAGGAAATTGCCCAGACGCTCCACATCAAAGAGAACAGCTCCGCCTCGCAGCTCTTCAAGGCAAAGGAACTGCTGGCGCGGAAAATCAAAGCTTATAATACGATGAACTATGGAAGAACAGTGGATTGACGAAGTTCGCAAAAAACTGGAGAACCACACGGTGACTCCGCCTCCGGGTTTGTGGGAAAGCATCGAGGAGGCCATGCAAGCGGACAAGAAAGCATCGCCCGCGCCGCAGCGCCGCCGGCTGCTGCGCCACATTTCGCTGTGGACCGCGTCGGCTGCTGCCGCAGCGGTGCTGGCCTTGTTCGTCGTGCGCAACAGCGCCTCGCCAGAAACGGAACCAGCGACAGATGGAAACCGCTTGGCGGACACCCGCGCTATTGGTGCGAAGCACGTCGCACCATCCCAATCACCCATTACACCGACTGCGCCGCAGTCCGACAATCTGCTGGCGGCAGCCACAAAGCCTGCCGCGCAATCGGTCATGACACAGGACGGTGATGCAACATCGCAGCCCGCCGCTACAGACAGTGAGCCGCAGGCTCCGGTGGCAAAGACACCAGCTGAAAAAGCAAGCGAAACAAGGAGTGAGGCGGCACGGCCACTGCCTGAAAAACGCCCGTCAGCCCGCCATGATTTCGGGTCGTCACTGGCAGATGCCAGTCTGGGCAGCGCCGACCGCCACTCACGCCTTTCCCTCAGCGTAGCCACCTCAAATCTGCCCTCTGCGGCAAAACAGGATAGAGGATATGGCGAACTCGTCTACGGCTGTATTTTCCCAGTGGAAGACCCAGAGGTGGGGGGCACGGAAGACCTTGACCCTGTGGAGGAAATTGTGCTGGCGAACCAAGGCAAAGAAACGACCACGCGTACCAAGCACCGGCAGCCCGTGAGGTTCGGTCTGTCAGTCCGCTACAGCCTCAACGACTGGCTCGCCATTGAGAGCGGCGTGACCTACAGTTATCTCTCCTCGCACCTGTCATCGGGTACAGACGATTACCGTTACGAGACGCAGCAGACGTTGCAGTTTGTGGGCGTGCCGGTCAAGTTCAGTTGTCGCTTGTGGGACAGCAAACGGCTGGAAGTCTACGCCACAGGTGGCGGCATGGTGGAGAAATGCGTGGCAGGAAAATCGCAGACCGACTATGTGCTGGACGGCAAGGTCGCCTCGACCACCAACACCACCACAAAGGTGCGCCCCCTGCAGTTCTCTGTGAACGCCGCCGCCGGTATCCAGTTGAAAGCGACTTCGCGTCTTGGCGTATATGCCGAGCCCGGTGTCAGCTATTACTTCGACAACGGCAGTCCGGTGGAAACAATTTACAAAGAGAAGCCCCTCAACTTCAATCTGGAGCTGGGTGTGAGGTATTCATTCTGAAAAACAAAGCGAAAACAAATATTCAGTACATAAGACAATGGACAAGTATTTCATCATCACACTGGCTCTGGCAGCCGCCGCGCTCACCTCGTGCCAGACCGACAGGAACGCCGCCGAAAAAGACTCGGCTGTATCGGCAGCCCACTCCTTCTCGCAAGGCGAAATCCCCTACTTGGTGGCTGAGGGCTATTTCCAAAACAACACGGTGAAGGAACTGCCCGCCGTCGTCACGACTAGGGCCGACTTCGACAGCCTCTTCGGCATGGCAGTCACTATGGGACCGGAAGGACAGCCCACGCCTGTCGACTTCATAAAGCAGTTTGTCATCGCCGTAGGTCTGCCCGAAACCGACCGCACCACCGCAATCACGCCCGTCAGTCTGAAGAAGGACGAGAAGGGACAGCTCACGTTCAGTTATCGTGTGGAGCGCGGAGAACGCAGGACGTACACGACCGTGCCCAACCTGTTGCTGGTTGTGGACAGCGCCTATAAGGGCGAAGTGCTGTTGCGCGAAGTGGAATAAAGAAATTCTGCTATGACTGAATGGTAGTGAAAAAGGTAAAGGTTATAGCAGGCGGGTGTATCACAAATGGGGTTGTGATACACCCTTATTTTGTGCTATAACTTTCTGCGCTAAAGGCTTGAATGCGCTTTAGCTTCCCTGGCGGTATTGTTGTGGCGTGTAGCCAGTGACCTTCTTGAAGAGGCGGGTGAAGTGTTGCGGGTATTGGAAGCCGAGTTCGTACGCCACGCTGCTGATGTTTTGTGCAGGGTCGAGGACGCGCTCTTTCGCCACGTCGATGAGTTTCTGCTGGATGTGTTCGCGCGCCGTGCGGCCCGTTTCCTTCTTCACGAGGTCGCCGAAATAGTTGGACGAGAGGCAGAGTTTGTCGGCAAAGTACTTCACTGTGGGCAGACCGTCCTTGCGGGCTTTCTCGGAGGCGTAGTACTCCTCGAGAAGGTTCTCGAAGCGGATGAGAAAGTCGTGGTTGACCGGGGCGCGGGTGACAAACTGGCGCTCGTAGAAGCGGAGGCAGTAGTCGAGGAGCGTTTCGATGTTGACGTTGATGATTTTGCGCGTGTGGCGGTCGGCTGGTGCTTCCGTCTCCGCCTTGATTTTCTGCAGGCAGGCGATGACGATGTTGCGTTCGTCCTCCGAAAGGTGGAGCGCCTCGTTCGATTCGTAGGAAAAGTAGGAATACTCCTTCATGGCCCTTCCGAGTGGCGTGCCGTGGATGAGGTCGGGGTGGAATGCCAACGCCCATCCCTTTGGCTGATAGACTTCGCCGGTGTCGGCTGTACCCACCGTTTGTCCGGGTGCCACCGCCACCACGGTGCCCTCCTGGTAGTCGTAAGTCTGACGGCCGTAGAGCAGTTCGCCACATTTCACCTCCTTCAGGAAGAGGATGTAGAAGCCAAACATATAGCGCTCGTGCCTTGTCGGCTTGAGTTGGGAGAGGTCGATCACGCAGACTTGCTTGTGGGGCGTCGGCAAGCCGAGATAGTCGTTGTATTCCCACACCTGGTTGAATGTTCTGATGGGTGAGTTGTCCATATTTTAATCCTAAAATGACAGTGTGAATTGCACCACGCGGTGCAGTTGCAAAGATAGGAAAAAGCGTAAAACGGAAATGTCTGTGAGGCTTTCTTTTTCAGAACGATATGGATTTTTAACGCGCGGCGCAGAGGTGGATTTTGGGCTGTCCCCAACTCTTTGTGCAAGAGAGGGGTGTGTTTACCACGGCGCAATGTAGTCTTTGGCGGGGAAGGCGTGCTGGCCCGCAAGACCCAGAGTGAGGATGCTGATGGAAACGCCTCCGGCGCGCACCAGTTCGCGGCCGCAAGAGAGGAGCGTGGCGTTGGTGGTGAGGACGTCGTCGACGAGGAGCACGTGGCGGTTCGCAACGCGCTCGGGGTGGGCGAGGTGGAAGATGCCCTGCACGTTCTCGCGCCGCTCTTCGGGTGTGAGTTGGGTTTGTGTGGGATTGTCGACCCAGCGCACGATGGCAGTTGTGTCGATGGGCAGTCCCGTCACCTCGCTGATGCCTTGTGCGAGCAGGAGACTTTGGTTGTAGCCGCGCTTCCGCTCCTTCTTGGCGTGGAGCGGCAACGGGATGATGACGTCGACGGTGTCGAAAAAGTCCGTGTCGAGGAGGTCGCGCGCCATGATTCTACCAAAAAACCGCCCTACGCGGGGGCGGTTGTAATACTTCAGTTGGAAGAAGATGTAGCGTGTATCGCCTTCCGTCTGGTAGTGGAGCAAAGCATTTGCCCTGCGGATGGGCAGCATTGCCCAGAAAAGCCGTTCCACTACATTGCCCGGTTCGCCGTGAAGACGCGTGAAGGGCAGGTCGTTGAAACATTTTGTGCAGACGTATTCCTCGTGGCGGTCGAGCCGTCTGCCGCAAATCATGCAGTAGGACGGCAGGAGGAGCCGCAGGGCGTCGCGAGTCCAGTCGAGAAGGGCGAGAGAGCGCTTTGTCATAGGCGGGCGGAAGCCTTAGAGGCGGTTGTCCGGCCCGTCGGGGAAGATGACTTTGGGCTTATGGGTGGCGGCTTCTTCGGGCGTCATCATTGCATACGCCATGATGATGATTTCGTCGCCCACCTGGAAGAGACGGGCTGCCGCACCGTTGAGGCAGATGCAGCCCGACTGGCGCGGACCGGTGATGACGTAAGTCTCGATGCGCTCGCCGTTGTTATTGTTGACCACATGGACGTGCTCGCCCTCAACGATGCCGACGGCGTCCATTAGGTCTTCGTCGATGGTGATGCTGCCCATGTAGTGGAGGTTGGCCTCCGTGACGTGAGCGCAATGGATTTTCGATTTGAGAAGGCTCAGATACATGATGTCTTATTTATCCGCGGTATTTGATGTTGTCGATGAGGCGCACGGGGCGTTGGCCGCAATAGACGGTGATGCAGCCCACGATGTAGGGTGCTTCAGTCCAGTCGGCGACGGGCTGGAGCGTGATACCGTCTACAATCTCGAAGTATTCCACCTCCAGACCGTCGATGGCGTTGAGGCGGTCGGTCACCTCGGCCTGCGTCTCTGCCACGCTGTGATTGGACGAGAACTTCACGCTCTCGAAAAGCGTCTTCGAGATATTCACCGCCGTCTGTTTCTCCTCAGGCGTGAGGAGCGTGTTTCGGCTGCTCAGTGCCAGACCGCTCTCTTCGCGGACGATGGGGCAGGGGCAGAGCTCAACGGGTATCTGCAAAGCGTTGACCATGGCGCGCACCACGGCAATCTGCTGGAAGTCCTTTTCGCCAAAATAGGCGCGGTCGGGCTTGACCATGTAGAACAACTTGCTCACAATTTGGCAAACGCCGTTGAAGTGGCCGGGGCGGCGGGCACCCTCCATGACGGTGTCGATGGGCGGGTAGCTGAATTGGCGCGTGTCGGGCTCAGGATAGACTTCCTCGACCGTGGGGGCGAAGACGATGCTGGCACCGAGGCTGTCGAGCAGGGCACAGTCGGCTTCGAGCGTGCGGGGATAGTTGGCAAGGTCGTTTTTGTCGTTGAACTGCGTCGGGTTGACAAAGACGCTGACGACTGTGGCGCCGTTCTCCGCCACACTGCGGCGAACGAGCGAGGCGTGTCCCTCGTGGAGGGCGCCCATGGTGGGCACGAGGCCTATTTTTCCGCCCTTTTCGCGCACGGCGGCGAGGGCTTTCTCGAGTTCTTTTACTGTAGAAACAACTAACATTTCGTGCTATTCTTTGAATCAGCGTGCAAAATAACAGATTTCTTTGCAATTACGGTTAAACTGTCCGCGATAAAACAATTTTTTAACACATAAAAGTTTATCAAATCCTTAAGTTCCACGAGTTTCCGTTTTTTTTCGTAACTTTGCAGAGTAATTATAGCAAGAATAACATGACGAAAGCGAAAAAGGTGCTCTTTATCACGCAGGAGCTGACTCCCTATGTGTCAGAAAGCCCTATGGCCACCGTGGGTCGCAAGCTCCCGCAAGCCATTCAGGACAGTGGTAGAGAAATCCGAACATTTATGCCCAAATGGGGCAACATCAACGAACGCCGAAATCAACTGCATGAAGTCATTCGCCTGTCGGGCATGAACATCATCATCGACGACACCGACCATCCGCTCATCATCAAAGTGGCCTCCATCCAGGCCGCACGCATGCAGGTCTATTTCATTGACAATGACGAGTATTTCCACCGGCGTCTCATGATAGCAGATGAAGAAGGCAAGGAATATGAAGACAATGCCGAGCGCGCCATTTTCTATGCGCGTGGTGTGCTCGAAACGCTGAAGAAGCTTCGTTGGTGTCCCGACATCATCCACTGCCACGGATGGATGTCGGCCGTGGCGCCGCTCTACATCAAGACGGCCTACCGCGAAGAACCGCCTTTCGTCAACGCCAAAGTGGTTTTCTCGGCCTACGGCGAGATGCCTACGCAGAAACCAGTGGACAACTTCCTGGACTGCCTGACATTCCGCGACGCCAAGGCCGACATCCTCAAGCAAACGGGTATCGACTTCAGCAGTCCTGACGCCTTCGGCCAGTTGGCCATCGCCTTCTCCGACGGCTATATTCAGGGCGAAGCGGGGACACATCCCGAACTGCTCGAGTATGCCAAGAGTCGCAACGTCCCCGCATGGGAATGCCCGGGACTGGAGAATATGGGAGAACTGTACGGGGCTTGCTACGACCAGATTTTCGAGGCTGAGTGAAAACCAGCACAAAATAATCTCAACTACACACTACACTATTGTGAAAACGTTCTTTCGTATTCCGGCGCTCATTGCGGTCATCATGGCCTTGACGCCAGTCTTCTTGACTACCTCTTGCGACGACGACACCGCCACCATCGGCAGTGCAATCATGCCCAGTAGAGACGGGGTATCGTCGTCCATTTCGACGTACAAAATCACGTCCAAGACAGTTTTGTCCGACTCCGTTTTGGCCAATACCAGCGACAGCTATTTGGGTTGCGTCATCGACCCGGAGACGCGCGCCAAAACCACCAGCAATCTGTTGGCGCAGTTCAATGTTCTCTCCAACTCCTCCTTCCCCAACTACGACCGCCTGTTCTTTAACGAAGACGGCTCCATCATAGTCGACTCGTGCGCCATCCGTATCTACTACACCAGCTACTACGGCGATTCGCTCAACACCATGAAGGTGAAGGTGCAGGAACTGGATACGGCAAAGGTCATTTCGGAAGATGACAAAATCTATTCCAATCTGGACGCGAGCGAATACTTCACAGAGGGCATAGGCGAGACTGCCAGTGTCAGCTATACGGCACACGACCTCAGCCGTGAGGACGAGAACATCGACTACTCCACCTATAGCCGCAGCATCATCGTGCCTTTGTCCGTCGACTATGGCCGCTGGCTGATGGAACGCTACTACGAAAACGCAGACTACTACCGTAACTCCTATATGTTCATCCACCACGTCTGCCCGGGCTTCTATTTTGAGAACACCGGCGGCGTAGGTTCTATGATTGACGCCAGTTCGGCTGTGCTCGACGTCTATTTCCGCTACAAGGCCTATACCGATGAAGGCACTGACACCATCATCAATGGTATGCAGCGTTTGGCTGCCACCGAGGAGGTGCTCCAGCAGACCATCATTGACCAGGAGATACCCGAGAGTATGCTCGACGAGGACAACGACTTCACCTACATCAAGTCGCCCGCAGGTCTTTTCACCGAACTGACTCTGCCCGTAGACTCTGTGGTGGCAGGCGACCACTATAACGACACCATCAACGTTGCCAGCATCACGATTTCGCGCTACAACAACAGCACTCAGAACGCCTACAACCTCGACCCGCCTTCCTACATCCTCATGGTGCGTAAGGACAAGGCCTACCAGTTCTTCGAGGACAACGAACTGAGCAACAGCTACGACTCCTACATCACGAGCTACAGCAGCACTTATAGCGCCTACTCCTTCAGCGACATCAGCCGCCTGCTCACCGTTCTCAAGAACGAGCGTGATGAAGGCGCCGGCGTGGTAGCTGGCGAGGACGAGGAGAGCCGCAAGGCGAAGTACGCCGTTTGGGAGGCCGAAAACCCCAACTGGAACAAGGTTTACCTCATACCTGTCGACGCCGACTACAGTACTGGCACTACCACAACTTATCTGCTCGGTGTGAAGAACCTTATGGGCATGTCGAGCGTAAAGCTTCAGGGCGGTCCGTCAGGCAATATTTCAATGACCGTGGTATATAGCCGCTTCGCCAACAATTGAGACGGGCATCCCTTGTCTCACCCCAATTTGCTGACATCATAAAATGAGAGAGTGGCCAAGCCGAAAGGTTTCGCCACTCTCTTATATATAAAAGGTAAAGCCATTTTTCAGAAATCCACCAGACACAGCCTATGAAAGCCATGATATTTGCCGCAGGGCTCGGCACGCGCCTCAAACCACTTACCGACCGCATCCCGAAAGCCCTCGTCCCTGTGGGCGGCCGCACGTTGCTCGACCTCACCATCGACCGCCTTGTCGCTGCCGGGGCTACAGAAATTGTGGTCAACGTCCACCACTTCGGTGAACAAATCATCGCTCACCTGCAGAACCACAGCTACCCCGTCCCCATCCGCGTGTCCGACGAGCGTCAGGCTTTGCTCGATACGGGCGGCGGCTTGCGTCAGGCCTTCCCCCTCTTCGGCAATACCGATGCCCCCGTCCTCATCCACAACGTCGACATCCTTCACAACGCCGACCTCCGCGCCTTCTACGCTGCGAGCACCGGTGCTGCCGTCACCCTGATGGTGAGCGAGCGCCAGACGACGCGCTATTTGCTTTTCGACGACAACAACCGCCTCATGGGCTGGACCAACGTCCAGACTGGCGAAGTGCGCACGCCCCACGCTGACCTCGACCTCTCGCGTCTGCGGCGCTACGCCTTTTCGGGCATACATTGCTTCTCGCCCGCCGCCTATCCGCTGATGCAGGCCTATCCTGATAAGTTCCCCATCATGGATTTCTACCTTCGCGAGTGCGACAAACTTCTCATCAAGGCCTACCCCGTAGAAGGCCTCCGCCTGCTCGACGTGGGAAAAATAGACAGTCTGTCAGCCGCCGAAGATTTTCTGCAGAAATAACAGAAGCTGGCGGCGCGAAGGATTTTCAGAGAGAGACAATAGGTAATAAAATATGAGTAGAAAAGAAACATTTCGCCGCTACGTCCTTTTCATGTGTTCGGTCTTTGTGAACGCCTTCAGTATCGCGCTGATTACAAAGGCCCTGCTCGGCACGTCGCCCATTTCCAGCGTACCCTATGTGCTGAGCGTTATCACCCCTTGTACGATGGGGCAGTTCACCATCTACATGAACCTCATCTTCATTCTGCTGGAGGTGGTGCTGATGACCCGCCAGGAGGTTCGTGAGAAAAAGTATGAAATCATCCTGCAAGTTCCCGTCCTCCTCTGTTTCGGCGGTTTCATGGATTTCTCCACCCACATTCTCTTGGCGAATTTCGCCCCCACCCACTACCTCGCCCAGATATTGACCCTCGTAGCCGGTTGCTTCATCCTCGGCGTCGGCATCAGTCTGGAGGTCAAAGCCAACGTCGCCATGGTGACGGGCGAATATGTCGTGCAAATACTTGCCCGCTTCTTCCGTCGCGAGTTCGGCTGGGTGAAGATTTGCTTCGACGTCACGTTGGTCGTCATCTCCTGCGTCATCTCGCTCTGCTTCCTCCACCACATTGAGGGCGTGCGCGAGGGAACAATCATTGCCGCCTTGTCGGTAGGGCCAATTTCTCACTTCGTCATGCCGTGGTGGAAAATTTTCGACAGTTGGCTCAATGTCACGCCCACCGCACCCTCAGCCGAAGCACCGCGACTACAGTTTCCCCTCATCATTACCATTGCCCGCGAATACGGCAGCGGAGGTCACCTCCTCGGCGAGATGCTTGCCAAGCGTCTTGGTCTTAAACTCTATGACCGTGCGCTCATCCGTCAGGCCGCCATCGACAGCAAATTGCCCGAACAATACGTCTCGGACAACGAACAGCGGATGTCCTCAAACTATCTTCTCAACGCCATCTGGCGCGACTATGAAGCCCCGCTCGAGAAAAGCCTCTGCCTCGACGATGCCATCTTCGTGGCGCAGAGCCGCATCATCCGCGAAGTCGCCCACAAGGAGTCGTGCATCATTATTGGCCGTTGCGCCGACTACATTCTGAAGGACTTCCCCTCCTCGTCTATCATCAAAGTGTTCTGCTACACCAACCTCGACGACGCCATCCGCCGTAGCATCGACGAATACCACATCCCTGCCGACAAGGCTAAGGCGGAAATACAGAAAATAAACCGCCTCCGCGTGAACCACTACCAATATTATACCTCGCGCAAATGGGGTGAGCCGCACAACTACAACCTCATGCTCAACACCGGCGACATCGGCCTCAGCACCGCTTGCGACCTCATCGCCAGCCTCTACATTGAGAAGGCCGAAGCGTTGAAGAAGAATTGAGAGGCGAGGAGAACCGTGAAATGCCACCGGGATTTTCTCGCAGAAATAGCAGAATACAGCACCGCGATAATTGTGCTATCCGCACCGCGGCTCTCGTTTTCGTGCCCCGATTTAGAACACTATAATGAAAGCGCCCCATTTCGGAATTTCCGAAGTGGGGTGCTTTGTATTTAACTGGCGTTGGCCAGCCTCTGTTATTTCACGAACTCGATAATTGTGCCAGTTGCAATGGCTTTACGTTTTGCCCAAAGCACGTAGAACTGGTTCTTGTACTGAATTGTCGGGTTGATGATGGCGCGGGCACCTCCCTTGAGGTCTGCGTTCTTGTACATCTCGCTCATAGCCGACTGGTTGAGCTTAGTCAGACCGCCAATGCCGAGAACGTAGCACTGTTTGCTTTCGCCAGTGGCAGTGCCGATGACCTTGTAGTTATTCTGCGAAAGCACCACAGAAGTCTGTACCTGATTCAAATTACTTGTAGCCTCATTGTGAATTCCACAACTCGAGAGAAGCAGTGAGCTTGCCACAATCGAGAAAAATAAGATCTTTTTCATTTCACCGTAGTTTGTGCCCCTGTCCCGTAGGGAACTTTTAACAATAACTTTCGACGCTACGGGACGGATGCAGAATACAGCAAACCTAGCGCCAGTCGGAATAAAACGTAATGCAAAATTACCTAAAAGTTTGTACTCTTATCCTTTTGAAGTGTAGAAGAGTTTTCACGCTTCTGTGGAAATTTCCTCTTCATCATCAATATGCGCCTCGAGTTCTTTGAAGAAATTGTATTTCAAGATTTGGCAAATTCGTAATAGCAACAAGGAGTCAATGCTTGGGCGTTTGAAGATGTCATACACATTGCTGCGATCACAGTATAGCTTTCGTGAAAACCACGCTACGCTCCTTTCTTGTCTGCGAAGTTCTTCCTCAATCAATTTTCCGAGATGTATCATAAGTCTGGTAAAAAGTGTGCTATATGTTAGTCCTGAATGTCTTAATATATTTCTCTTGTCTACGCTTTCGTTCTCTTATTTGCAAAGGTACTATTTTTCTTGAAATCGCAGAATGTGGATTAGTATTTTCGGTGCAGAAAAGGAAAAGAACGTATGGACGCGCGATAGATAAACTTGAGTTCAATGTCTGACACTGCCACTTTAGTGAAAAATAAGAAATCGCCATACGATTATAAACTGTGCAAACGACTTTTCCTACTTCCTCCTTTCATTTTCAATTTTTCCCCGTACTTTTAAGTCCTACACCATTGCTTTTAAACCGCGTGCCAGAGCTCTTGAAAATTAGTCCTGAGATATTTTCTCAAAAGCTCAGGACTAAGTTGAAAAAGCTCAGGACTAATTTCAAAAAGCTCAGGACTTAGTACTCAAAAGCTCAGGACTAATTTTTGATAGCCTGAGTGAAAAACGAGACAAAACGGAGTGGAAAATGCGAATAAAAAAAGGCGTCCGAAAAAAACTTGAATGTCTTTTTCGGACGCCAATGGGCTTTGCCCTTTTTTACTTTATATCAGACTCACTTCCTTATCTCGTACTCACTTCCTATTGATTATCTGTCGCAATGGCGACAGAATCTGTTGCTGAATTCTTGAACAGATTGTCAGATTTCTCCACAAGTGGCGTGGTAAACCATTTGCGGATGGATGCGGTGCGCTTTGTGATGTCGTTCTTTTCGGTCATATTTTCTTTGATGTATTGGAGGGGGCTTGCTGTTCTGCTTGCAAAGATACGTTCTCCTCGCAAAGGGGTTCACCATTCCGAATCAATAAAAGAGGGCTCGGGGGAACATTGATGGTCTGGTGGCGCAAGCGTTTGGAGTGCAATCATTCGCTCCCGTCAGACAGTCTGCGGCGGTACTGCCCCGGCGTCACGCCTGTGAGGCTCTTGAATTGGACGTTGAAGTGGGAGAAGGTGTTGAAACCCGCCATGAAGGCGACCTGCTGCACCGTCAGGTCGGGACGCTGGAGCAACTGGCAGGCCTTTTCTATCCGCAAACGGTTGACAAACTGGAAGATGGTGCAGCCACATTTCCGCTTGAACGCACGGCACAGGGCGGCGGGATTCTGGTGGGCGAAGCGGGCAATGTCGTCGAGCGCGACATCTTCCTGAAAATGCGCGTAGAGATAACGGAATGTTCTGTCCACGGGTGTTTCTAGGCTGGGCGGGGACTGCTGTGGCACGTCGTCGGGACGCGCCATGATTTTCCGCACCTGCGTAGAGCGGCTCAGTAGGTGGAGCAAGCTGAACAGGAGCGACAGTCTCAGGAATCCCCTTGCTGCTGCCATTTCCGTGGCAAGTCGCGCCGCTTCTGCCGCCACTTCGCTGTCTGTGAACAGATAGCCGTAGCGGCTGTCGCGCATGAACGCCGCCTCCGCCGCCATATCAGCGTTCAGGGCAGCGTGGCGCGACAGGACGTCGTGGGGAATATGGACAAGAATGGCGCGAAGGTCGGGCGAGAGGCGGGCGATGCCGTGGGGCAGGTCGGGACCAATCATGACCACCGTTCCCGCGCCGATGCCGTCCAGCAGCGCACCCACGATGCCGTCGATGCGTCCGCTCTGTACAATCACCACCTCGTAGGAGTTGTGGAAATGGTGGATGTCTCTCGCTACGTGCGCGGCGTCGGACGCACACAGCATCCTCACGTCCACCACCTGGCTGGTGTGGTCGATGACATTGTCTCTGACGGCTTTTTTCTTCATGGTGCAAAAAATGAGTAGTGCTTTGCAAATATACAGAATAATAGGCGGATTTTTACCTGTAATTTTGCAGAAAATCAGTAAGTCATGTTGGAGAAAAAACTTTTGCGCACCAATTCCGCCCTGCTGCTTGCCGCACTGTTGGCGACGGCAAGCAGCATACAGTTGGAATGCCTGCACGGCCAGGCGTTCTGCGGCATCGCCAATGCAGTATGGGTCTGGATTCATGTATTTGTCTGCGTCTGTTTCTTGACGCTTTCGGCACACCACCTGCATCTGCACCTTCGGGCGCGCCGTCATGCTGCGAACAAAAGGGGGCATGGGCGGCGCGTCACGTCGACCCGCCTTTTGGCAGCGGCCTTCCTCGTCGTACTGCTCACCGGTCTGGTGGCAGTGGGTCATTTCGTTGGCGGCGGGCACACCACGATAGGCGGTGTCCACGGCAAACTGGGTTTCGTGGCACTCTTTCTGCTTATCGGTCACGTGTGTCGCCGCCGGCACTGGTTTCGCGGTCGTCGATGCGGCACGTCCTTCTCGCCTACCGTTGACCCCGCCCGATGCGTCGGTTGCGGAATGTGCGTGAAGCGGTGTCCTGCCCAGGTCTTCGACCTTGAGAACCGCCGCGCCACAGTCGTCCGCCCCGCCTTTTGCCTGCAATGCCACCACTGCGTGGAGAAGTGCCCACGCGGCGCCATTTCGTGAGGGGCATAGATTCTCTTCGCCCTAACTTGAAAGCACAAAAATGCCCGCATTCTCGCGGGCTCTTCGCCTGACCTTCCTTTAGCCTTGGATAAGGTTTCAGAAGCCTTGGACTGGGGCTGAAAAAGTGGGGTTTAAGTCTGATTTGTTAGGAGTGGGTTTCCGTTTGCCGCCATTCATTTCCGGCAGCGATGGGGGGAGGGTGCTCTTTTCTGTGGTGTACAAAAACAAAAAACCACCAGATTGACATTCAATCTGATGGCTTTTTTACCAGTCGGGGTGACTGGATTCGAACCAGCGACCACACGCCCCCCAGACGCGTACTCTAACCGGGCTGAGCTACACCCCGCTTGGGCTAAGGCTGTCGGCACGAGGATTAACCTTCGGCTTATTTCCTTTTTGCGAGTGCAAAAGTAGGGCTTTATTTTGGCATGACCAAATGTTTGCCCCGATTTTTTGAGATTTCGCGCAATTATTTCGGGTAGGAAATAAGTTTTGCGGAACGGGGCGGCTTATTTTCTGGATTCTTCTTATTTTTGCCCGTCAACATTAGTATTATACATCGAACTGAACATCATGGAAAACATCAGCAATGAGATTCTGAATATCGCGGTGAGCGCCGCAGGTGCCGAAATGCAAAGTCTGAAACACCTCCCGAGCGGGCGTGAACTGCTGTGGCAGGGTGACGCGAAGTTTTGGAACCGCCGCTCGCCCATTCTCTTTCCCGCTGTGGGCGGACTGTGGAATGGTACGTGCCACGTCGGCGACAAGGATTACGCCCTGCCCAAACACGGCTTCATGCGCGACAAGACTTGGACGCTGAAGGCGCAGACGGCATGCAGCGTCAGCTATGAATATGTGGACAAGGGCGAGGACAGGGCGGCATTCCCGTGGCACTACGTCGTCGGCGTCACCTACGAAGTGGACGGGCGCTTCGTCCGCGCCAAATTTGCCGTGAAGAACACGGGCGACGAGACCATGTATTTCCAAATGGGCGGTCATCCCGGTTTTGCCCTCCACGACTTTGAAGAGGATGCCGCCGTGGACGGCTACGTCCGCCTTGAAGGCAAGCCCGACCACCTTTTGCGCGCTGGTGAACAGGGCTGCACCGAACCGACGGCGTTCCCTGTGCCTATGACTGACGACGGTCTCGTGCCCCTCTGCGTGGAGACCTTCGCCAACGAGGCGCTTATCTTCGACGCCCACCAGATTGAGCGCGCCACGCTCCTAGACCGCCAGCGTCGCCCCGTGGCAGCCGTGAAGAGTACGGCGCCAGTGTGGCTCTTCTGGTCACCGCAAGGCGTGCATGCCCCCTTCGTCTGCGTGGAACCGTGGTATGGACTTTGCGACCCCATAGGTTTCACAGGCGACGTGAGCGAACGCCCCTACATCAACCGTCTCGAACCTGGCGCTACTTGGGAAGGCGGTTATGAGATTGAGGTGCTGCTGTAGAAAATGATTCTCAGTCCCGATAATTTAAAACAAAAGTAAGCCCGACGACTTGAACCATTCAAGCGTCGGGCTTACCTATTATTATAATGTGGCTATGCCGTTACTTCTTCGGCGTGCGCTCAAGCGTGGAGATGACAAACTGCCAGTATTTGTCCACGCTGGGGATGTGGCAGCGCTCGTTGGGCGTGTGGGGCGAACGGAGCGTGGGGCCGAAGCTCACCATGTCCATGCCGGGCTTGTGGGCACCGATGACGCCACACTCGAGACCGGCGTGTACCACCTGCACGTTGTTTTCCTTGTTGAAGAGTTCGCGGTAGACATTCTTCATGATTTCCACAATCTCACTCTGCGGGTTGGGCTGCCATGCGGGATAGTCGCCGTCAAGTTCCACCTTCATGTCCGCCATGGCGAAAGCACTCTCGAGCGTCTCAGCCAAACATTCGCGCATGGAGTCGCGCGAGGAGCGGATGAGGATTTTGAACATCGCCTTGCCGCCGCCGATTTCCACGATGGCGAGGTTGGACGACGTTTCCACGATGCTCGGCACTTCAGGGATGAAGCGGTAGACACCGTTGTGGCAAGCGCAGAGGGCGTCGACGAGGTTGTCCTGAATGGCACCTGGCACAATTTCGGCAGGCAGCGGGGCGTCGGTCACGTCGAGGGCGAGGTCGCCTTCGATGGTGCCGTACTCGTCCTTGAACGTCTGGCGCCATTCGTCCACCACTTCCTTGAAGGCCTCCACGTTCTCCTTCGGGAGCGTGAGGAGCACTTCGGCGTCGCGCGGGATGGCGTTGCGCATATTGCCGCCCTGCCATTCGGCGAGGCAGGCGTCGAAGTTGACGATGGCGTCCTGCACGAGGCGAGCCATCATCTTGTTGGCGTTGCCGCGGCCCTCATTGATTTCGAGACCCGAGTGTCCGCCGAGCAGGTCGTGGAGCTTCACGCGCACTGCGGCGTCGGCACTGTCCACTTCGATAGGCTTGTATTCGAGCGTGGCGGTCATGTTTACGCCGCCAGCCGAACCGATGACCATTTCGCCCTCAGTCTCGTTGTCGAGATTGAGCAGGATTTCACCCTTCAGCGTGTCTGCCGTCATGTTGTTGACACCGTACATCGTTGTCTCCTCGTCGGCGGTGATGAAGCCCTCGAGCGGGCCGTGCTTGATGGAGTCGTCCTCCATGATGGCCATGATAGTAGCTACTGCCATGCCGTCGTCAGCGCCTAAAGTTGTGCCCTTGGCCTTCACCCATTCGCCGTCGATGTAAGTTTCGATGGGGGCGTTCTCGAAGTCGTGGGTAGATTCGTTCGTCTTCTGCGGCACCATGTCCATGTGGCCCTGCAGCGTCACGATTTTGCAGTCCTCCATGCCCGGTGAGGCGGGTTTGTACATCAGCACATTGCCGGCGCCGTCCATTTTGGCGTCAACGCCTTTTTCCTTGGCCCAGTCGAGCAAGAATTTCTGTACCTTTTCGAGATGACCCGACGGACGGGGTACTTGCGTCAGCAAATAGAAGTTTTTCCAGACAGCCTGTGGCTGCAAATCTTTGATTGTACTCATAATATTGTGTGATTATAATGTTAGTTTCGTGGGAGAATTTCCGCCCTCTGCCGCCCCTGCCGCGTCTTCGGCCGCCACTTGCGGACGACGGGAAAGGTCGTACCAGGCGAAGACGCCGAGCACAATGACTTCGAACGTCTGTATGGTGTGGACGATGAGGGCAAACATGATGGCGGGCTCCTCCGCCAGACCATAGAGAATGAGCATCGTCTTGACGGCGAAGTGCCAGGGGCCGGCGCCGTTGGGTGTGGGCACAAGTACGGCGAACGTCCCGATGCAGAAGATGAGGAATGCCTGCGCGGGGTTGAGGCCTGACGTGAAGTCGAAGCAGAAGAACGCCGTATAGAAGTGGAGGAAATAGCAAGCCCAGATGCCCAGCGAATAGGCGAAATAGAGGGGCAGGTTCTTGACGCGGTGGAGCGAGATGATGCCCGTCCAGAGGTTGTGGAGCACGTCTTTGCTCTTCGAGAACACCTTGAAGCGTCGCAGGAAGAGGGCGGCGAGCGCGATGACCGCCACGGCGCACACCGCCGTGATGAGGTAGCCCGTCCCCGTGTAGCGGCTGAACGAACTGCCGAAGTCAGTCCCCGTCTGCTTCAGAAAATGCAGGAAGTCTGTGAGCTGGAGCAGAAATGCCGCCGCCGTCAGGATGACGATGACCACGCAGTCCACAATGCGCTCCGTCACCACCGTGCCCAAAGCCTTCGAGAACGACACGCCGTCGTACTTCTTCAGTGTGCCACAACGCATCATTTCGCCAATGCGGGGGATGACAAGGCTCGAGGCGTAGGACAGGAAGATGGCGTCTTCGCAGACCCGTCGGCGCGTATTCACCCCAAGCGGGGCGAGTGCCATCTTCCAGCGCCAGGCACGCACCTGCTGCGCCAGTACGCCGAAGACGAGCGAGAACAGCATCCAGCCCCAGTTCATCTGGTGCAGGTAAGCCATACATTCGCTCCAGTCCGTGTCGTGGTACATCCACCAGAGGATGCCAATGCCAAGGACGAAGGGCAGACAGTTCTTGAGTATTTTTTTTGCGATTGTTCCCAATGCAGTAGTTGATGTATATAGAATTTTGTAAATTTGCAGGGCAACTGGCAAAAAAAGTGTCTATTTGTCCTGCGTGGGCTAGGAAACCCGCCATTACGATAGGCAAAGTTAATGCAAGGCTGGCGAAGTGCCAAATTTATTTGGGCTTTTCCTTTCTGCACGCCCCTCTGAGACCTTATTTATAGACCGCAGAGTAGGTGCGTGAGGCCTTTCTGCCGCATACTCCCATTTATAAAATCTGCACAACCGCTACAGCCGTTCGTAGAAAATGATAAAGTCTGTACGCCCCAAGAAGTTTTTAGGTCAGCACTTTCTCAAAGACCTCAACATCGCCAAAGGCATAGCCGACACCGTCGATGCCTGCCCCGACATCCCCATCCTCGAAGTGGGGCCGGGCATGGGCGTGCTCACGCAGTTCCTCCTGCCAAAAGGGCGCGTGACGAAGGTCGTGGAAATAGACTTCGAGAGCGTGAAGTACCTGCGCGAGACCTATCCCCAACTCGAGGACAGCATCGTGGAGGACGACTTTCTCAAAATGCACCTCGAGCGGACTTTTGGCGGACGGCCTTTCGTGCTGACGGGCAACTACCCCTATAACATCAGCAGTCAGATATTCTTCAAAATGCTCGACTACCGCCACCTCATCCCGTGTTGCACGGGCATGATTCAGAAGGAAGTGGCAGAACGCCTGGCTGCGAAGCCGGGTTGTAAGGCGTATGGCATATTGAGCGTGCTGGTGCAGTTGTGGTACGATGTCGAATATCTTTTCACTGTTGAGCCCGGCGTATTCAATCCGCCACCCAAGGTGAAGAGTGCCGTCATCCGCATGACCCGCAACGACGTGTCCGACTGCGGCTGCGACGAACGCCTGCTCACCCGCGTGGTGAAGACCGCCTTCAACCAGCGCCGCAAGATGATGCGCGGTTCGCTCAAGCCCCTCTTTGCCCAACTCGACGCCGAGCAGGGTGGGGCAGCCGACCATTCCGCCTTCCTTGCCCAGCCACTCCTGACGCGCCGCCCAGAACAACTCAGTGTGGCCGAATTTGTGGCGCTCACGAATGCCGTCGCCCAAGAAATGGCGCGCTGAGACCAGCCCTCTTTATCCCACTAGCCAGAATAATCATTAATACCATAATATAAAATGTACAGTTTCCTCCTCTGTTTAGCCGCATTGATAGTCGGCTATTTCGTATATGGAAAACTCATTGAACGGATTTTCGGTCCCGACGACCGTCCCACGCCTGCCGTGCTCCACGAAGACGGTGTGGACTTCATCCGTATGCCCCGCTGGAAAATCTTCATGATTCAGTTCCTCAACATTGCTGGTACGGGTCCCATCTTCGGCGCCATCATGGGCGCGAAGTTCGGTACGTCGGCCTTCCTCTGGATTGTCCTCGGGTGCATCTTCGGCGGCGCCGTCCACGACTATCTTTCCGCCATGATTTCGCTCCGCCACAATGGCGAGAGTCTGCCCGAACTCGTTGGCCGCTATCTCGGCTTGACCACCAAGCAAGTGATGCGCGTCTTCACCATCGTCCTGCTAATTCTTGTGGGGGCGGTGTTCGTGGACAGTCCTGCCGAGTTGCTTGACCAACTCACTGGAGGAAGCATGGGTGTCTACACCTGGATGGCCATCATCTTTGTCTATTATCTGTTTGCATCTGTCATGCCTATCGACAAAGTTATTGGCAAGATATACCCAATCTTCGCCGTCGCCCTGCTCTTCATGGCCGCCGGTCTGCTAATCGCCTATTTCTTGAAGTTCCCCACCGATGTGCCCGAACTTTGGGACGGCCTTTCTAACACCCACCCTAGGGCCGCCACGACCCCAATCTATCCCATTCTCTTCGTGACCATTGCCTGCGGTGCCATTTCCGGATTCCACGCTACCCAGAGTCCCCTGATGTGCCGCTGCATGTCGAGTGAGTGGCAGGGACGCTCCATTTTCTATGGCTCCATGATTACAGAAGGCATCGTCGCCCTGATTTGGGCCGCCGTCGCCACCTATTTCTTCCACCACAACCCCGATGGCATCAACGAACCCAGTGCGCCAAAGATTGTCTTCGCCGTCACGGGCGACTGGCTCGGTTCTGTGGGTAGTGTGCTCGCCGTTCTCGGTGTAGTGGCCGCTCCCATCACGACGGGCGACACCGCCCTGCGTTCCGCACGCCTCATCGTGGCCGACATCCTCCACATCGACCAGAGCAGTATTTTCAGACGTCTCGGCGTTTCGGCCGCCATTTTCGTCGTCACCTTTGTCGTTCTCTGCTTCAGCCTGTCTGGTTCCGAAGGCTTCAACATCCTATGGCGCTACTTTGCTTGGGCCAACCAGACCCTCTCCGTCTTCACCCTGTGGGCCGTTACAGTCTATCTCGTGCGCCACAACAAGTGCTTCTGGATTACGCTTTTCCCCGCCCTTTTCATGACCACGATGTGCACTACCTACCTGTTTATCGCTCCCGAGTGCCTCCACCTCTCGCCAGTGATAGCCCACAGCATCGCTGCTGCCGTTGCCCTCATTTCTATCGTCCGTTTCGTATGTTGGTACAACGGAGCTGCTCAGAAGGACCGGGCATTATAATGACGCAGTAAGACCGACGACACTGGTCGCTCAAGGTCTCTGACAACGAACAAATTATCCCATTCCCAGCCTGCGCACGTCCCGAACGCACTGTGCCGTATGATTTAGGCTTTTCAAAAAAATAGAGTAATAAACAGTTGGTTGACAAATGCTTAGCCGAAATGTGTGTCGTCCAATCTGAAGAATCTCTTGTGGAAGTCGAAAAAAAATGAGAACTTTGCAGTCCGTTCTCTTGCATCGAAAAATGAACCGCAACCCGAAATGAACAATGCCGCTGCGGACAAGTGGAAAGCTTGTCTGGAATACATAAGGACCAACCTGGAGGCTACTGAATATGCCAAATGGTTTGAGCCGCTCGACTTTTATGACTATAAAGACGGGCAGCTCATGGTCGATATTCCCTCCAAGGAGGTGGGCGACTACATCGGTCAGCATTATCGCGACCTGGTGGCGAATGCCCTCGGCATCAATTTCGGACAGAAAACGCAGCTCATCTGGCGCAACAAGAGAGCCATCGAAGAATTTCGTCAGGGGCAGTTGCTGAAACAGACGAATAGCGGAAGCGCGCAACAAGCTACGCCGCAGACCGTCCGCAACTTGCCGCCGCTCAACGCCAACCTCAACGCGAGCTACACCTTTGAGAATTTTGTCACTGGCGTGAGCAATAAACTGGCCGTCGCCGTGGCGACTTCCATTGCCGACAATCCTGGGCAAATCACGTTCAACCCATTTTTCCTCTACGGACCTTCGGGCGTGGGCAAGACCCATCTTGTCAATGCCATCGGCATCCGTCTGCAAGAGAAGTTTCCCGAAAAGCGCGTCCTCTTCGTCTCTGCGCATCTGTTCAAGACGCAGTACACCGACTCCGTCATCCACAACACGTCCAACGACTTCATCAATTTCTACCAGTCCATCGACGTGCTCATCATCGACGACATCCAGGAAATCACGACGGCGCGCACACAGCAGACCTTCTTCCACATCTTCAACCACCTCCAGCAGAACCGCCGTCAGCTCATCATCACCTGCGACCGCCCGCCCGTCCTCTTTGAAGGCTTCGAGGAGCGTATGCTGACGCGCTTCAAGTGGGGCATGGTGGCAGAGATTGAAAAGCCCGATACCGCACTGCGCAAAGCCATCCTCGAATCGAAAATCCGTCGTGACGGTCTGTCCATTCCCAAAGAGGTGGTGCAGTACATCGCGCAGAACGTGGAGAGCAGTGTGCGCGAGCTTGAAGGCATCATCAACGGCCTCATGGCCTACTCCGTAGTGGACAACTGCGACATAGACCTCAACCTCACTTCGCGCGTTGTGGCGCGCATTGTCAACCTCGAGAAGAAAGAACTCACCGCCGACGACATCCTCTCCGCCGTATGCCAGCACTATGGTCTGAAGCAACGGGAGATTGTCTCGAAGAGCCGTAAGCAAAATATCGCCCAAGCGCGTCAGCTCGCCATGTATCTTATTCATAAATACACCGACATGTCCTATAGTCAGATAGGACGTCGCTTTGGTGGTCGCGACCATTCCACCGTGCTCCACGGCTGCAACCAGGTGGCGCGTCGCATCTCGGTCGACAAGGACTTCCGCCATGAGGTGGAGGCTTTGGAAGCCGTCTTGAAGAAGTAAATCGAAATGAAAACAATATTTCGCCCCATCCTTTTTGCCCTGTGCCTGCTCGTGACCGCCCCCTGCGTCACGAGTGGACAGACGCGGCTTGAAGAACCCCTCACATTCATTTCCGCCGATAGTGTAGTCGTCTGGGGCGGCGATTTCAGCGACTTGCGCGGCATGGCCTTCATCGTCGACCAGACGCTGGAGGAGCGCCCCGTCAAGGTCAATCCCGCCAACTACGAAGCCGACCTCGCCAAATGGCAGAACGACTGGTTGCCCACAATGACCGCCACGGGCGCCGGCGGTTTCGACGCGCGCACCTCCCGCGCCGTCCGCAACAGTCAGATGATAGAACAGGCCGCCGCCCTCTTCCTTCAGACGGGTCACGCCGACTTCATGGAAGGCATTGAGCGCGCCCTTTTCAACGACCAGCTCCACGAAGTGCTCACCAACACCGAGGCGGGCGTCACCTTCGACAAGCGCATGGCAGCCCAGTCGCTCGTCAACGGTCTTGGCATGGTCTACGCCTACAAAGGCACCGACGTGTGGGTCAACTTCTTCCTCAACAACACCGCCCACATCCGCACGCCCGAGTACAATCTGATTCTCGACCAAATCACGTCCATGCCATTCAACACCACAATGAAAGTGCGCGTCAACGGCATACCCCGCGGCGGTTTCTATATGCGCTTCCACCTCCGCATCCCCTACTGGTCTGAGGCGCAAGGTTTCCCGAAAGGCCGTTACACCCTCACGGGCGAAGTGCCAGCCGAGCGGCCAAAGGTATACGTCAACGGGCGCGACCCGCTGAAAGTCAAGTACGAAGACGGCTACCTCATCATCGACCGCAAGTGGAACCGCGGCGACGAAATACTCGTCTACTTCCCCCTCAACGCCCAATACCTCCAGCGCGCAGGAGGCGGCAACACCGACGTCGCTGTCCAGAGCGGACCGCTCATTTATTCCGTGCCCGACAGTTGCGACCGCGGTCTTGTTGACCCCGCCGTGCCCATGACCATCGACTACGACAACTCCGGCTACCCCATCTTCCGCGGCACATACGCTACGAAGAACTATCTCACCGGTCTGCCGCTCACCTTCACCGCCTTGCCCTATCTGCGCTCAGAGGGACGTGTCTGGTTGCCCACAACGGGCAGTTCGCGGTAGTCGCACTTTTCCGCTTTTGTTTAAAAAATACATTGTGCCGCCCCTTTCGTCAAAAAAAGTGGGCGGCGCAGTGCGTTTTATCCCCCAAATACTTATTCATTTCTCATATTAAATGCGTAATTTTGCGGCAACTATATGGCGTTCTGTCGCCCCGACGCAAGACAATAACAATAAAACAATACAAGAAATGGAAAATATTGATTGGTCCAATTTGTCCTTCGGCTATATGCCCACCGACTACAACGTACGCTGCTACTACCGCAATGGCAAGTGGGGCGAAATCGAAGTAAGTTCTTCTGAGGTCATCAACATGCACATGGCAGCCACCTGTCTCCACTACGGACAGGAAGCTTTCGAAGGGCAGAAGGCCTTCCGTTGCCCCGACGGCCGCATCCGCATTTTCCGCATCGAGGAGAACGCCGCCCGTATGCAGAGCACCAGTCGCGGCATCCTCATGCCTGAAGTCCCCACCGAGTTGTTTGTGGAAATGACAAAGAAGGTGGTGAAGCTCAACGAGCGTTTCATCCCGCCCTATGAGAGCGGTGCAGCCCTCTACATCCGTCCGCTCCTCGTCGGCACTGGCGCACAGGTGGGTGTTCACCCCGCTGACGAATACCTCTTCATGATTTTCGTCACGCCCGTAGGTCCGTACTTCAAGGGCGGCTTTGCCACGACCAACTATGTCATCATCCGCGAGTTCGACCGCGCCGCCCCGCTCGGCACGGGTATCTATAAAGTGGGTGGAAACTACGCTGCCAGCCTCCGCGCCAACAAGATGGCACACGACGCCGGCTATTCCTGCGAGTTCTACCTCGACGCCAAGGAGAAGAAGTACATCGACGAATGCGGTGCCGCCAACTTCTTCGGCATCAAGGACGGCAAGTACATCACGCCCAAGTCCTCGTCCATCCTGCCCTCCATCACCAACAAGAGCCTCCAGCAGTTGGCCAAAGACCTTGGTCTGACTGTCGAGTGCCGACAGATTCCCGAAGAGGAACTCGAGACCTTCGAGGAAGCAGGTGCTTGCGGTACCGCCGCCGTCATCAGCCCCATTGGCCGCATCGACGACATGGAGAACCACAAGAGCTACGTCATCGCCAAGGACGGCAAGCCCGGTCCCGTTTCGACCAAACTCTACCACAAGCTCCGCGACATCCAGTATGGCATCGAGCCCGACGTCCACGGCTGGGTGACGGTGATTGACTAACCCCACGGAACCAAAACCACAACCCCAATGAAGACATTCACACACAGCCTCCTGGGCCTCTTCTTCGCGGTCACCATAGGCTCAGCCTTTGTGGGCTGTAACTCCAACTCGTCCGACAAGGACAAAGAACTGGCGGAACTGCGCCAGCTCGCTGAGATGGACCGCCGCGAAATGGAGAACCAGTATGCCGACTTCGCTGCCCAGTATGGCGAGATGAAGAAAGACATCAAGGACGATTCGCTCGTGGCTCGTCTGGACGCAGAGCAGCGCCGTGCCGAAAATCTCCTTGAGGAGTTGCGCAATCTGAAGAGCAACAGCGCCGCCGAAATCATGCGCCTCAAAAAGGAACTTGAAACGGTGCGTGCCGTTCTCCGCGACTACATCCGTCAGGTCGATTCGCTCCAGCAGCTCAACATCGCCCTCACCTCAGAGCGCGATGAGGCTCGCGCAGAAGTGGAGCGTGCGCGCCGCGTCAACAACACCATCAGCGAAGAGAACTCACAACTCTCCGAAAAGGTGGCAGTCGCCGCCCAGCTCAACGCCACCGGCGTGACTATCTCTGCCAACAAGAAGAACGGCAAGGATGCCAAGCGCAGCAAGGACATCACGCGGTTCACCGTCTCCTTCACCGTGACGCGCAACGTCACCGCCAAGACCGGAACCCGCACCGTCTACGTCCGCTTGCTCAAGCCCAGTCAGGAAGTCGTCAACAAGTCGGGCGTCTTCCAGTATGAGAACAAGAACATCGAGTACTCCGCCGCCCGCAGCATCGAATACACGGGCGAGGAACAGCGCGTAACGCTCTACGTTCCCGTCAACGAGTTCCTCAGTGCCGGCACCTATTCTGCCTACGTCTTTGTAGACGGTCAGATGATAGGCTCAGGGTCAATGTCAATGAGCAAATAAATCCCCACCGTCCGTCCCGGATTTCGGATAAGCACTTACAAGGGCTGCATCAGAACGCAAGTTTTGGTGCAGCCCATTTTAATGGTTCGGAATGGTGACCCCCTTTGCGGGGAGAACGTATCTTTGCAAGCAGAACAGCAACCCCTTTAATACATCTCAGAAAATATGGCACCCAAAAACGACATCACAAAGCGCACCGCGTCCATCCGCAAATGGTTTACCATGCCACTTGTGGAGAAATATGATAATCTGTTCAAGGATTCAGGAACAGATTCTGTCGCATTTGCGACAGAACATCAATAGGAAGTGAGTCCGGCATAAGTAAAAGGGGCAAAGCCCATCGGCGTCCGAAAAAGACATTCAAGTTTTTTTCGGACGCCTTTTTTTATTCGCATTT
>JAUNOO010000121.1 GCA_030531095.1 Bacteroidales bacterium
TATGGACTATGCACACGAATTTTATGTGGACATCTCTATCAAATTTGAGTGAATCAGTGTGATATTTCTATTCAGGGACAACTTGTATATCGTTCCCTAAATTATTTTTCTTGTATTGTTTTGGCTTTTTCTTTGGTGACAAAGTATTTCTTGTAAGGACTTTGAGAGATTCCTCTTCCTCTCCAGAAAACCGTCAGCGTTTGCGGAAGCGGGCGGCGATGAGGGGCGGGAGGATGTTGAGGCGGAACATGAGGCGGCGGAGTAGGGAGTAGTTGCTCTTGCTACCCGAGACGGAGGTGGTTTGGTCGTGGCGGCGGTAGTAGATGAGCGGTTCGGGGATGAAGCCGAAGGTGTAGTAGAACGCCGCGATGTTGGCAATCCAGATGTCGTGCATGGGCAAGTGGGGCGGGAAGGGCAGAATGCGGTCGAGCACTTTGCGGTTGAACGCCATGCAGCAACCGAGGTAGCCGTTCTTGAAAAAGAGGTTGTACCAGCGGCCGTAGTGGGAGTTGTTGACTTCGAAGAACGAGGGGTAGGTGATGTTCATATTGCTGTCGGTGACGTAGCAGTCGCTCACCACGCAGTCGTAGCTTTCGAGGCCTTTGAGCATGACCTCCACCTTGTGGTCGACCCAGCGGTCGTCCTGGTCGGCGAGGAAGATGATGTCGCCCTTGGCGTGGCTGAGGGCATTCTCGAAATTGTAGATGGGCGAATGGCAGGAGCGTCCCTCTACGATGCGGATGAGGGGGCACTTGAGGGAAAGGATTTTCTCGATGGTGTCGTCCGTTGAGCCGTCGTCCGAGATGACAATTTCGTCATCGGGCGAGAGCTGAGGGATGATGCTGTCGAGCTGTTCCAATATCCATCGGCCTCCATTGTAGGTAGCAATACAAACAGAAATCATTGTGTGTCCTTACTTTTTTAATGATTCGCTCTGAAAACTGAAAAGAGATGTCTGAGAAAGGTTAGTGAGCGGGTGCGTAGCGTCAAGTGGAGGGTGTGGCGCAGCACGCCGAGAAAGTGGCGCAAGTGGGTGAGGCGCGTGTTGAAACGGCAGGCGCGGAAGCTTTCGACGTAAAGTTTGAAACGCCGGAAGAGCTGCGCCTCGTCGACTATATCGTTGGAGAAGTCCTGGACAGCCTCGAAGCGCAGAAGCTGGAAATTGGCATCCACTTGCTTGAAACGCTCCAGGAACTGGAAATCGGCAAAGTCCAGACGCACGTCGGTCTTGTAGCCGCCGGCGGCACCGAAGGTGTAGACGTCGACGCAGATGCCGCTGTTGATGACGTAGTACTTCTTGAGGGAATACTTGCCCGGCGGAATGCGCGTTGCCCTCACGCCTGACCACGACTGGACTGTGGGCGAAAGGGGACGCCCCTGGAGCGTGCGGACAGAGGGCGCCCATAGGCGGCACTTCCTGTCGGCAGCGGCATAGCAGGCTGCGGCGCAGGGCGGAAACCACGTGTCCTGGTCGAGCAAGAGAACGTGGGTGAAACCTTCCTCGCGGGCATAGTCAGCCGCCGTGTTGTAGGCGCGAGAAAGGCCGCTGTTGGCTGTGTCGCGCACATAGATGACGCCCTCAGGCATGGGAGTCTGGAGGAAGTCGGCTGGCGAATTGTCGTAGACCATGAACTGCGCGAAGTCGCCTTTGGAAAGGAGCGTCTGATAGACAGTAGTCTCCTCGAGGTGGACGCGATAGAGGACCACGACGGGTAATATGTGGGTGATGGGCGACTTCATAGGGCAACTGGCTTTTGGGAGGTGCCACTGAAGTCGAACTTGATGTGGCAGAAAATGAGGAGGATGATAATCTGGACGAAGTTGGACATACCCACGAAGAAGAGTTCGTCGAAGAACTGGAGGACGAGCAGCGTGAGGATGTATGTGTAGATGAGGCGCATGATGTTGTGCCCGCTTTCGGAGAGCTTGTAGACGCCGCCCATGAAGAGGCCTTCGATGACGCTGATGACGGCGAGACCGTTGTAGCCGAAGTCCTTGAAATAGGGCGACATCATGGTGAAGACGTTCGTGGGGATGGGCACTGACACCATTTCCTGGAACATCTGGACGTTGCGGTGGCCGCCGCCGAAGATGGCGAGGAGGTTGTTGACGCTCTTGAGGGTGTATTCGCCGAAGTAGTGCGCCGAGTTTGGCGAGTCGTAGCAGAACGCGACGATGGGCGAAACGACGTACATGCTCAGGAGGTCCATGAAGTCGTAGGTGGACTCGCGCCCCGAGGAAGTCAGGCGGAAATTGGTGAAGAGGATGCCGAGCACAACGAAGACCACGCCGAAGATGATGAAGGGCTTGAGCGATATCTTCTTGCGGACGTAGTAGACGTAGAGCATGCTGACGGCTATCATGAAGAACGTCTGTTTGCTCATCGTAACGATGAAGTAGCAGATGCAGAGCGTCAGGGCGAGCCAGAACTGCGGCCGCTTGACGCGGTCTTCGTCGATGGTGACGAGGAGGAGCACGTACGCCACGTGGATGAGGTAGATGAGCGGGCCGAGGCTGAACTCGTAGCGGTCGTCAATGATTTGCTGGCGGAGGTTGTAGACGAGGTCGGTCACCGAGCCGTTTGCCAATGCGAAGGAGAGCGACTTGTAGAGCATGACGGGGATGAGCAGGACGCACACCCACGTGAGGAACTTGATGTGCTGCGGATTCTTTGCCCACGGAATGCCCGTATAAGCCGGCGTGAGGCGGAAGGAGAAATAGGCACTGAGGCAGAAGCCCGTGTTCCATATCAGAATGGCCTTGACGAACTGCGGACCGGAGTCGTAGAGGCCGTGGTCCATGAAGGTGTAGAGGGAAATGATGAGCACCCACACCAGGAGCGTGACGCTCCAGGGCGAAAAGACGTCGCGGTACTTGTAGTACAAGTAGCCCCATGCCAAACTGAATATGACAATCAACGCGATGAACATATGCTATCTTACCCAAATGCCGGAGGCGCGCCCCGACATGATTTTCTTGTATTGAATACTGTTGGTGGTAGCGCAGACAAGATTGACGAGTACCAACGCACCAATGATTCCCACTACGCCGTAGCTCCTGGCGCCCAGAATGGCGAGGGGGATAAAGACAATGGCCTCGCCCAATGTCACAATCATCTGCAGGCGGATGAAGCCGATGCCGAAAAGGATGTGGGCGTAGTAGAGGCTATAGAGGAGGACGACGGTGTAGACCGCCATCGCAATGGTGAGTGCGGGGGTAATGCCGTACTGTCCGCCCACCCAGAAGTCGTAGACGTAGGGAGCAACGAAGGTCATCACGGCGATGAGGACGACAAATCCGAAAAGCAGGAGGCGCATCCGCGAAGTGGTCTTCCGAATCCAGGCAAAATCCTTCTTGACGTAGGCATCTGTGGTGGCTGACCAGAGAGGAGCGACGACGATGCCGAAGAGCATGGAGACGAAACTGAAGTAGCGGTAGGCAATCTGATAGGGCGTCACTTCGGCAGGGCTGAGCAACCGCGAGATGAGGACAGTGGTGGAGAAGAATAGCACCATGCCTGCCACCTGGAGAACGAAGAACTGCACGCCGAGCGAGAACAGTTCGCGCACCATGCTGCGGTTGAAGCAACGCCACGAGGGGCGCAACGCCTTGTAGCGGCGGAAGGTAAGCGGCATAGCAACGAGGTAGACAATCACCGGCGCGGTCGTGGAGAGAAGAGCCACCTCGAAGAGGGAGAGTGGGCCGCCGCTGATGCGGCTCAGCACAAAGATGAAGACGAGCCCGAGTGTCTGTCCGCCCACCACGAGTGCGTTGTTGACGGCGGGAAGCTGGAGGCCGAGGTAGATGTTGCCCACAATCTTGAGCACGAGTGTGATGCCCACAAATAGGATGGTGCACGCCATCGTCTTGTAGAGGTCGCCCACGATTTTGGGGTCTACGTTGAGGAAGTGGTAGACGTCCACGATGCCGAAAATGAGTACGAGGACAATCACCAGCGGGATGACAATCATCGCCAGCAGGAAGAACGTGGTGGAAACGGCTTCGCGCGCCTGCTGCCAGTCTTCCTTCGCCACATATTCTGCCAACTTGTTGCGCAGACCGTTGCCGAGCCCCATGTCGAAGGAGTCAATCCAGAGCAGGATGGAGCTGATGGCCATCCAGATGCCGTTGGTGTATTGCCCCAAACACGCCAGCACGAGCGGCACGAGCAGAATCTGCACCACGCCTGCCCAGCCCTTGATGACGAAAGAGCCTGCCACGTTGATGAGCACGCGGCTGCTACGGCTGTCTATGGACGAAAGGCTTCTCATTCCCCTCTTGCAATCCTCTGCGGCTCAGTCTTTTTCGGTGTTGTCAGTGGTTTCGTTCCTTTCCGCCTTTGCTTCAGTCGCGTCCGCCTTGCCGGCGTCGTTGGTGAGCAGGTTTGTGCGGAATACTTTCACGTTGTCTTTGCGGTAGCACCATACGAATGCGCCCAGAGCGCCAAAGACGAGCGCCATGAGCAGCATGATGCTGCGGCGCGGGGCAATGTGCTTGACGGGTACCATGGCGGCCTGCACGACGGTGTAGACGGGCGTGCGCTCCATCACTTTGGCCTTCGCCAGTTCGTATTTTGTGGCGTACTCAGACTTCACGTTGAAGGCGAGCTGCATTTCGTTTTCGAGGTTGTCGCGCTTCACCTGGTACGACTCCAGGCTGATTTCCTGATGCGCGTCGGCGTAGGCGGCATAGGCTTCGGCGGCGCGCTGGTAGGCCTTGTCGGCATCGGCGTAGCACTTGGCAAAATACTCCAGGTCGTTGCGAGCCTTCTGTGTGCGGTAGAGGGTGATGAATTCCTGCAGGCGGGCGCTGACGGAGTCCACGAGGATGGCTGCCACGAGCGGGTCTTGGTCGATGGCGGAGATGGTGATGACGTCGGTCTTCTTGTCCACGTCGCACGAGATGGAGAGGTCAACGCCGCGGAGCATCATGTATTCGCGGCGCGACATTCGGATGACCTTGAGCGAATCGGTGGCAGAGTTGCTGCTGACCATCCGGTTGTCCTTGGGCGGGAAAATCTTTGCGCGCAGAGCGTCCCACCACGGCGCCTTACAGTGCTCGCGGAGGTAAGTCTTGTAGTCGGTCGTGACGCTACCGTCGGCAGTCGTCACCTGAATGTCGTAGAGCCCGAGCAGAAAGTCGGGCGACGACTTGACGTCGGGGTAAAGTTCGGGATTGATGGCGTCGTCGGACGACATGCTACCCAGCTTCATGCCAATCATCGAGGAGAGCGAACTGAGGCTTCCGCCAAATTCGTTGTTGACGGTCTCGGGAGCGAGCTTCACCGTAGACTGGTAGGTACGGGGTATGCTGAACCCATAGATTAAGGCGATAATGCCCACGATAATTTCGACCACGATGAAAAATTTCAGGTGGCGCTTTACGAGCTTCCAGCAACTGCGGATATCAATGATATGTAATGCCTGCATTGTAGATATGTGAGTATTATTTTTCGTTTTTAGGGTAGGACAGATTCAGAATTCCGCCCGGCATGTTCTGGCGCACCGCTTAAAACGCGGCGTCCACGATGCACTGCCACACGTTTAGCGCGCCGTCGGCTCCTGTTTTTCGGTTGTCCAACTGCCGCGCAGTCAGACTGTTGCCTATTTAGCTAACGGACGAATTTTGAAATATTGCAGGATCGAAAGGAAAATTTCAGTATTCTCCGAACATCCTCCTTTCTGGCGGCAGGGCGTTCCCGCCTAATCCCGCAACGGATACGAAAAAGTCGCTGGCTTGCCTTCGCAGCCGCGACTCACTGCCCATCGAAGGGCAAAAGTAGCAAAAATATCCGAAAGCCACAACCTTAGTGATTGCTTTCTGCATTGGCAAGGACGGGGCAGTCGGGACAGCGCCGAAAAAGGAACCTCGACAGCCCCAAAAACTTCGACCAGAGCAATCAAAGAATCGAGGGAACGACATACAAGTTGTCGCTGAATGGAAATATCACACGGATTCACTCAAATTAGATAGAGATGTCCACATAAAATTCGTGTGCATAGTCCATATATGTGCCGATAATTAGCACGAGGAAAAAGATATGTTTTTCCCTTTCCAAAAAAGTCCTGAGCAAATTTAA
>JAUNOO010000122.1 GCA_030531095.1 Bacteroidales bacterium
TCTGACATGGCAAAACCCTGAGCAACTTTTTGTTGCTCAGAAACTTATAAAGATTATTAAACTGAAGTGCTGCGGAATTTAGGTTTATGACGTACAGACCCGGCGCCAGATTCGACAAATCGCTCGACCGCAAGTTCAGCCTATGCCCCTGCAGGTCATACACTTCTTCTGCCTCTTCAGCTGTTCCAAGCGTGATGTCCGAAATGCCGGTAAGCCCACTCGAGGTCGTGTTCAGCGTACCGTTGTTGGTCATCGAACTATAAGTAAGCGTGTGGCCATTAGTATAGACCGTCGCACCGCTATTTATCACAAGTTCATCCACATAAGCATCGTCGTCCAGAATCCACACGCCGCTGACCGTTGCTGTCGCCGCCTTGGCCTCATTGGTGGCGTCGAGCGCGCCATACCACGTGGCGGTGCTCTCCACCGTGACGTTCACCGTGCCATAAGCATCGGCGTTGACGTCGCCAGAGTAGGTTCCGTTCTTCAGGATGAGGTAGCCCGTTCCGCCGTAGGTGTCCCATCGCGTATTGTAGTCCACATACATGAGCACGCCGCTCGGCACTGTCAGCGTCACCCCGTCGAGGGTCAGCGTGCCGGTCATGCTTGTCGGAATTTCGCACAGCGGCGCACTGCTGTTCGTCAGCGTAATCGTGCTGTTGGTGACGGTGATGCTTCCGTCATAGCCCTCCGAGTCGCCCGAACCGCTCTGCAATATCATCAGTCCTCTTTCGGAAGAACCAGAAGAGAACGTGCAGTTGGTGATGGTAATGGAATTGTCGCCCTCAATCACGCCGACTTCGCCCTGCGACGAACTGCCGGTGGCATTGCTCGCCGACACCGTGCCCGTAGAATAAAGTATGGCGCAGTCTGTCCCGGTGGTCACGTACGAACCGCCGTCTACCGACACCGTGCCGCCGCCTCTGTCTGTGGCTACCACAGAACTGTTGCTGCCTTCGGTAACGATGTCGAGATTCGACCCCACGATGGTGCCGCCACCGGTGGCATGCACACCGCGTGACAGGCTTTCGGTGTTCCTAATCGTCACGTCGCTGATGTTCAGCACCCCATATCCGTAGGCAAAGGCGGCATTTGCCCCCTTCGCATTGGTGGTAATCGTGCCGCCGCTCATGGTCAGCGTCGTCGTGCTGCTCGTACTGCCCACATATATTGCAGAGTTCACACCGTAGAAACTGGTGTTGTCGCTGCTCTCGCTGTAGTCTCCGGTTTTGGTCACTGTGCAGTCGGTCATGGTGAAAGTACCGCCCGTCACCTGCACAGCGTTCTCGTCAGAGCCCGTAGAAGTATAGGTCTGACCCGACGCGCTGTTCGTCCCCGCCGTCTGCGAGTAGCCCGTCGAGCTCGTGCTCCCTATGGCATAGCTTGAACTTGAGTTTCCGTCCCCCTGATCGCCTCCGCCCTGGAAGCCCTGGGCACAAACTGATGCGGAAAAAAGCACCAGAACAATTGTCAACACATTCTTTTTCATTGCTTCACTGGTTTTTATGGTTAGAGACATATTTCATCAGCCCGCGCTCTGGCATTGCCACAACGCCTACTGCTGTTCATCCTGCTAAAATCATAGACCATAACCCTGAAACCGAGGGCGATACCCCAAAGATAACACCTTTTGTCCCTCATTTCCAAATAAATTCAGCAAGCCCACGCTTTTCTTCAACTAATCCGCGCCTGCCTTCGGCGAGCTATCAAAAAATAGTCCTGAGCTTTTGAGAATTAGTCCTGAGGTTTTTTCCTAAAAGCTCAGGACTAATTTTAAAGAACTCTGGTGGGGATATTAAAAAGCACTGGAAAATAGTCCGAGAGCTCGTAACGCGCTTTCATTTTGACACAAAGAATACGGATAAACATTGTTTTTGTAAGTATTTTCAGTGGAATTTCGGGTAAATTCCACCCGAAAAGTGACATTTTGCAAGTATGAAATTGGGATTCGGACAGCACAACTGTTCGCAAAAGGGCAAAAAGAAAGAGAGTGTGCCGAGAGACAAAAAAGGCACACTCTCCCCCACTAGGGTTCCTCTTCTTCTGTCTCACGACACTCCGAGGAACAGATACTTTTACTCTCTTTTACTTCAGAATTTTTCCGTTTATGATATACAAAACTTTTGCTGGATTTTGCACAATGCGGCACCTCAGGCTGTCCGCCTGCCGGGCTCTTGACAAAACATTTCAATCCGGTGGATTTGCCACATCGGTATGGGGTTAGGATTCTGGATGAATGATTACTCCAAGCTCTGTACAATAAAATAGAAGTACTCTTTTGGGGAACTATTTTCAATAGTCTGAGGCAAATATACGACTTTCCTTTTTAAACGACCAAACAAATTCATAAAAATTTTTCCAAAACTTTGATTTTGCCTCTAAAATATGCCTTTTCACGGAAATTTCAAGCCGTTCTGCTGGATTTTTTGGCCGTTCCGCCCCCGAAAAACCGCGCCGAAAGGGGTGGCGGAGGAATGTGAAAAACGCCGCGCGGCGGCACGAAACTTATCTGCCCCGCTCTGTCTGGCGCTCTGAAAGAATTCCGCCCGCAAGCGCCTCGGGTGGAGGGTGCTTGCGGGCGGAAGCGTATTATAAACAATCAGTTTCGGATTCGGGTGCGGCGCGCGTCACTTCACAAAGGCATTGACGGTGGCGGCGTTGGACCGCGTCGGGAAAAGAAGGGCTACAACTTTAACCTTCTGCTTCAGGCTCGGGGAGCGCGTCGGCCTTTGCCGTCACTTCCAGCGTGGTGCCCTGTTCGCCCTGCTGCCAACTCAGCGTTGCCCCGATACGTCCGGCGCGGTCGCGCATCGACTTCAGTGCCTCGCTGTCGCTCTCGGCGCCGGGGGCGGCGGGACAGCGACCGTTGTCGGTCACGCGGAGCGTCACGGTGGCGGCGTCAAGGACGGCGCTGACCTCCACCGACGTGGCGGTGGCGCGGCGTATGCTCTCGCTCAGGGCTTCATAGGCAATGCGGCTCAGCTCATAGGCAGTGGTGTGCGGAATGCGGGTCCAGCAGTCGCCGCTCGGGCTGTAGCTGATGGTCAGCGTGTCGGGCTTGACGATACGACCGATGCAGTCCTCCAGAAGTTCGTTGAGCGGGGCATAATTGAACGTGGGCGGCATCAGGCGATGCGAAATCATTCGTACCGAGGCACGCACTTCTTCCACTTGGTGCAGCAGGGCGTCGTCTGCCACCTGCTTGCCGCGAATGTTGAGCCCCAGTCCGAGGAGGTCGTTGCAGACGCCGTCGTGCAACTCGTGGGCGAGTCGGCCGCGCTCAGTGTCTACGCTTTCAATCTGTTTCTGCGCCTTGTCCAACTTGCTCTGCAGTGCCTGCATCTTGCGGTGTGAGCGATTTCTCAGCACCACTACGACCACCACTGCCAGCACCAGCAGCAATACTGCGGCGGCGATGGCGCAACGCAAGTAGAGTTTGTTCTGTTCGGCTTCCTGGGTCTTGGCTTCCAACTCCTCGTTCTTCGCCTGGAAGCGCCTGCCGTAATCGGCGAATACCTTCATCACGTCATCGCTTTCCATCCTTGCCGCTTCGCGTTCAATCGAATAGGCGGACGTGGGGTTGCCCAGCGCTGCCTGGCAGGCTGCCTCTACGCGCAACAGCTTGTAGGGCGGCATCACCAGCCGCTTTCCCTCCGCCTTGAGCAACTGGACCTCGGCGAGTGCCTCCTTGTAATTGCCGCGCGCATAGTTGACGTTTATCCGTGCCTCGGCAATGCCCATTGCCACGACGTCGTGGGGCGGCAATGCCTTTGCCAGTTCTTCTGCCTGCGCCATAAAATAATCGAGCGACGCGTCGGCGCCTACCTTATTGAGGGCGACGAGGAGATGATTTATGATTTTCAGCTTCAGAGACGTACTCCCCAACTGCGCCGCGTGGAGATAGGCCTGTTCGAGCACTCTCGCTGCACGGTCGTGCTCACCCAGACGGCAGTAGACTACCCCTTCGTTGGCGACCGCCGTATAGTACGCCACGGAGTCGCCAGCCAACTGCGCACAGCGGCGCGCCTCGTTGGTGCAGCTTATCGACTCGTCGTAACGCTCCGTCTCACAATAGAGTTCGGACAGGATGTTGTTGAGGGCGGCCATGCGGGCATAGTCGTTCTCTGCCAGCAACACTTCCAGCCCACTGTTGTAGTACGCCACAGCGGAGTCTTTCATGCCACGCTGGCGGAAGGAGTTGCCCTTTTCAATAAACAGGCGAGCCACGTCGGCTTCTGCCGGGGCAGAGGTCTGCGGGGTCGGCGCATTGCAAGCGCCAATCAGGAGCACAAAGGCAAAAATCAAATACTTCATACTTTCGTGTTTTTGTTGGTATTATGGCAGAGAGTGGGGATTCTCCACCGCTGTTTTATATCCTTTCGCCACACAATTATTGCGGGCGACAGATGTTGTCAAGAAATTTAAGTGTAATTTTGCACCGCCTACAGCCCGACCGCCCACCCTGCCCTTCTGCTCCTGCGGGAAACAGGGGATGCGGAAAACGGACTGGTCACAATGCCTAAACACTTATCCGCTCCAAGCGCTACATTCTCCTCAGCCTATGGATTCGAAACTCAAGGGCGGCATCTACGGTTGCATCGCCGCCATCAGCTACGGGCTTAACCCGCTCTGCGCGCTCTTTCTCTATCAGGACGGCTTGCAGACCTACTCCGTCCTCTTCTACCGCTTCGCCCTCGGGGCGCTCATGCTTGCCGCCATCCTGTTGTGGCGACGCATCAGTTTCCGCATTTCGCGCCACGAGGCTATTGTCCTCGCCGCGCTGGGTCTGCTCTTTGCAGCTTCGTCTATTACTTACTTTCTCAGCTTCCACCACATGGCTGCCGGCATCGCCGCCACGCTGGTCTTTGCCTATCCCGTCATGGTCGCCATCATCATGGCCATCTTCTTCCACGAACGGCTCACGCTGCCGGCTGTGCTTTCCATCGTGCTCACCGTGGCGGGCATCGCGCTGCTCTATGAGGGCGACGGCGGCGAACCGCTCTCAACCGTCGGCGTCATTCTCGTCATGGTCTCTGCCCTCACTTATGCGCTCTACATCATCGTGGTCAACCGCTCGCGCATCGTCATGTCGAGCCTCAAACTCACGTTCTATGCCCTTCTCGTCTGCATGGTTGCGGTGACTGTCTTCGCCTTTGCGTCGGGACAACCGCTCCAACCGCTCACGTCGGGGCGCCAGTGGTTCTACGCCGCATTGCTGGGCCTCGTTCCCACCGTCATTTCTCTCGTTTTCATGGCGATGGCCATCAAGCAAATCGGCTCAACGCCGACTGCCATCATGGGCGCGCTCGAACCTGTCACGGCCGTTGCCGTCGGTGCGCTGGTATTCGGCGAAGCACTCACGCCGCGCCTTTCGCTCGGCATCCTCGCCATCCTCGCCGCCGTCGTACTCATCATCGTCGGCGGAAAACTCCACCGCCCTGCCGTCGTCTCGCGCCTGGCCCGCGCTGGCCGGCTCGTCCTCAAGAGGTGGAGGTGGAAGTAAAACAATGAGAGTGGGTCGCCACAATCCGTGGTTCCCACTCCCCTTTATTCAACTATGCCAACAGAAATTTGGCAAGTTCCTCCATAGTGTTGCAGGTAATTGTCTCACCTTCTGCCTTCTCGTCCCGTACGCGCACCTTCTTACGGCCTGTCCATACGACGTCGAACATATTGGAAACAAAATCCTGCATATTTGTAACCTTCACTGCGGGGTGTGCTTCGAGGATATTGCAGAACTCGTCCATCGCTGAACGAGACGTGAAATTCACACCCGTAAAGTCAAGCACCATATCGTCTGTCACTTGCGAGGCTATATTCCTCACCCGTGCCCGCAGCGTAATGCTCGTACCGAGAATGTCCTTTATCTTCAACTCGTTCATTGCTCAATGTATTTATAAAATTCCTAAAATCCGCAACTAATAGTCATGCGGACTAATTTTGCCGTCTTGCCCTC
>JAUNOO010000123.1:0-5429 GCA_030531095.1 Bacteroidales bacterium
TGCTCAGAAACTTATAAAGATTGTTAAACTGAAGTGCTGCGGAATTTAGGTATTTGACAAAGAGTATATTCCTGTGTCAGTAAGAAAAAGCCTTAATTGGGGAATTATTTCTCCAATGATTAATCTTAGACATATGTCATGGCCTGTATTGGGATTATTTCTTTTATCAGTAAGCATGTCGCTTGGGTTATGTTTTATCAGTGTTATCAGTGAGGTGGATTCTATCTTTATAAATTATTTTATAAATTGGATCCCTTGTTACCTGTTTACTGTTTTTTTATTTTTATTTGGCAATAGGATTGCATGGGCAGGAGGAATATGGAGTAGTGACACACTATTCCTACGCAAACAAAGACGTGAGGCTAAACTTATGTGGTTAAGTATATTGCTTAGTGCTATTTTTTCTGTAATGTATGTATTAGTTGACTTCATTTCTCCTGACGTCATCTCTCAAAAATCAGTTTTTTTATAATTGCCAAATACCCTTCTATGTGTTTTCCTTTATACGATTTTGGGTAACGAAAGAGCAGTATCCAAGCCAGTCAAATGTGACGAGATGTGAAGCTAATGCGGGCGGGTGTGACGGTTTTGTTAAAAAAGCCATTGCGGATGCTACGTTATATCCCATAAATTTCGTAACTTTGCACCAGCTTTCAAGCCTGAGAGGTCGCGCCGTCCCGATTAGTATTGGCGTTCGACTCTTTGCCGTTGCAATCCCAGGGCTTAAGAAGGCGGACTGAAAAAATAAATGTCTTTTAAGCACTACACGTTTACTGTAAAAGCATTGAACAAGGAGCACAAATTTCATAATTGGGGAGCTTGTGCCCAGATATAGTTCCTGATTTTTTATTTCTCGAGTGTCACAACTTGTCCTGCGTCCCAATGGCGTGGGGTAGGGTGGGCTAAATACCCCCGTTCCGCTGACACCACAGAAGCTGCTGCGCCAACCGCATTCAGGTGTGGCGAGTGCTTTCTGTTCAACCCTTTCTCCCGATTCAAAACACCGAAAACTAAAGTTCAAATAATGCGAAACACTACATTTTTGAAAAACAAGGCCGCGGCACTCGTCGTGGCTGGGGCTTTGGCGCCCGCCCTGCTCATGGCTCAGCACGAAGCCGTGGAGCGCGGCGTGAACGACCTTTTCCGCACCGCCGAAGCCCACAACGCCACCCTCCAGAGCTGCCGCGCAGCCGTGACCGAAGCCGATGCCGCCATCCAGTCGGCAAAGACCGACCGCTTGCCCGAAATTTCGGGGCAGGCCTCCTTCTCCTACAATGGCAACGGCCGCGTATGGGACCGCGATTTCAGCAACGGCATGGGCGTTGACATCCCCCATTATGGCAACAACTTTGCCCTCAAGGCCAGCCAGGTGGTCTATGCCGGCGGCGCCATCGACGCAGGCATCCGTCTTGCCGAACAGAGCGCCGACATGGCGCGCCTCTCCGCCCGCGAGCAGAAAGAGCAAGTGCGCTTCCTCCTCGTCGGCCTCTATTTGCAGCTCCACAATCTGCAGAACCAGAGCCTCGTCTACGACTCCAACGCCAAACTCGCCGAAGACCTCATCGCCCAGATGAAGAACCGCCGCGAACAGGGCGTGGCGCTGCGCAACGACGTGACGCGCTACGAACTTCAGCACGAGCAGATGCTCCTCGGCCAGACACAGACCGACGACCGCCTGCGCATCCTCAGCCACCAGTTGGCTACTGCCCTCGGCACCGACACCACCGTCAACCTCCTGCCCTCTTCTGCCTTCGACGATGAGGCGCTCCAGACGCTTGGCGGCGAAGACGTTTGGCAAGAGCGCGCCGGCAACCAGCACGTCTCCCTCCAGAAAGGGCAGCTTGCCGTCGAGATGAGCCGCACGCAGGAAAAGCTCGAACGCTCTGCCCTCCTGCCCAAGGTTTCCCTCTTTGCAGAAGACTACCTCGTGGGACCTGTCACCATCGAAATCCCCGCGCTCAACAACAACTTCAACTATTGGTACGTCGGCGTGGGCATCAGCTACAATTTCTCCTCCCTCTTCAAGAACAACCGCAAGGTGCGTCAGGCCAAGCTCGCCACCCAGACCGCCACAGCCAATCTCGAAGCCGCCCGTCGTGCCGTCGACGATGCCGTCCAGCAGGCCTACGTCAGCTACCTCACGGCGCAGTCCGAATTGCGCACGCAGCGCAAGAGCGTCGAGTTGGCTCAGCAGAACTACGACGTCATCAGCAACCGATACACCAACGGTCTCGCCCTCGTCACTGACCTCACCGACGCCGCAAGCATGAAACTCGACGCCGAATTGGCATTGGCGAACGCCCGCATCAATCTTGTGTATAGCTACTACGCCCTCAAGTATGCCGCAGGCCAACTTTAACAAACCCATTCCCGAAATCCAAACAAAGACCATAAGAAAATGAAGAATAAGCGAACCCTCCGAATCATCTACAACACCATCATCGTTGTGCTCCTGCTCATTGGCGCGTACTTCGTGCTCGACCATTTCGCCCACTTCGGCGACGTGGAGTTTACCGACAACGCCACCGTGCGCCAGCACATCACCCCCGTCAACACCCGCGTGCAGGGCTTCATCAAAGAAATCCGTTTCGACGACTACCAGACCGTCCACAAGGGCGATACCCTCGTCATCATTGAGGACGCCGAGTTCCGTCTGCGCCTCGCTCAGGCAGAAGCCGACCTTGCCAACGCCACTGCCGGCGGCCGCGTGTCGAGCACAGGCGTAGCCACCGCCCAGACCAACGTGGGCGTGAGCGAAGCCAGCATCGAGGAAGCCCGCGTGCAGCTCGAGAACGCCCGCCGCGAAGACGAGCGCTACGCCAAGTTGGTGAAGGAAGACGCCGTCACGCCGCAGCAGTACGACGCCATCCATACCGCCTACCTCGCCGCCCAAGCCCGCTACGAGCAGGCACAGCGCCAGCGCAGTTCGCTCGCTTCCGTGAAAGCCGAGCAGGGACACCGCCTCACGCAGACCGAAGCCGCCGTCGAGTTGGCACGCGCTGAGGTCGACCTCGCCCGCCTCAACCTGTCCTACACCGTCATCATCGCCACTGCCGACGGCGTAGTCGGCAAGAAGGACATCCACGTGGGCCAGCTCGTACAGCCCGGTCAGACGATGGTGAGCATCGTGGACGATTCCGACCTTTGGGTAGTCGCCAACTATCGCGAAACCCAGTTGCAGCACATCGCCGTCGGTTCTAAGGTGAAGGTCACCGCTGATGCCCTTCCCGACGTCACATTTGAGGGCACCGTGGAGCGCATCAGCGAAGCCACCGGCTCGGCCTACTCCCTCATCCCGCAGGACAACGCCACCGGCAACTTCGTCAAGGTCGAGCAGCGCGTCCCCGTCCGCATCCGTCTGAAGGACCAGGCGGAAATCAAGCAGTTGCGCGCCGGTCTCAACGTGGAGTGCGAAGTGGCATATTGAATCCTTCGCGCATAACTTCTCAAACTCCAAACAAGTAACATGCAAGAATCCGAAAAAAGTCACGGTGGGCCGCCCACGGAGTTCTCGATGCCGATGTTCCGGCGCTTCGTGCCCGAGGCGGTGCGCCCGTGGATATACGTCTTCCAGGCTGTCTGTTTCCAGCTCACCAATGGTGTCTACCTCGGCGCGTTGAGTGAGCGGGTGGGCGAGTATGCCGTGATGCGCGAGGACGTCCAGATGTGCCTCTACGCCACGCTGGGTGGCATGGCGCTCTATTTTCCCGTGCTCTTCCGCATGAAGTTCCGCTTCAGCAACAAGACCCTGCTCATGGCAGCCGCTCTCACCATATTGGTGGGCAATTTTCTCACCCTCTTCAACCTGCCCCAGCCCGCCCTCTGGGTGATATGCTTCATCTGCGGCATCGCCAAAATTCAGGGCACGTTCGAGAACCTCTCCAACATCCAGTTGTGGATGACACCTAAGCGCGACATGGGCGTCTTCTTCCCCCTGCTCCACATCATCCTCCTCGTGAGCATGGAGCTCTCAGCCTTCTTTGCCGCCGCCTTCGCCTTCCACTACCACTGGACGCTGATGCACTGGTTCATCATGGGGCTCATGCTCATCGTGTTGCTCATCCAGACCCTCCTCTGCAAGCCCTTCCACGCCATGCCCAAGATTGTTCCCCTGCGCGGCATCGACTGGTTCGGCGCGCTCCTCTGGGGGCTCTTCGCCCTCCAGGTGGCATACATCTTCAACTACGGCGACTGGCTCGACTGGTGGAACTCGCCCACCGTGCGCTTGCTCACCGGCACGTCGATTATCAACTTCGCCGTGGCGCTCCACCGTATGCTCACCATCGACCAGCCCTACTACGAGCCCGCCATGTGGCGCTACCGCTATGCCCTGCCCGTCATCCTGCTCATCGGCGTGGTCGAAGCCCTCTTCGCTTCCGAACACGCCCTCGAGGCAGTCTTCTTCGGCATGGTCATGGGCTACGAAGACCTCACCTCCGAAATCCTCAGCCTCTGGTCGCTCATCGGCATCCTCGCGGGCTGTCTTTTCAGTCTGGTGTGGATAAAACTCATGCGCTGGAGCCCCTACCGCCTCATAGCCATCGGGCTGATAGTCTTTGTGCTCTATGCCGGCAGCCTCTACTTCCTTGTCGATTCCAACATTAACATCGAGCAGATGCGCCTCCCCATCGTGTTCCGCGGTTTCGCCTACGCCGTGCTGTCCATCGCCTTCATGTGGAGCCTTTCTGCCATCATGTCGTTCCAGCACTTCTTCCAGGGCCTCTCCGTCTTCAACGTGCTGCACATGTTCATCGGCGGCGTCATCGGCGGCGCGTTCTACGCCTACGGCCTCAAGTACTACATCGCCGACGGCATGGCGCGCTACGGCGGAGCCGTCAACGAAGTCGCCTTCACCGCCGCCCCCTTCGATATGGGCGGCTTCATGGAAAACTTCGTGCAGGGCGTAATGGCGCAGAGCGTGAAGACCCTCTACGGCTGGACGCTCTATGCCGCCATCTTCTTCGCCCTCCTCATGCTGCTGTGGGACATCCCCGGCGTGCGCCACCGCGTCAAGAAACTGCCCCTCTGGCCCACCGTCGGCACGCAGTTGGTCAACGGACTCAACCGCCGCCAGCGTCTGCGCCGCCTCCGCCGCGAACGCCGCAAGCGTTTGTCTTTGGCATAAGGAGTGTGTGTCAAGACGCCAGTTTTTGTGCAACCCCGCAGATTGCCTGTTAAGGCACACCGCCTCGCGCGCGTACATATTATAATAAGCACAGACCCGACTCGGACACCCCGGTCGGGTCTGTTTCTTATTTCATAAGTTTGCCACCCTCTGTGTGGTAGAACATTGTAGCTGTGTGTCTGTCTTCGGTTTACCTAACGGGCATCACTCTGTAAGAGTGGTTTTACACAGCCTGGGGACATTTGGAATTTGTAGCTGTGTGTCTGTCTTCGGTTTACCTAACGGGCATCACTCTGTAAGAGTG
>JAUNOO010000123.1:5529-5867 GCA_030531095.1 Bacteroidales bacterium
GTTTTACACAGACTGGGGACATTTGGAATTTGTAGCTGTGTGTCTGTCTTCGCTTTACCTAACGGGCATCACTCTGTAAGAGTGATTTTACTCAGCCTGGGGTGTCAACCCCAGGTTTACCGTGCGCCATTGATAGACATTCGCTCCCCCAACTTGGGGGAGCTGGCACTCGCGCGAGCGAGTGAGTGAGGGGGCACATTTATAACTGAGGTATTTCATTGCGGAGTCGGTTTGTCCCCCCCTCAGTCACGAGCTTCGCTCGCGACAGCTCCCCCCAGCCTGTGGGGAGCGATAGTATTTGAATCGCCATAACGAAACCCGGGGTTCCACCCCGGGCT
>JAUNOO010000124.1 GCA_030531095.1 Bacteroidales bacterium
AAAAAGCTCAGGACTAATTCTCAAAAGCTCAGGACTAATTTTTGATAGTCCGAAAGGGGGGCACCATTCCGAACCATTAAAAGAGGGTTTGGGCTGAGGCGGCGGGGCTTCTGCGGCGGTGCAGACTGACTTGTGGGCAATAACATTTCGCGCTTTAGTTTGTTCTCCATAAGATTTATCGCTAATTTTGTAGGGTTCAAAAAAAAGAGAGAAATCCGTTAGCACATTGATGAGCCTTACCCTGATGTTGAGCCTACTGACTGCGCTGTGCGACCCTGCTGGAGGCGGGGCGCAGGGTGGGGCATGGACAACGGCGGGCGATACGGCTGTCGTGACGATGAATGCCAACGATACGATTCGGCAGGCGGCTGGTTCGGACGTGGAGCGCGGCGCAGGGCGGCGCGTATGGCGCGTGCGACAGCATATGGACAGTGTGCTCGACCGCCGCGACAGTCAGGCGCGGCACGACACGGCTTATATGGCTCGCGCGCCGAAAGGTCTGCGACTGCGGGTGAGTTTCAACGGCTCGGGTTCGGTGTTCAACGTGGAGGGCAGCAACGCTTCGGGCGATTACACCTCTACCCTCGAGGCGCAGAACAAATACACCGTGAGCTTCAGCGCGAGCTACCGTGGCGTGACGGCGGGTCTGGCGGTGAACCCGGCCAAACTGGCGGGCAAGAACAAGGACTACGAGCTCAACATCAACGCCTACGGCAACCGACTCGGCGCAGACGTGATTTTCCAGTCGGCCAACACGTTCAGCGGAAGTGTCACTACCGACGCGGGGACTGTGGAAATGCCCACGGGACTGGTGCGGCTGAATCTGCTCACGGTCAATGCCTACTACGTCTTCTCAGGCCGCCGCTTTTCGTACCCTGCCGCGTTCAGCCAGTCGTGGATGCAGAAGAAGAGTTGCGGCAGTTGGATGCTCGGCACGTCGGTCATCGCCGGCAACATCAGGGTGAGCCACAGCGAAGCGCTGGGCAATCCCGTCCAGCGCCTCAGTCTGGCCTATCTGGGCCTCGGCGTGGGCTACGCCTACAACTTCGTGCTGCGCAAGGGCTGGTTGCTCCATCTCTCCACCCTGCCCGAACTGGTGGTGGCGACGCGCAGCCGCATAACCATCGACGGCGAACGCGCCAAAATGCCCTACCGCTTCCCCAACGCGATAGTCGTTGGGCGCATTGCCGCCATGAAACACTTCGGCCGCTACTTCGCAGGGTTCAACACCGTGGTCAACGCCTTCAGCATCGGCGACAACGAGTTGTTCCGTCTGGGCAACGTGAAATGGCGCGCCCGTTTCTTCGTCGGCGTCCGCATTTAGCGCGCCCCATTATGCAGGGACAACAGCAAAACATCTCAAACACCTATGACAAGAAAAGACAGAAGCATGATTAAGAAAGTGGCGATACTCGCCGTCCTCCTCATCGCCCTCATTGCCAACTGGCTGAAGCCGGGCGAAACGGGAGCCACTGAGACGGCACAGGCCCAAACAATCACGACGGCCGACACCGCGACGACGCAGGGGACCAGCTATGAGATACCCGTACCGTCGGACACGACAGCGGCGAAACTGTCGGACAAGACCGTGCCCCACCAACTGCTGCAACGCTCTGCCTACACCGCGTCCTACAATTGCGAGACGCGGACGCCAAACTGGGTGGGCTGGGTGCTGACACGCGCACACACCGACGGCGAATACAACCGCAACGGCCGCAAGTTCATGGAGGACACGGACGTGCCCGAACCGCGCGCGGCATACAGCGACATCCGCGAGAGCGAGTGCGGCTACCAGCGCGGACACATGTGCCCCTCGGCCGACAACAAATGGTCGTATAAGGCGCAGACCGAGGCCTTCCTCATGACGAACATCTGCCCGCAGAACGGCGAACTGAACCAGAAGGACTGGAAATATCTGGAGGAGGCGTGCCGCGACTGGGCCAACAAGTACGGTGCGGTCTACATCGTGGCTGGTCCCATCTTCACGACGCGTCCCCTCCGCACGGTGGGCGAGCATGAAGTGGCGGTGCCCGACGCTTTCTTCAAGGTGGTGCTCCGCACGGGCGACAAGCCGACTGACACCGCCGCCCTCGGCTTCATCTACCCCAACACGGACGGCGAACACGAAATGTCGCACTACGTGAAGACGGTGGACGAGGTGGAGGCGATGACGGGACTGGACTTCTTCTCGCCGCTCGACGACGAGGTGGAGAACCAAGTCGAGGCGAAGAGCGACCTCGCGGCGTGGTAATGAAGCTGACGCTAAGATTTCCCGTTTTTGTTCTGCGCATAGAACAAAAAATGTTATTTCCTGTTCTGCGCACAGAACAATATTCGATTTTCCTCCGAAAATCACAGAAATTCTTCAGAAAACAATTCCGCCCCTCAGACCTGTGTGGTCGCGAGGGGCGGATTTGTATTGGGTTGCAGATTTCAGGTTTCGGACTTTTCCAAAAGCCATTTCCAAACGGGGAGCACTTCTATCTGCTTGTCGCCCACCTGGAGCGTCTGTTCCTCGTTACGCGTAATGAGCAGCAGCCTCTGGCAGGGCAACACCTTGCAGAGGGCGACCAGTGCTTTCGTTTCGCGCTCCACGGTGGTCACGTCGGAGAGGGCGTAGCACACCTGAATGGCAGTCTGCGTTTCGGGCACATAGAAGTCCACTTCTATGTTCTGGTTGTAGAAGAATACGGCGTCCTCCCTGCCGTAGCGGCGGAGCAGTGTGGTCGCCACAAGATTTTCGAGCAGCGACGTCTCGCCGTCCAAGAGAAATAGGTTGAGAATACCGTTGTCGGTAAAATAATACTTCGGAGTCGTCTCCTTCTCCACCAGCTTGCCCGCGATGTTCCCGACGGGCGTGATGAGCCAGGCGTCCTTGGCGTACTCCACATAGTTGATAACCGTATTTTTCCCGACTTTCACCCCCGTGGACGACAGGATATTGGCAAGGCGGGTGAAGGAAACGGGCTGTTTGACGCTCTCGGCTATTTTTTTGAAGAGCACGCGGAGGGCAAACGTATTGGTCACGTTGTGGCGACTGGCGATGTCGCCAAGATAAATTTTCTGATAGACGGCAGTAAGGTAGTCGCGCTTGGCCTGCAGCGTCGCCCCTTCGGGAAATCCGCCGAAGTGGAAGTAGTCGTCAAAGCGGCGCAACACTTCGGCGCGGCTCTCCGTGCCATACAGCGTGGTGGGTGTGAGTGCAATGCCGTTGGCGGTCAGGAATTCCTCAAAGTCGTAGGGGTAGACATTGACAGTGATGTAGCGGCCTCCGAGTGTAGTCTGTATTTCAGAGCTCAACATTTTGGCGTTGCTGCCAGTGATATAGACTTTGTATTTGGAATCCGCCAGTCGGCGGGCAAATTTCTCCCACCCCTCAATGTTCTGCACTTCGTCGAGGAAAAGAATGGGGCGTTTGCCATACATTTCCATGTGCGTCTCCAAGAGGAGGTTCAGGTCCTCCCGCTCCATGCCCTCAAGTCGCTCGTCCTCGAAGTTGACATAGAGGATTTCGTCCCATCCAATGCCCGCCGCGAGGAGTTGCTGAATGCGTTGGTAGAGCAAATAGGACTTACCCGCACGGCGGATGCCCACAAACACATAGTTGCCAAATTCTTCAAAATGGAAGTGTCGGGGCACGACTCTGTGCTGCGGGATTTCTTTCTGGTTGTCCACTAAAACGGACTTGATGATTTCCTTATCCATAGGCTTCTTGTTCTATCGACAGAACAAAAATAGGTATTTTTTGTTCTATGCACAAAACAATATCGACTTTTTCTTCAGAAAATCACAGAAATTCCTCTGAAAACGAAAAGGAGAGGACAGAAAAAGGTGGTCGCCGCTGGATTTATCGAATTGTGGGGCGTTGTTTTCAGACTCCGATTTGGGGTGCTGAAACTTTCGGCAGGGCAAATTTGTTTTAGACCCGTGATTTTTGCTTGACCAAAGCTAAGAAATATAGAGTTCCCTTGTGATTATACCTCAATCACTGTGGGGGTGACATCTGCATCATGATTTGCCAACGCATCGATACAGTTGGGCGAAGCTGCCATTTGCTTTTCCCAAAGTAAGGCGTCGTGCAGCTGCTGGCGGTTGATGCATACGCCGGGCATTATCATCTGCTCCCACGAACGACGCGCATAGCCGCAGTCGCTCGTCAGCATTAAATACTTGCCCTCGCGCATTACCAACGTGGTTACCAGTCCTTTGGTATGACCGGGCACCCAAACGAAAACGATACTCCCATCGCCGAAGAGGTCGTAGGCCTTGTGCTGGGGACCTAACTCGGAATCGGCAAAATCGAAGGTCTCGATGTTCACGCCTTCCCACATGTGGTGGATGTAGCGCTTCTTGTCGGCGTTCGCCCCCTCCAGTTCCTCGCGGCTCGTCAAGATGTGCTTGGCGTCTGCCACGAGTTTCAGGCCGCTGGCATGGTCGCTATGCAAGTGGGTCAGCACCACATAGTCCAGGTCGGCAGTGCGTATGCCCATCGACAGGAGTTGCTCGTCTATGGCCTCGCCTTCGGGCAGGACGCCCTTGTTTATTTTATAGTGGAACGCCCCGAGGTAGGTCTTTTGCGCGTCGCGAATCTCCCGGCCCCAGCCGGTGTCCACGAGGACGAGCCCCTGGGGATGCTCAATCAGATAGGCGGACACGGGCAACGTGACCTGATGTTTCTCACTCCGAAAAATGCCCGTGTAGGCTATGGGGTTGAGGGTCTTTTGCTTGAATGGCAACGCGATGTCTACCGTAACCGTGCCCGTATGGAGCACATGTACCTTTATTTTCTCCATTTTCTTCCACAATTAGTTTGGATTTCGGCTGCAAAGGTAGTGCTGACAGAGAAAACTGGACTTGTTCAAATTCGTGCAAGATTGGACCATTTCCGTTTTTCTGATAAATTTCTGGAGCAAAACAGGGATAATATCCTACAATTTTGTTTCTTTGCATGACGGAAATGGACTATATCTTCAAACGTATGATGAACATCACAGACAGAAAAGCGTTGGTAGAAGGGGCATACGTCGTGCCTCAGGACACCTTCGGGGCAATTATCTGCACGGCGGGGGAGGCTGAGGTCTCAATCGGCGAGAAGGTCTATCGCATTGGCAAACATGCGCTCATCCTCTACGTGCCCTTCACTGTCATTCGGGTATTGAACTGCAGTGAGGACTGGAATGTAGAGATGTTTGAGGAGAATATCGATTTTGTTTTCTCATCCTTATCGAATGTCTCTGTCCGGAAGCGGCAGGCTGTGCGAACTGTTTCGTGTGTGATGGCCACAGCGGCGCACTATGCCCGTCTGAATCAATTGCTGTGCATCATCCGTCAGCGCGAAGAGCTGGTTCGGGAGAACCCGAACGAGGAGCAGGCTGAGATTTTGCGCGACATTGTCCGACGACTTGCTCAAGTGCTCTGCATAGAACTGATGGAGGTCTACTTTGAGTGCGTCCCCATAGAGGATTTGCCTTTAAGCAAGGACGCTCAGATTTATAACCGCTTCATCACATCGGTCTTCAGGCATTGCCACACAGAGCGAACTGTGAATTTTTATGCCGCCGAGCAACATCTGTCGCCAGGCTATTTTTCTGTGGTCGTGCGCAGACAGTCGGGGCAAGCGGCTCTAAAATGGATTGAAATCATCACCATGAGCAAAATTAAGCAATACCTGCGACGACCCGATTTGAGCCTTAAAGAGATTGCCGAGTTGATGAATTTCTCTGACCAATCGGCCTTCGGTCGCTTCTTCCGCCAACACGAAAATGGCACTGCGCCCTCCGAGTTCCGCAAGGGTCTTTGACAAAAGCTACAGAAAGCACGGCCAGAGCCATCAAAAACTAGTCCTG
>JAUNOO010000014.1 GCA_030531095.1 Bacteroidales bacterium
GGACATCTCTATCAAATTTGAGTGAATCCGTGTGATATTTCCATTCAGGGACAACTTGTATATCATTCCCAAACGGAAAATGCCTGCAAGCGTTCCATAGAAAGAAGTGTTTGCAGGCATTTATTATATGTATAGGGCAGAAACTTATTTGGCAAAGGCTTCCAATTGCAGTGCCATCTCCTCTTGCAGTTCGCGGGCTTTTTCGCCAGCCACAACTGCAAAATTCTCAGTCGTGTCAGCGTAGATAATGCCACGCGACGAATTGACCAACAGCCCGCAGTCCTTAGTCATACCATATTTGCAGACCTCCGCTAACGAACCGCCCTGAGCACCTACACCAGGTACCAGTAGGAAATGGTTGGGCACAATCTTGCGCACGTCCTCAAATAGAGCGCCTTGCGTGGCACCCACCACATACATCATCCGCTCGCTGTCAGCCCATTTTTGCGATGTTTCCAGCACGCGCTCAAAAAGGCGCTTGCCCGAGGCGTCAGCCGTCATTTGGAAGTCGTGCGACCCGGCATTGCTTGTCAGCGCCAGAAGCACAACCCACTTGTCTGCGTGCTTCAGGAACGGCGTCACGCTGTCTTCACCCATATAGGGTGCCACAGTCAGCGCGTCCACATCCATTTCCTCAAAGAACGAACGGGCATACATGGCGGACGTGTTTCCGATGTCGCCACGCTTGGCGTCGGCAATGATGAACTGGTCGGGATAGTTTGTGCGAATATAAGAAACCGTTTTCTCGAAGGCCTGCCAGCCCTTGAGACCGAAGCATTCATAGAAAGCCAGGTTCGGTTTATAGGCCACGCAGTAAGGCGCGGTGGCGTCGATGATAGCCTTGTTGAATTCAAAGATGGGGTCTTCCGCGTCGAGCAGATGTGTCGGAATCTTTTTGAGATCCGTGTCCAGCCCCACGCACAAGAAAGATTTTTTCTTGAAAATGTTGGCTGTGATTTGCTGTTTGTTCATGCGTATACAATGTTTGATGAAAATCGGGCGGCCGCCGTGGTCACCGTTTGCAAAGTTACGCTTTTTGTGGAATATAAGCGGCGTTTTGAGCAGCTGATTTGAAAAGTATGAAAATGAAGAAGATGAAAGGTACTCGACAGATTTTACTAATTTTCCACTGCGCAGTCACGCTTTGTTCTCTTAGCGCCCCTCTCTATTTTCGGCCTTCCACCCCACGGCGATGTAGACGCCTGAGAGTATGGCGACGGCGCCGAGGGCCATGGCGGGGGTGAAGCGCTCGCCGAGGAAGAGGGCGGAGAAGAGGCAGGTGGTGAGGGGGTTGAGGTAGATGTAGTTGGCAGAGACGACGGCGCCGAGGCGCTCGACGACGGTGTTCCAGACGAGGTAGCACAGCCAGGAGGCGACGATGCCGAGGAAGAGGAGGTTGGCCCAGACGGCGGGCTCGGCGAGGACGGTGCGGAACTGGCTGGCGAGGGCGGCGCCGCCGCTGGCGGGGAGAAGGGGCGCGGCGAGGAGGTGGAGGATAAGGAGGGTGAGGAGGCCGTAGCCGAAGACTTTGCGCGTGAGGACGCGCACGCCGTAGCGGCGGGAAAGGGGCGGGGCGATGTTCTGGTAGACTGCCCAGAGGAGGGCACCGGCAAGGGCAAGGGCACCGCCGAGAAGGGGGCGCGTGGCGGTGGCGACGGGCTCGCCGCTGACGACGAGCGAGACGCCGACGAGCGAGAGGGCCATGCCGACCCACAGCCGACGGGGCGGGCGACTGCTGCCGCCACGACGGCGCCCCATGAGGAGGGCGAGGAGTACGGTGGCGACGGGGGCGAGGCTGACGAGGAGGGAGACGTTGCCCGCCTGGGCGAAGCGGAGGGCAGTGTTCTCGGTGAGGAAATAGAGGCTGCCGCCGGTGAGGCCTGCGAGGAGCATGAGGGCTTCGTCGCGCCACGACGCGCAGCGCCGCGGGCGGCGGGTGACGGCGAGCATGCCGGCATAGGCGAGGGCGAAGCGGAGGAGGAAGATGCCGCTGGGGGTGAGACCGTGGGCGAGGAGGACCTTGGTGGAGACGAAGGTGGTGCCCCAAACGCAGACGGTGAGGAGGGCGAGAAGGTGGTACATTTTCGGTTTGTTTACGGAGGAGCGGACGGTGGGGAGGCTGTGGGGAGTACTGGGCGTGCGTGTGTTTTTGTGTGCCCCCGCCGTGTGTGCGTGTGGGGTGAGGTGTCAGAGTTTGCCTTCCCGCTCGAGGCGCTTGGCTTCTTCCCAGAGGGCGTCCATCTGGGCGAGGGTCATGTCGCGGAGCTGGCGCCCCTGCTTGAGGGTGTGGGCTTCGAGGTAGCTGAAGCGGCGGATGAACTTCTGGGTGGTCTGCTCGAGGGCGTTGTCGGGGTTTATCTTGAAGAGGCGGGCGGCATTGACGAGGGAGAACATGACGTCGCCAAACTCGGCGGCTGCGCGGGCTTGGTCGCCGCGGGCGACTTCGGCTTCGAATTCGCTGATTTCTTCCTTGACCTTGTCCCACACCTGCGCGGGGTCGGTCCAGTCGAAGCCTACGCCGCGCGCCTTGTCCTGGACGCGGTAGGCCTTGATGAGGGCGGGAAGGGCGGCGGGCACGCCTGAGAGGACGGAGGTGTTGCCGCCGGGCTCGTGCTGCTTGAGCATCTCCCACTGCTGGCTGACTTGCCGGGCGGTGGTGACGGGGTCGGCGGACTGGCCTGCAGGGGCTTCGCCTGCGGCTGGGGGGAAGACGTGGGGGTGGCGGTAGATGAGTTTGTCGCAAAGCTGGTGGCAGACGTCGGCAATGTCGAAGGCTGACTTTTCGGCACCGATTTTGGCGTAGAAGCAGACGTGGAGCAGGACGTCGCCGAGCTCCTTGCAGATGTGGCGGTCGTCGGCACGGAGGATGGCGTCGCAGAGTTCGTAGGTTTCTTCGATGGTGTTGGGGCGGAGGCTCTCGTTGGTCTGCTTGCGGTCCCACGGGCATTTCTCCCTGAGCTCGTCGAGCACGTCGAGGAGGCGGCCGAAGGCTTCGAGTTTTTCTTCACGCGTATGCATCATAGGGGTTGTGTATTATTTTGTTATTTAGTTTTTTGGGGGGGAGAAGGCGTTTTCTCTCGTTTTTCTTCTCTCTCGCTTAGCCCTTAACGCAGTTTCCGCACATAGTCGTGGCGGTGACGACGGCGTTTCAGCTTGAGCAGGAGGCCACGCCATGGCTGCGCCATGGCATAGAGCGTCTGGCGGAGGAAGCTGAAGCGGCGCTCGCCCAGGGTGGTGAGGCTGCAGCTGAGCAGCGCGCCGGGCAGGACGACGACGGCGAGGAGGAGGAGGAGGGCGGCGACGTCGGCAGGCAGGGTGGCGGGCTGCCAGACGGGATGATGGAGAAGCTCTGCGGCACGGAGGGCGAGGTAGAGCAGGAGGGCGAGGGCGAAGAGGGTGCCCGAGGCGCTGGCGAGACCTTCGCGCCAGAGGAAGCGGCGGCCGCGGGGGCTGAGGTGGCAGAGGGTTTCGCGCTGCATGACGCGGAGGGTGGCGCGCACGGGGCGCGGCGGCAGGGTCTGGACGACACGGGCGGCAGCGAGGGGCACGACGGCGGTGCGGCGCGGGCGGGCAAGGGCGCTCAGGAGGAGGTCGTCTTCGCCGCAGGTGACGGTGAGGCTGTCGGCATATCCGCCCTGCGCCATGAACCACGCCTTGCGGATGGCGAGGTTGGCGCTGTCGGCACCGAAGGCGAGGCCTCGCGGGATGTCCTTGCGCCGCTGCCACGGGAGGGCGGTGCCCTGTGCGGCGCGGAAGCGCATGAGCTGGCGGCGGAGGCGCTCGTAGACGAGGCGGCGGGCGGCAGAGGTGCCGTCGTCGGCATAGGTGGCATAGCCGAGGACGAAGTCGTAGGTGTCGTCGGCTGTGAAATGGCGCGCGATGGCTGGGAGCCATTCCTGCCCCGCTGGCTGGCAGTCGGCGGACGTCAGCACGACCCACGGTGCGCGCGCGGCGCGGATGCCGAGGGTGATGGCGAGCTTGTGGCGGTCGACATTGGCGGCGGTATGCGGCACGAAGGTGTAGCGCAACCGGGGATTGGTCTTGGAGAGGTATTCGAGGAGGGCGCGGGTGTCGTCGGTGGAGGCTTCGTCTACGACCACGACTTCGAAGAGAGAGAAATTCTGGCTGAGGATGTGCGGCAGGTTGCGGCGCAGATCGTCGGCCTGATTGCAGGCGGTGACGACCACGGTGGCGCGGAGCTGGGGTGCGGCGAAGGGGGACGGGGAGGCTGACAACGCGGGCGCGGAAAGGGGCTCGGCGGCATGTCTGGCTTGCTGGCGGCTGAGCCTGTAGGGCAAGAGGTAATCGCGCCAGCGCCAGCGCCACATGAGCAGCAGTGCCACAAGCATGACGGCTACCAGCAGCGGACCCGTCCACGCGGGCAACGCGGAGAGGCAGTGGGCTATATAGTGATTGAGGTTTTCCATAAACATAAGAGACGCTTACAGGGAGGTATGGGGTGCGGCAGCGGTTTGCCTTCTGAATTCGGCACACGCCACGGCGGTGGCGACGGCGACGTTGAGACTTTCGACGGTGGGGCGCCCGAGGGGGAAACTGGGGATGTGGATGCGGCGGTTGACCAGGCTGCCCACTTCGGGCGATATGCCGTTGCCTTCGTTGCCCATGACGAGCAGGCCGTTGGGGGAAAGGGGCGCGGCGTAGATGTTGTCGCCTTCCATAAAGGTGCCGTAGACGGGGAAGTCGCGCGGCACGGTCTTGAGCAAGGCAGGGAGGTCGGCATAGACTACCTGGACGCGGGCGAGGGCGCCCATCGTGGCCTGCACGACTTTTGGGGCGAAGGCGTCGGCACTGTCGCGGGAGCAAATGACGTCGGGGATGCCGAACCAGTCGGCCAGGCGGATGATGGTGCCCAGATTGCCGGGGTCCTGCACGCCGTCGAGGACGAGCGAAAGGCGCGTCGTGGAAAGCTGGAAGGGGGCTGGCGCCACGGGCTTGTCGAAAACGGCGAGCACGTCGTGGGGCGTGGTGAGGCACGAGGCTTGCGCCAGTTCGCGGAGCGACACTTCGTCCACTTCGGCTGCCCTTATGTGGGGGTTGGCGCTCAGGTAGTCGGCGGTCGCCACGAGGAAACGGCAGTTGAAACGGGCAGCCAATTCGCCCACCGCCTTAGGGCCTTCGGCGAGAAATGCGCCTTCGGCATCGCGGTATTTTTTCTGCGCCAGCGAGCGGACGAACTTCAACTTATTTTTGCTCCACATCTTATTTTCTTGTTGGGGATATACGAAAACTCCCGCAAAGTTACAATTTTCAGCGCAAAATAGATATAGGCATATTGATTTTTGCCTGCCGCCAGCCTCTTGTTTTAGAGGACTAGGGGAAATCCGCGACGGCTTGACTGCTGATTAATGCCCGCGGACAAGGGAGGTGTCGGGGAAAAATCGTACCTTTGCCGCGTCATGGGACATAATTTCCGCTTTGCATTCGCGTCTTGCCGAATCTTGCTCTTGCAGGTGGTGGCTGCGTCGGCCATTATTTGGCTGACGGCTTGCTCGACGGCAAGATTTATACCTGAGGACGAGAAAATGCTGGCGTCGGTCAAGCTGAAGAGCGACAGCCGCCGCCTCTCGCTCGGCGAATACCGCCTGCTGGTGCGCCAGGAGCCCAACGCCCGCTGGTTCCAGCTGCTGAAGGTGCCGCTGGGCATCTACTGCCTGCAGGGCAACGACAGCACCAAACGCTTCAACCGCTTCATCCGCCGCATCGGGGAGGCACCGGTCATCTATGACGAATCGCTTACCGACTATTCCATTCAGGCCATCGACGCCGCACTGAAGAACAAGGGCTACCTCCACTCGCGCGTCACCATAGACACGCTGCAACGGGGACACAAGGTGCATCTCACCTACAATATCCACCCGGGGATGCGCTACTATGTGGGCAATATCCGCTACGAATACGACAACGACACGGTGCGCCTTCTGGTGGAGGCAGATTCGTCCAACTCGCAGCTGTATAAGGGTATGCCGCTCGACGCTTCTGCCCTCAATGCGGAACGCACACGCATTGTCAACCTGCTGCGCGACAAGGGATACTATAATTTCCACAAGGAATTTGTGACGTTTGTGGCAGATACGGCGGTGGCAGATTATGGTGTGGACCTCACGCTGCGGATGGCACGCCCACACAATGTGGACTCGGCACGGGCTTACCGCACTTACCGCCTGCGGGACGTCAACATCTATGAGGAGACCGTGCCGGGCGAACCTTCTGACACGACTTCCTACAAGGGGGTGAATATGTACTACAACGACAGAATCAAAATTTTCCGCCGTGTATACAGCAACCACAATTATATCCGCCCCGACAGCCTGTACCGCGCCACGGACTTGCGCGACACTTACAGCAGTATCAACAGTTTGAGCCCCATCAGCTATTCCACCATCCGCTATCGCGAAGCGGGTGAGGACAGCACGCTGCTTGACTGCGACATCAACGTGAAGCTCAACAAGACAAACAACATCAGTGCGGAGGTGGAGGGCACAAACACCTCGGGCGACCTCGGTGCGGCCGTGGTGCTGACGTTTGCCAACCGCAACACCTTCCGCGGCGCCGAAAGTCTTTCACTAAAGTTGCGCGGCGCTTATGAGGCCATCAAGGGACTGGAGGGCTACAACAACCAGAACTACATCGAATATAGCGCGGAGCTGGGTCTGCGGTTTCCAACACTGATGGTGCCCTTCGTCTCATCGCAAAAGAAGCAGGCCATCAAGGGGACGTCGGAGGTGAGCATCATGTACGACTCGCAAAACCGCCCCGAGTTTCACCGCCGCGTACTGACAGCCGCCTGGACTTATCGCTGGGCGCCGACGTTCGCCCCGGGCTGGCAGCACCGCCTCGACTTGCTGAGCATGAACTACGTCTTCATGCCGTGGATTTCGGACACCTTCCGCGAGGAATATCTCAACAGCGACGACCCGCTCTATGCCGTACTGCGCTACACCTACGAGGACCTCTTCATCGTGAAGACGGGCTACAGCTTCACCTACAACTCGCTCAAGACGGTCACGGGCAACGGGCTATATCACACCAACGGTTTTCAAATCCGCTTCAACGTGGAGACGGCGGGCAACGTGCTCTACGGGCTCTCGTCTTTGTTCAAAGCGCAGCGCACTACCGACGGGCAATACAGCCTTTTTGACATCGCCTATTCGCAATATGCCAAAATTGACTTCGACTATGCCAAGAGTTTCGTCATAGACGACCGCAACTCCATTGCCCTCCACGCCGCAGTCGGTGTGGGCATCCCCTACGGCAACTCCACCATCCTGCCCTACGAGAAGCGCTACTTTGCCGGTGGTGCAAACAGCGTGCGCGGTTGGGGTGTGCGCGAACTCGGCCCGGGTAGCTATGTGGGGAACGACGGCAACATCGACTACATCAACCAGACGGGCAACGTGAAGCTCGACCTCAGCGTGGAATACCGCAGCCACTTGTTCTGGAAAATCCACGGCGCCGCCTTCATCGACGCGGGCAACATCTGGAACACGCGCAACTATACCGACCAGGAGGGGGGACTCTTCAAGTTCAACCGTTTCTACAAACAAATCGCGGTGGCCTACGGTCTGGGGCTCCGCCTCAACTTGGACTACTTCATCATCCGCCTTGACGGCGGTATGAAGGCCATCAACCCGGCTGTGGAGAGCGGCAGCGGCCACTACCCTATCCTACACCCGAAACTATCCCGCGATTTCGCCTTCCACTTTGCCGTGGGACTTCCTTTCTGAATTTTCCTTATTACACAAACAAAACAGACGACCGTCACAAATGGAGCGGTCGTCTGCTGTATTATTCAAGTTCGTAGAGCCGGGACGGATGCCTGCGTTGCAGCGCTTCCACAACCAGCGCATCGTCTTCCGTCAGTCGGCCAACGGCTTTTAGCGCCGAGGTCACGGTCTCCAATGCCCGCTCGGGGCGGTTGTTTTCCTCACTGAGGTGGCACAACCAGACGTGGCGCGCCTCCGCCGAAAGTTCGTCCGCCAGAAACGCAGCAGCATCCACATTGTCCATGTGCCCTCGGTCGCTCATAATACGGTTCTTCAGGCTTTTGGGATATGGCCCACACGCCAGCATCGCGGCGTCGTAATTGGATTCCATCACCACGTAATGGGCAGCACGCAAATAGCGACGCATATCATCGTTGACGTGTCCGGCATCGGTGATGAGGCAAAACTTCACGTCACCAGCCTCGATGGCATAACCGCAATTGGCCGAACTGTCGTGCGGCACGGCAAACGACGTCACCTTGAAACCGCCAAGTTCCAACGTGGCGCCAAGCTCAAAAACGCAGGCCAAATTTGCGGGCACTTTCTTCTTCAAATAGCGGTTGCGCTCCATTCCAGCAAAAACTTCCTGCAACGCATAGACGGGCCAATGGAACTCTGCCGCCAACGCCCCCACGGCTTTCACATGGTCAGCATGGTCGTGAGTGACGAGCACGGCATTCACCTGCCCAAACGACAAGCCGTATTCGCGAAAGTACTTCTTGAAAGTCCTCACGCCAATGCCTTCGTCAATGAGCAGGCCGTACCCATCCATATTTAAATAGTAGCAGTTGCCGCTACTCCCGCTACCGAAACATATAAACTTCAACATTTGTATCGCGTATTCTTGCTGTAACTGACATTGAAAAATTCAGCCTGCAAAATTAAGCAAAAAGCCACAACCCCGAAAGTCGTAACCGAGATAAAAAGCCCACTCCATTCATACGGCGCAAAAATCACGTCCCTTCTCCATTTTTTAGAGCAAATATTTTGCCCGTTCAAAAAATTACTCTACCTTTGCACCCGCAAACACAAAAGCATGGTACCCTGACCGAGTGGCTAGGTAGCGGTCTGCAAAACCGTGTACAGCAGTTCGAATCTGCTGGGTACCTCAAAGCAAACAGCGTACGAAGAAATTCGCACGCTGTTTTTATTTACAAGACCTGTACTACAGAAGCCGAAAATAAAAGAGATTTATCGCCGAACTTATTTAAATTATCTGGGATATAATTTTCAAAAACTCTGGACAAGTAAAAGTTGCGATTTCTTAGGACAATGTTTGGGGTGTATGGAGAAGTGTCTTTCGGTTTTTTAGTAGTTAGTTTGCGCACGGTGGCGAACTATTTGTGCGCCGGTTTCGTGGTTTTCCGATTTTTATTTGTAAGTTTGCAGCTAAAAAAATTGGCAGACTATGCAGACGGACGTGATGGACAACGGCAGGCAGGCGGAGGGCGGTGTGGCTGAGAAGCGCATGGTGCTCCGCTCGGAGGACTTGGTGAAGCGGTACGGCAAGCGCACGGTGGTGAACGGCGTGACGTTCGACGTGAGGCAGGGCGAAATCGTGGGTCTGCTGGGTCCGAACGGTGCGGGGAAGACGACGTCGTTCTACATGACGACGGGGCTGGTGGTGCCTAACGGGGGCCGCATCTTCATGGACGAGGAGGAGATTACGGACTATCCGGTCTACAAGCGGGCGAAGGCGGGCATCGGCTATCTGGCGCAGGAGGCTTCGGTGTTCAGGAAGATGACGGTGGAGGACAACATCGCTTCGGTGCTGGAGATGACGGGCAAGCCGAAGGAGGCGCAGCGCGAGGCGCTGGAGAGCCTCATCAAGGAGTTCCGCCTGGAGAAGGTGAGGAAGAACCTTGGCGACCGCCTCTCGGGCGGGGAGCGCCGACGGACTGAGATTGCGCGCTGCCTGGCCATCGACCCGAAGTTTATCATGCTGGACGAGCCTTTCGCGGGGGTGGACCCCATCGCGGTGGAGGACATCCAGTATATCGTATGGAAACTGAAGGACAGGAACATCGGCATTCTCATCACGGACCACAACGTGGAGGAGACGCTCTGCATCACGGACAGGGCTTACCTGCTCTTCGAGGGGCGCATCCTCTTTCAGGGGACGCCGGAGGAGCTGGCGGCGAACCAGATTGTGCGCGACAAGTATCTGACGAACTCGTTCAAGCTGCGCAAGAAGGATTTCCAGAAGCTGCGCGAGTGAGGAGGGTATATATTAGGTAAACAAAAGCGGGGCGCGCTCTCCCTCTCTCGGGGTGCTCTTCGTATATGGGGCGCGCGCTCTTGGGGCGGCTCGGCTTTATTTGCCCTTCGCGCGGCTTGTTGCCCCGGGGCGGGCTTGTGGGCTGCAAGGAGGCAAAGGGGGAGGAGGGATATATATGTATGGCACGCAAGTGTATATCAACATCTTTTTAAAAATACTACACATATAAAACAAAAAACCTTTTTATGTCAATGTTCTCTTTATTAGGACTGGGCGTGATGGCGGTGACGATGGCCGACACGCTCACGGTGGATACAGCTACGTGTATTGCACCTATCGAATTCAGGGCACCCTATCAGACGGACCGTCTGGACATGCAGGGCAAGCCTTACGACGCGCAGAAGGTGATGGACGACAACGCGGCCATCGCTCTGGCGCAGGACGGATTTGACGCCCGCATCGGGCGCGGCGAGGCGCTGCCGACGGATACGGCGGCGGGCGCAGGGAAGAGCACCATCAACGCGATCAGGTTTGCGCTGGATGCCGACCGCTTCGCGAAGGCTGAGCTGAGCGTGAGGGGCATACGCTACTACCGCACGTACCTGAACGGGGAGTACCAGTGGGGCAGGGACCTGAAGCTGACGCCGGGGCGCACGGAGGTGACGCTGCTGTGCCTCTCGCTGCCTGAGGACCGCGACACCTTCAGGGTGGCGGTGACGGGTGAGGACCTGACGGGCGTGACGCTGGGCACGCAGGGGACGAAGCGGGCCTTCACGATGGAGCGCCTCGTGGAGGGCGACCACTACAGGAACGTGGCGCTGTCGCCGTCGGGCGACTATCTGGTGACGATCTGCTACAACACGAAGCGCGACGGCAAGAACGTGTGGCGCACGGTGGTGGCGGAGACGGAGAGCGGCCGGGAGGTGTGGCGCCGGGACGGCTACATGGACGTGAAATGGATGGCGAAGCAGGACATCGCCTACTACACCCGCAACGGGGCTGAGGGCACGGAGATGGTGCAGCTGGACCCGAAGACGGGACGGGAGACGGTGGTGGCACGGAACATGCCGGCGGGCAGCTTCGACTTGGCGCCCAACGGGGAGTATGCTGTGTATTCGCGCACGCTGCAGGGACGCGAGGAGCTGACGCAGGGGCTGAAGCGTCTGGAGGACCCGGACGACCGTCAGCCGGGCTGGCGCTCGCGCTCGGCGCTGTATCGCTACGACTTCAAGACGGGGCAGATGATGCCGCTCACGTTCGGCACGGCTTCGTTGTGGCTCAACGACATTTCGCCCGACAGCAGGAAGCTGCTGGTGATGTATAGCCGCACGGACCAGACGCGCCTGCCTTTTGACCGCCGCTCGCTCGTGGAGATTGATGCCTATACGGGCGAGGTGGATACGATTTTTGCGGACACGATTTTCATATCGAGCGGGCAGTATTCGCCCGACGGCGGGCAGCTGCTGATCGTGGGCTCGCCTGCGGCTTTCGGAGGCATAGGGAGCACGCTGAAGGAGGGGCAGATTGCCAACTCGTATGACGACCGCCTCTTCATCTACGACAAGGCAGCGCGCAAGGTGACGCCGATGCTGAAGGACTTTGCGCCCTCTGTGGAGAGCGCGGTGTGGGCGTATGGCGACAACATGATTTACCTGAAGGCGGTGGACGGCTGCGACGAGAGCCTGTTCCGCCTGAACCCCAAGACGCAGGAGGTCGTGGCATACGAGTTGCCGGTGAGCTACGTGCAGGACTTCACGGTGGCGGTGGGGCAGCGCAATCCGCGCGCGGTGTTCTTCGGCCAGACGGGAGAGCGTGCGCGCGAGATGTTCTGCTGCTCGCTGTCGTCGGCGGCGAAGCCGAAGGCGAAGCGTATCGGGGATATCAAGTTTGAGGACCTCTATGGCGACGTGGCGGTGGGTGCCTGCCACGACTGGAGCTTCCTCTCTTCGCGCGGCGACAGCATCTCGGGCTTCTACTTCCTGCCGCCCGACTTTGACGCTTCGAAGAAGTACCCCATGATTGTGTACTACTATGGCGGCTGCACGCCGACGCCGAAGCAGCTGGAGAGCCACTATCCCTTCCAGGTGTTTGCCGGGCAGGGCTATGTGGTCTACGTTTGCGAGCCGAGCGGCGCCATCGGTTTCGGGCAGGAGTTTGCGTCGCGCCACGTGAACACGTGGGGCAAGGGCTCGGCCGACGACATCATCGAGGGCACGAAGGCTTTCGTGAAGGCGCACGCGTTTGTGGACGGCGAGAAGGTGGGCTGTATCGGTGCATCGTATGGCGGCTTCATGACGGAGTACTTGCAGACGCGCACTGACATCTTTGCGGCTGCCATCTCGCATGCGGGCATCTCGAACATCGCCAGCTATTGGGGCGGCGGCTACTGGGGATATACGTATGGCGAAACGGCGCAGTATGGCAGTTTCCCGTGGAATAACCCTGACCTCTACGTGAAGCAGTCGCCGCTCTTCAACGCCGACAAGATTCACACGCCGCTCCTCTTGCTCCACGGTACCGCCGACACGAACGTGCCTACCAACGAGAGCCAGCAGCTCTTCACGGCGCTGCGCATCCTTGGCCGCCCGGTGAGCTACGTGCAGGTGGACGGCGAGGACCACGTCATCACGGATTTCAAGAAGCGCATGGTTTGGCAGAACGCCATATTTGCCTGGTTTGCCAAGTGGCTGAAGGACCAGCCGCTGTGGTGGGAGACGCTCTATCCGAATGACGATTTCGGGCAGAAGAAGTGAGATGACCGAAAAGTATATATATCCGGAAGGCCAGAATGGGCGATTTGCCCGTTCTGGCTTTTTCTTTCTGTGGCTTCGTTGTGTGGATGCGGTTGCCTTGCTGGTAAAATCACTTTATTTAACGACTGAAGGGTTGGGGGCGATATATTTTTCGGCTACCTTTGCAAGACTAAAAATCTAAAATTACGAGCAATGAAGAAAATACTTCTTTTCCTGTTTATGGTGGTGCCGGTGCTGGCTGTGGCGCAGAAGGACGAGGACCTCTCCAAGTATCTGGCTGGCGCAGTACCCGTTAATTCCTCTGGTTTTGTGCAGTTTGACAAGGCGTATACGGTGACGGGCAAGTCGCAGCTCGAGATATTCCGCCTGCTTCGCGACTATGTGCAGACGGAGATTGTGGGCGGCGAGAACAGTTTGGCGCAAGCCCGCATCACTGAGGCGGACAGCGCGCGCGGCACGGTGGTGGCGAGCATGGAGGAGTATCTCTACTTTAAGCGGAAGGCGTGGACGATGGACCGCGTCCGTTTCTACTACCAGCTCGTCTTCTTCATAGAGGACGGCAAGTTCAGGGTGGAGATGCGCAACCTGCACTACCTCTACGACGACGTGCCTTCGCCGAGCGACTATAGGGCGGAGAACTGGATTACGGACGAGGAGGCGCTCAACAAGAGCAAGACGAAGTTGCTGAGGGTGCCTGGCAAGTTCCGCCGCTTCACCATCGACCGCAAGGACGCCATCTTCATCGGTGCTGCCCGCGCTGCGGGTGCCGACAGGAAGGTGCATGTGGAGACGGTGGAGGAATACCAGTAAGCCTTATACTTGCAGCATAAAAACATCGCCGCGTCACGGCCTGCCCAGAGTTTTTGGGGGAAGGAAACGTGACGCGGCGATGCCGTTTTCAGAAAAGGTAAATGCTGCTTATTTGCGGCAGCTTTATATCTCAAAGTCTACGCAACTGCGTGTGGCGATGAAGGGCTTTAGCGCCCCAGCTACTGCCACGTGGGCAGGGTGGGCGGCGTATGTGCGGACGTCGTCGAGCGAGAGGAAGGTGCTGTCGAGGCAGATGTCGCAAGTTTCGTCGGCATTAATGTTCAGCCCCACGTGAATGTCGCGGATGTTGGGGATAACTGTGGGCAGGGCTTCGATGCCGGTCTTGAAATCGTGCATGGCCTTCTTCTTTTCTTCGTATGCGAGGCCGTCCTTGAGTTGGAAAATGACTATGTGCTTTACCATGTGATAAGTTTGTTGTATTTTTGTCCGCACAAAATTACCACTTGCCTGCCAAATAAGGAAAGAATTTTTCTGGAAATTAATGTCCCCCTATGAATTGTAGACTCCTCGTCATATTCCTCGTCGCCGTGCTGCTCGCTGCCTGCAACAAGCCGCAGCGGCAGACCGACAATGGCGCGTTTGCCCCCGCCAAAACGACGGAGACGGGTGACTATGACCTCTCGGACATCACGACCTCGGGCGAGCTGATTGTGGCGACTCTGAGCGGACCGGACACTTATTTCGACTATCAGGGCCAGCCGATGGGTCTGCAGTATGCCCTTGCTGCCGACTTTGCGCGCCGCGAGGGGCTTCGTGTCAGGATAGAGACGGCGCACGACACCCTTGAACTGATTGACATGCTGCGCAAGGGCGAGGCTGACATCATTGCCTTGCCCCTGCCCATGCAGGTGATTGCGGACAACGGACTGACGGCGGCAGGTGCTGCCGACTCGGCGCGGACGGCTTCGTGGGCGGTGCGCGACAATGCCCCGGAACTGACGGCGGCGCTCGAATCGTGGTATGCCGCCAATCCGCTCATCACGGTGGAACGGCACGAGCAGGCACGCCTTCGCGAGCGGCGACAAGTGAAGCGGGCTGTGAGAGCGCCCTATATTTCGCGTGAAAAGGGCATCATCTCCACCTATGACGAACTGTTCAAGCGCGCCGCTGCGGAGACGGGCTGGGACTGGCGTCTCATTGCAGCGCAGTGTTATCAGGAATCGGGATTTGACCCGACAGCCGTGTCGTGGGCGGGTGCCCGTGGCTTGATGCAGATTATGCCCAGTACGGCGCAGGGGCTCGGGGTTTCGCCCGACCAACTTTATTCGCCTGATGTCAACATCCGTACCGCGGCGCGTTTCATCAGCCAGTTGAACGGAAATTTTAGTGACATCCGCAGTCGCGAGGAACGCATCAAGTTTGTGCTTGCGGCCTACAACGCCGGTCCCGGGCACATTCGCGATGCCATGGCTCTGGCGAAGAAGCATGGAAGGAGCACCCAGCGTTGGGACGACGTTTCTTTTTATGTCCTTCACCTCAGTGAGCCCAGATATTATCGTGACCCCGTGGTGCGCTACGGGTATATGATTGGGAGCGAAACGCATGCTTATGTCTCCTCCGTCATTGAGCGCTGGCGTGCTTACGGCGGTACCGTTTCGGGCGGCGGCGTCAGTGGGGGAGAGGTGCCCTCGTCGTCGCGACCTTCGCGCCGTCCCAACCGCTATTCGGAAGAACAGAAAATTTTGAGTCCCGACGAATTGAAAGACGAGTAGTTTTTCGTCAATCCAGATCTTATTTATAAGCAGAAAATTTATGGCAGAACCTACCGCAATATTTTCAGAAATCCGCGAATACCTCCGCCCGTCCATGACGTTGACGTCCCGCTACTCGCGTCTTTACGCCCTGCTCCAACGGCTTTGTATGGAACACTCGGCTGAGCTGAATACCGATTTCTCTGGACTTTTCTCCAGACTGTATGCGGTGTGCCGGGCAAAGGGCATTGACTACCATGAGGCTGACCGCTTTCGCCGCAATGCGCGCCGTGTGCTGCTGGAGAAGGCTGTGCCCACAGAGGCGCAGTTCACTGCCGACGTGGCTCTGCTATGCACGTTCGTGTGCCGGCTCTACCAGTGCGCCTTGCCTGCCGATTTCCCTGCGGTGTCGGGGAAAGAGGCTGCGCCTCTCCGTTCTGCCCAAAGACGGTTGGAGAAACTGCGCGCTGTGGTCACTGCGGTCAGTGGCACAACCTTCAGCTGCATCACGAGTGAGGGCGAACTGACTGTAGCTGCCCCCGAACTGGCACGCACAACAAGGCTCCTCACTCCCAATGTGCCTGTCAATCTGCTGGACGTGGAGATTGCGCCCGATGCGACGGCAACGGTGCAACTAGTCATTCTCGAACCAGATTTTCTGCTGGACGTCAGTGCCCTGACGGAGTCGGTGAAGCATTATGGCGCTACGCCTTACACTTATCTCCTCGGCCTTATGACGCCGCGCACCAATACGCTCCCCATCCTTCTGGGTAATGCCGCCAACCAGTTTATGGACGACCTTGTGAATGCGACTTGCGACCTTCATGACGCCGCCGCTCAGAAAGCCCTATATAAGGTTTCGCTCCAGAAGCATTTTCGGGATAATATGTTGCAATACGTCTGTCTGGAAGAACCCGTTACAAAAGAATATTTCGACAAACTCGAAGAGACATTTCGCAATATCAGCAGCATTGTAGCCGACAAGTTCCCGACGGTCGAACTGGGTTTGCCACTCGACAACGTGCTACTCGAACCCGCGTTTATTTGCGAAACGCTCGGCTTGCGCGGTCGCCTTGATGTCATGTCTGCCGACCACCACAGTTTGGTGGAACTTAAAAGCGGCAAGGCCGACGAATTCAAAAATAGCCCGCAGGAACAGCATATCCTCCAGATGTCGCTCTATAAGGAAATGCTCCACTACAACTTCAAACTGCAACGCGACTCGGTGAAGTCCTTCCTCTTGTATAGCAAATACCCCGTACTTTACAATCAGCGTGTGTCGAAGGCGGCAGTGACAGCCGTGATTGAGCTGCGCAACGAAATAGTGGCTCTGGAATCGCGCGTCAGAGCGGGACAGGGCGAGCAATTGTTGAGCGGACTGACGCCTGCCCATCTTAATGTGAAGCAGATGACGGGGAAACTTTGGACGCAGTATCTTGAGCCCCAAATTAAGAATATTACTCAGACGCTCAATGCCATGTCGCCGTTGGAGAAAGCCTATTTCTATCACTTTCTCACCTTTATTGAGCGCGAGAAATTCCTGAGCAAGACGACAGACAATCGCCCCGATTCCAACCGTGGTTTGGCTTCGGCATGGACCACTGATTTGCAGGCCAAACTGGCTTCGGGCGACATTCTCATCAATCTCCGTCTCACCGACACAGAGGGCGCGGATGGCATCGAGATGCTCACCTTCGATTTGCCCGATTATGGAGAGAACTTCATCGCCAATTTTTCCAAAGGCGAAATGGTGCAGCTCTACGAAAGGAACTCTGCTGCCGACGGCGTTACCACCCGGCAGTTGGTGCGTGGCTATGTGGAAGAGCTAGATACAGAACACCTCAAGCTTCGTTTGGGCTATAAGCAGCGCAACAGACTGTTATTCCCTTCCGACTCGCTCTACGCCATAGAACATGACGGTTCCGATGCGTTATTTAAGCAGTATGTGGGCAACCTCTTCAGTCTGTTCCAAGCCTCACCCCGTCGGCGTGACTTGCTCTTGGGACAACGACAGCCCGAAGTGGACGCAGAAGTGCCCCGTTTGCTCGGCGATTATCCCGAGGCGACTGCTGCTGTTGTGCGACAGGTGCGGCAAGCCAAGGACTATTTTCTGCTTGTGGGACCTCCGGGAACAGGCAAAACGAGTGTGGCTCTTCGTGCTATGGTCAACGAGTTTCTGCTGGAGGAGAAACAGCTTCCCAGTGGTGTCGGGCTGATGCTTATGGCCTTTACAAATCGCGCTGTTGACGAGATTTGCGAGATGCTCACGGGGCTGTCGGCGAACTATGTCCGCATTGGGGCAGAGCAGATTTGCGGTGCGGAGTTCCGTCCCCACCTCATGCAGAACAAGTTGTCTGGTTGTCTCAACCGCGATGCTGTGCGCAAGTTTTTGTTGGAAATCCCCATTTATGTGGGAACGGTTACCATGATGTCCAACCATTTGGAACTTTTCAATCTGCGCCCCTTCTATGCCATTGTCGACGAAGCTTCGCAGGTGCTTGAACCGCAAATTCTAGGTCTGCTTTCTGCAAAATGTCCTGACGGACATAGTGGCATCCGCAAGTTCGTGCTTATTGGCGACCATAAGCAGTTGCCCGCAGTGGTCATGCTGCCGCAGGCACAGACTGTGGTTCAAGACCAACAGCTACTTGGTATTGGACTGGAAGATTTGCGCAACTCCCTTTTTCAACGACTCCACACGCTTCAACAACGAAGCGGACAACCAGGCATTGTGGCTATGCTCGAAAGTCAAGGGCGTATGCACGGCGACATTTGCGACTTTGTCAACAGTGCATTCTATGGTGGTCATCTCCACCCCGTACCATTGCCCCATCAGGACGGTCCCATTGGATTGGAGAATCCTGCGAACGCGTACGAGGCTTTTGTAGCTTCCACCCGCAAAGGATTTATCGATGTTGTGCCGTCAGCACCATTGGACAACAACAAGGCCAACGCCTATGAGGCTGAAGAGGTGGCACAAATTGTAGCCGCCATACTTTCGCTCAATGCCCGCAATGGTATCGCCATTGACCCCGTCCGTCAGATTGGCGTCATCGTGCCTTTCCGCAACCAAATCAGCATGGTTCGCAGTGCCCTGCTGCGGCACGGAATGGCGCATTGCACCGACATTACTATCGACACTGTGGAGTGTTATCAGGGTAGCCAGCGCGACTACATCATCTTCAGCACCACCATTAGCAAACCCTATCAGCTGGCCATTCTTTCCTCACCACAAACCGTAGAAGGGCAGAGCGTGGACCGCAAGCTCAACGTGGCTTTGACCCGTGCCCGCCTTCAGTTTTTCATGGTAGGCAATGCGGCTCTGTTGTCAGGGAGTGAGATTTATAAAAATCTGATTAAGCAGTGCGACAAGATGCGACGCGAATAGTAGACTGAAATGCAGTAATAATAAACACTTATTAAGAATAAAATCACAGCCTAATTGTCAGAAAATCGGTACTTTTGCGAGCAGAATAATCCCCGTAAACATGATGCCACTACGTGCCCGCTTTGTCCTCTTTCTGATTTTGTGTGTATTTTGTTCTTCTGCAAGTGTTAGCGCGCGGAAGAAATCCACACATCTGCGCAGCAAAACGGGGGCGGCTTATGTCATTGAACCCGACCAGTTGGTGGCGCGTGCCATGCCCGAGCGCAGTGTGCAGCAGATAGCCCAGGTTAATGACGCTGGTGCTTCTGGCAATATCAATACGCGGTCGCGTGAGGGGATAGATGTGTCGCATTATCAGGGCACTATAGATTGGGACAAGGTGATGAAAAACAACAATATCTCTTACGCTTATCTTAAGGCCACCGAGGGCGCATCGTATGTGGACGACACTTACGAATACAACCTTCGTGAAGCGCGTCGCGTGGGCTTGAGTGTAGGAAGTTACCATTTCTACCGCGCTTCGGTTTCGCCCGAAGAGCAGTTCGACAACATCGTGCGCAACATTAAGGCATCCGACCAAGACCTTGTACCCATTATCGACATCGAGCATCGCGGCAACGTTTCTGAAGAGAAATTTATCCGCGACTTGACCCGTCTGCTCCAAATGGTGGAGAAACATTTCGGCAAGAAGCCCTTGCTCTATTCCTATCAGAATTTCTACAACCGCCATTTTAGTGGACTCTTCAAAGACTACCACTGGATGATTGCGAAATACCAGGACGAGGAGCCGATGCTCACCGACGGACGGGACTATATCATGTGGCAATATACTTCTAAGGGTAGTATCTCAGGCATTAAAGGACATGTAGACCGCAGTTGTTTGATGGGCAGCTATATGCTCCGCCAGGTAGGACTTTGATTTTCTGCCCAACATTTATCTCTATCTTCCTTTTATTTATACCTATATTCCATTTCCAATTTATTTGGGAACGATATACCTGTTGTCCTCGTGCAAATTATTGGCACATAAATGGGCTGTGAGCCCAATTTTTATAGGACTATCTGTATCAAGATTTAGTGAATCCGATTCGCGCCCGCTACAGCGCGGTGGCAACGTCGGAGAGTCTGCGCTCAACATCTTGTTTGTGAGGTATTTATCAAAGCTACAGAAAGCACGGCCGGCAACAGGGACAACTTGTATATCGTTCCCATTTATTTATAGTTTGTCCATATCCCCGAAAGACTGTGGCTAGGCTCACAGCTTCTTGATATTGGCAAACTTGAGCAGTAGGTTCTTGCGGCCGGCACTGCGGAATTCTACGCCTGCCTTTGCGCTGTCGCCACGACCCTCGAGCGAGACGACGGTGCCGATGCCGAAACGGGCATGCTCTACGATGTCGCCAATGGCTAAGCCCATACTGGTGTTTGAAGAGGTGGATTGGGTGGAGGCTGCGGTTGGGCGACGCGTCACTGATTTGAAACGGTCCGACGGAGGTGTAGGTGGGGCAACGCGCTCTGGCGTTTTGTGGCTTTGCCAACTGTTGCCAGACGATGCTCTGAATTTAGATTTTTCCGTGAACGAACTGTCTGTTGACGAGTGTGGCGAGAAGATTTTTCCGCGCGGAGGATTGCTACTGAATGCTGTGTCCTCAGTTTGCATATAACACTTGTCTATTTCGTCCAGAAACTGACTTGGTTCGCAGAATTCCATGCTGCCATAGCGATAGCGGCTCTTGGCGTATGTGAGATAACAGAATCGTTTGGCGCGCGTGATGGCCACATAAAGCAGGCGGCGCTCTTCTTCCATTTCTCGTGGGTAGAATCTGGCGGAGGAGTTTGGGAAGAGGTCGGCTTCCATACCCGTGACGAAGACGGCGTCGAACTCTAGTCCCTTGGCGGCATGCACTGTCATGAGTGTGATGCGGGGCTGGTCGTCCTCGCGCTGGTCGGCATCTGTGAGAAGTGCCACTTGTGAGAGGTATTCTGTCAGCGGAACGATGGGGCGTCCGTTTTCTTCCTTGAGGTCATTTTCGTTAGACTGTATGGCGCCGAGCAATTCCTCGACATTCTCTTTGCGGCTAAGTCCTTCTGGGCTACGGTCTGTAAGAATGTCGGCACTGATACCCGCTTGACGAATGATGTCGGCGGCAAGCAGCGAGCCGTCGGTTTGCATGAGACGATTGTGGAAGTCATCGATGAGCAGGCGGAATGATTCGAGTTTGCTCATCGTGCCTTTATTTATGCCGAGATTATATTTCTGAGGTTGGCTGATGACTGCCCAAAGCGAGACGGCATTCTCTGTGGCAGCTATTTGTAATTTGCCCACTGTCGTGGCACCGATGCCGCGCGCGGGGTAATTGATGATGCGCTTGAATGCCTCCTCGTCGTCAGGGTTGCTGATGAGGCGGAAGTAGGCGATGATGTCTTTGATTTCCTTTCGTTGGTAGAACGACAGACCACCGTAGATGCGGTAGGGAATGTTGTATGAACGGAACGTGTCCTCGAACGAACGGCTCTGGGCATTGGTGCGGTAGAGTAGGGCGATATCGTTGTAGCCTATCTTCTCCGCACGAAGCAAACGGCGGATTTCGCCAGCTACCTTGAGGCTCTCTTCCTTGTCGCTATAAGCACTGAAGATTTTGATAGGCTCACCTTTCTCTGACGTGCTGTAAATTTTCTTTGGAATCTGTTCGCGGTTGTGTTTGATGAGGCTGTTGGCTGCATCCACAATCGTTTGTGTGGAACGGTAGTTGCGTTCCAACTTGATGAGCCGTGTCTTCGGGTATTGCTCCTGGAAACCGAGAATGTTGTCGATACGTGCTCCGCGAAAGGCGTAAATGCTCTGCGCGTCGTCGCCCACTACGCAAATGCGTGAGTTGGGGGTGGTGAGTTGACTGACGATGCGGTGCTGCGCGGCGTTTGTATCCTGATACTCGTCTACGAGAATGTACTGGAAGCGCTCACAATATTTGCGGCGCACTTCTTCGTGGTCGCGGAATAGGATGAAGGTGTTGAGCAACAAGTCGTCGAAGTCCATCGCATTGGCCGCATGACAGCGTTGCCAGTACGTGGCGTATATTTTCCCCGTCTGTCCGATGCCATCCACCTGGTCGCGCTTGGCTATGCTCCCGTCAGCCTGATATGCGTCTGGCAGAATGAGCGCGTTCTTCGCTTCAGAGATGCGCCCCGCCACGGTCTGCGGTTTGTAGACTTTGTCGTCGAGTCCCATTTCCTTGATGATGGTCTTGATGAGACTGCGCGAGTCGCCCGCGTCGTAGATGGTGAAGTTGTGGGTGAAGTTGAGAAACGACGCTTCCTGGCGGAGAATACGGCTGAAAATGCTATGGAAAGTGCCAGCCCATATCCACTGGGCTGCTTCGACGCCTACCACTTGTGAAATGCGTGATTTCATCTCGCGCGAAGCCTTGTTGGTAAACGTCAGTGCGAGGATGTTCCACGGTGCCATGCCCTGTTCGATGAGGTAGGCAATCTTATAGGTCAGCACGCGCGTTTTGCCAGAACCAGCCCCGGCAATTACCAATGACGGTCCGTCGCAATAGGTGACAGCGTCCCATTGCGCCTCGTTGAGCGCAGATTGAATGGATGACATCAGGGATGAATTAGAGCTTATTTTTGATTGACGGTTTCAGCGTTGTCGGCAGTCTCAGCAGGCATTTTGTCTGCATTCTTATCGTGCTCCAATTTGCGGCGGTAGAACTTGATGCGGTTGTTGTATTCCTCCAGAGCCCACTTCAGCGAATCAGACTCCTGCGGGTTGGTACGGAGCAGGCTGTCGGTAATCATCATCTCGTGAATGGCTTCTTGTAGGTCGATGGAGTCCATGAGCAGAATGCCCTGCTCGCGGGCTTCTAACGCCAGGTTGCATTCTTCGCGCATGGTCTTGATGTGCTGACGGGCGGCGTCGAATTTCTGTTGCCCCAATGCGGTGCGGGCATCAGTCAGCAAGTCTTGAGCGTGTGCCTCCATTTCCTGGCGCGCTTTAGACCAATCTTTATGTCCTTTCTGGTTATTGCAGGCCGTGAATACTGTCAGCATACAAAGTATGACAAAAATCTGTCTCATAAGATTATCGTGTAGTTTTAGAATTTTGAGTGTAAAATTACGAATAACCTCCGAAGCGGCAAAGTCTGTCATACCTCTTTCTGAGCTAGGCGGGAGCAGAACTGCCTATATCAACTACCCAATAGAGGTGGCGTAGACTGAAAAACACGCCATTCGCTTTGTACTTTAGTATCCTTGTGCTATCTTTGCATAAATTTTTATGAAGTTGCTATGATACAATCCATGACTGGCTACGGTAAAGCCGAAGCCCATTATAACGGTAAGAAGATACACGCCGAGATAAAGTCGCTCAATTCCAAGAGCCTTGATCTCTCGGCACGCATTGCCCCTATCTATCGTGAGAAGGAAATGGACATACGCCAGCTCATATCCAGTGCATTGGAACGTGGCAAGATTGACTTTAACCTCTGGGTGGAGAAAGATACTGCTTCCCAAGCTTTGCCGCTCAACCCGGATAGTGTGGCCAATTATCTCAATCAGATTCGTGAGATTTCTGCCGCTAATGACATTCCTTTCCCTGGACAGAATATTTGGGAAGTGCTCGTCAAACTCCCAGATACGACGCAGACTCCAGTTATAGAAGAACTCTCTGATGAGGAATGGGAGGTTGCTCTTGGCGCAGTTGAGGCTGCCATTGCAGCTTTGGTTGATTTCCGCAAGCAGGAAGGAGAAGCACTCTATGCTAAGTTTACGGAGAAGGTAAACAACATAGAAGAATTCTTGGGAGCCATCGAACCATTCGAGAAGTCGCGTGTGGAGAAAATCCGCCAGCGCCTCTTTGACCGCCTTGCAGAATTGAAAGGTGTGGACTACGATAAGAACCGTCTGGAGCAGGAACTCATATACTATATTGAGAAACTCGATATCAGTGAGGAGAAACAGCGTCTCACAAACCACTTGAAATATTTCCGCGAAACGCTTGACGGCGGTCACGGACAAGGCAAGAAACTTGGATTCATCGCCCAGGAGATGGGTCGCGAAATCAATACGACTGGTTCGAAGAGTAATCAGGCGGAGATGCAGAATATCGTCGTCAAGATGAAAGACGAATTGGAGCAGATAAAGGAACAGGTGATGAACGTACTCTGATACTGTGTCACCGCACTCCTATTTATATATTATAAGGAATACCTCTACGATTTTCCACTATGGCTACGCTTCCCACTTCCCAAAATCCCGCTCCTGGTCGTGTCATTGTTGTTTCTGCACCGAGTGGCAGCGGCAAGAGCACAATTATCGCCCATCTCATGAAGCAGGGCTTGAACCTTCACTTTTCGGTCAGTGCTACAAGCCGTGCCCCGCGTGGGGCAGAGCGCGACGGAGTGGATTACTTCTTCCTTACGCCAGAAGATTTCCGTCAACGCATTGCGAACGGCGATTTCTTGGAATATGAAGAGGTTTATGCAGACCGTTTCTACGGGACACTGCGTGAGCAGGTCGACCGCCAATTGGCAGACGGACAGAACGTGGTGTGCGACGTGGACGTACTCGGCGGACAGAATATCAAGCGAATTTATGGCGAGCGTGCACTGAGTGTCTTCATCCAGCCGCCCTCGATAGAGGCATTGCGTGAAAGATTGGTGAACCGTGGAACTGATGCGCCCGAAGTCATTGAACAACGCATTGCCCGTGCTGAGTTTGAACTGACCTTCGCACCAGAGTTTGATGTTGTAGTGGTCAATGATGAATTGGCGCGCGCTCAGGCAGAAGCCACGGCTGTGATTTCCAAATTTTTGGGGCAGTCGTGAAGCGCGTGGCGATATATGGCGGGTCGTTCAACCCCATCCACATGGGGCATCTCGCTCTCGCCCGTTACGTCGTCGCGAAGCATTTGGCAGATGAGGTTTGGATGATGGTGTCGCCCCAGAATCCATTGAAGAAAGTGGAGGGACTATTGCCCGAGGCTGACCGCCTGCGTTTGGCGCAATTGGCTACGGCAAACGAATCGCAAATCCGTGTGTCCGACTTTGAATGCCATCTCCCCCGTCCGTCTTATACCTATCTGACGTTGCGGGCTTTGCATGAGGCACACCCTGATATAGTCTTCTCCCTCCTTATAGGAGCTGACAATTGGACGCGTTTTGACAGGTGGGTAAAGCCAGAAGAAATTCTTGCGCACCACCGCATATTGGTATACCCTCGTCCAGAATATCCCATTGATGCAGCGACGCTTCCCGATGGTGTTAGTCTGCTTGATGCCCCGCTATTTCCTTATAGTTCCACGGACATTCGTCAGCGACTCGTTAGTGGGGAGAATGTCAGTGAGATGCTCACACCTGCTGTGCTGAGTGCCATAAAGGCAGAAGGGCTATACAGTTGCAAGCATTGAAAAGATTATACCTTATTTTATATAGAGACGATTTCGCAGGTCGGTTTCATTTCCATAACCGCCTGAAGATAGGATTCCAGAAGTGTTGGATATACTCTCTCGTCCTTCCTTGCCCATTCTCCGAAATGAACGGGAGAGTGGGACTTCTGTTTTTATAGACGTATATCTCAAACCGCCGAATTTCAGGTCTTCGTTTTCAAACTCTGTCTCGTGTTCTTGGGACTTTACCAGAGCAATTATAAATTAGTTTTGAGCTTTAGGGTAAAAAGCTCAGGACTAATTTTCAAAAGCACA
>JAUNOO010000125.1 GCA_030531095.1 Bacteroidales bacterium
TCCCTCCTGAGATGTTGTCTGATGAAGAACGTATAGTAGTGCTTGAAATTGGAGAACGTGCCGAAGTGATAGCATACGATGACAGTAATGATTTCGCTCGGGCTCATCTGTCCCTTCCGGTTGCGGTGACGGTTTGCAGGCGCTGCGTCATACCCAATCTTGAGGTTTTTGTCCAGCTCAGCTTCGAATTTCCCACAGAACTCGTCCATAATACAGAAGATTTCAGTAACTTTGTCAATGGTAATCGTCATAATCCGTTTTTGTAATACATTGATTTTCAACTATAAAGTTACAAAATGGTTATGGGATTACCAACTTTTCAATATACTTTCTTATCCCGAACTCGCGTAAGACTCTGGACAGAGTTTCAAAAGCCAAAAGGTTGGCGAAGCGTTTCGTCCCTACTTTCCCTTCGGGTTCTTATTGAAATGGAAGACGACGTGCGCCATGATGTAGTTTGGCAACGAGCGGTACCACGTCTCGGTGCGGCCCTGCGCGTTGACTTCATACTGCGTGGCGGAGAGTTGGTGCAGAAGGTCGAAAGCTTCGATGCAGGCTGTGAGCTTGCCTTTGAGGAAGGACTGGGAGAGGGAGGCGTTGACCACAAAGTCGTCCGTGTTCAGGTCGGCACTGCCGTAGCCGCGGCGCGAATACATGGTGGCGTCGACGGCTATGGTCGTCTTGAGCACGGGGATGGTGTAGTGCCCCGAGAGGCCGTAGTGGAAGTCGGTGGCGCTGAGTGTTTCAAAGTCATACATGCGACCTTCGCTGCGTCGCCAGCTCACATCGCCCTTGACACGGATGTTGAGCGCACCTTTGGCGTATTGCAGGTAGGCGCCGTCGTGCAGCGTCAGGGTGTTGACGGCGTTGACGTGGCTCTCTGTTTCGCCGGCAAGCATGGCGTGGTCCAGGGCGTGGTGGTAGGCAGCGTCGGCGTTCATCTGCCACGTCCAGTAGCGCTTTTTGTCGATGATGGAGGAGATGTCGAACTTGGCTGTGGCGCTGTAGGCGCCGCTGACGTTCATGGGTTTGTAGGTGTACACGCCCGTCTGCGCATTGTAGGCCACGGACTGCGCCACGTCGCGGTGGCGGTAGGTGAAGGTCGCTCCGGCGTGCCAATGTGCGGCCTGCTTTCCGAACTTGCGGGTATAGTCGGCGTTGACGTTTGTCCACGATGTGCCTTTCAGGTCGGGATTGCCTTCCTTGACCACGAGCGGGGCACTGTCGTCGCGGTAGGCTATCTGGCTGACCAGGTCTGCGGGACTGCATTGGTAGTCGGCGGAGATTACAAGTTTCTTTTTGAGGTCGGGCGACATGTAGTTGTATTCGGCACGTGGCGTCGGATAGACTCCAGTGTGGCACATCAATGTGTCGATGGCCGCCCGTTGATAGTCGAGCGAGCGGTGGATAACGGGCACGTCGAGCCCTATGCTCCAGCGGTCGTACGAAAGGTATTGGACCGTTGCACCTTGGTAAAGTTTGAGTCCGGCAGTGTAGTGCCATTGACGCCCGCGGCTGTCGTAAGAATTGGAGGGGTCGGTAATGGCCGTGAGCATGTCGAGCTGCGAGGCGAGTACGAGCGTGTCGGGATGGTACAGGTAGTCGCGGATGTGGCTGTCGGCGTAACGCACATTCCATCTGACAGCAAGGTCCACTTTACCCAGAAGTTTGTAGAACCGCCAGTAATTGCCTAAAGATGCTTCCGTCGATTTGTTGGATACGTCGCCGGCATTGTGGCTGACGTCGTTGGCCTGCGTGGCAGCCTGCCACGTGTCGTAGCGGCCGGATTGCCACGAGCGACTGTTGTTGTGCGAGAAATTTAATGAATAGTTGGTGTACCAGTTGTTTTTTGAGAAGGCACCCAAAAACATTTGAAAGAAATTCAAGTCGCGTCCTTTGCTCAGGGCGTCGGTACGCATGGAAGCAGTCAGACTGTCGTCCCACTGGTTGAATTGCGTCACGCCGGAACCATTCCACTTTCTGTAATGGAAGTTCGTGTTGGCTTGAAGGAAAGACGGTTTTGTGAGCATCAATTCGTTCCGCAGGCCAATGCTCCAGTTGTCGGTCTCGTTAGACGTCTCGGTGAGCGACGTGGGGCTGCTCCCTTCAAGGAACTGCTCGTAGCGCTGTCGCATTTCCGACCGGGTATCTGTCGACGAATAATTGACCGTGAGGTTATTCGTCAGACGCTTGTTGTCCGACTGGTAGTTGGCATTCGCCGCCACGCTGCGCGTGGTGAGGAGCGACTTGGGCATTTTGGTGGGTGTCCAGTGGCCGTCGCTACCGATGTGGCGGCTTTCGTTCACGTTGTTGGCGTTGGCCTGGAGCGAATAGCGCCAGCGTCTGGTGAAGCCCAGAAGGAAGCCGCGCCCCAGCCACCGATCTTCTGTACCGGCAGCGGCTTCAAGGTTGCCGATGTAGCCCACCTGATATTCCGCCTTCATGTTGATGTCCATCACAAAGTCGCGCGATTCCACATCGCGGCCCATCGCCTCGCTCATTGCCGTCTGCTTTTCGTAGACCTTGATGTCTTTCACCGTGTAGTAGGGCAGGTTTTCGAGGAGCACCTTCGAGTTGCCGCGCATGAATGTGCGCGAACCCAGCAGCAGTTCGTCCACCTTGCGGCCGTTGACGAATATCTGTCCGTCGTCGTCCATCGTCACGCCTGGCAGTTGCCGTATCAGCCCGTCGAGCATAGAACCATCGGGCAGTTTGAAGGCGTCGGCATTATAGACCAAGGTGTCGCCTTTGTAGTACATCTTCACGCGTGTGGCCGTCACCTCCGCCTCGCCCAACAGCGTTTGCCTCATTTTGCGCAACTCAATCGGGTCGTCAATCATCCAGATACCTTCGTTATTTCCGTCAATCGACAAAGGCACCCAACAGTCCTCGTAGCCGTCGAGCGTTGTGTGGAGCAGATACTTGCAGGTTTTCTTCTCCATGTTCAGCCAGAAATCTGTCGATCCAACCGTGCCGTCGTCCCTCATATTTACCCTGAGGGGAATGGAGTCGATGACGACGGTGCTGTCTGCCGCTAACAGCAGCGACACTTTAGCCTTTGGCAGCGGAGCTTTCAGAAAGGCGTCCTGCACTTTGCCCGTAACGATGCTTTGCGAAAAAGTGTCCGTCGCAAAGAACGGGAGTAATGCCATGAGCAGAACAAAAGGGGGGTGATGTGTTTCATAAACATGTTTTTGCTTGAAATATTTACTACCTATGATAAAGTTGTGCACATTATATGAGTAAACCTGTTGGTTGAATTTAGTCCTCAGGGAGAGAGTTATATACTTGTAGTTATTCCGCCCGTAGGGCGATGAAAAGCGTCTCGTTCTTCATGCCACTCTCACGTGTGCTCATTCCTTTGGTTTCTGATTGAAGTGGAAGATAGCGTGCAGCATGATATAGTTGGGGAGAATACGGTGCCACGACTCCGTGCGTCCCTGAGCATTCACTTCATAGGATGTAGCCGACTGCTGATTGAAGATGTCACGTCCTTCCAGTTTCAGCGTCAGTTTGCCGTGCAGCAAAGCCTGGGTGATACTTGCATTGACGACACATTCATTCCGGTTCATTACACTGCTGCTGTAGCCGCGTCGGCTATACATCATGGCATCTACGCTGAAAGTCGTGCGCCAAGCCTCTATCGTGTGCTGTGCGTTCACGCCGTAGCTGAAGTCGAATGTGCTGATTGTCTCTTGTGAGGGACGATGTCCCCAGGAACGCCGCCAAGTCAGATTGCCCAGCAACGTGGCTTTGGTGGATTTGCCTGTATAGCGAATCTTCAAGGTCTCGTTGGGCTTGAACGTTTCCACCTTGTTGAGCTGCGCTTCATTGAACCCTTCGACCGACGCGAAGTCAACCGAGTGCAATACATCGGTGCTCAGGTCATTGTCAAGCCACCAGAGCTGCTTGCTGCCGAGGGCAAACGACATTTGGTAAGAAGAGTGCCACGCCCAATTGCCCTTCACGTTGTCCGGCTGATAGGTGTACGCCATAGTTTGCGGATTGTAAGTCATGCCTTGAGCCACCGAACGCGCATAGTAAGTAAAGTCCGACCCCACACGCATGTTCCTCTTCATGATATGCTTGTCGCGCACGGTATGGCGCCAGTCAATGCTGGCGCTGAACTTCTGATTGTTCTTCAGGTTCGGATTACCGGTGGAAATACTCAGCGGGTTGCGGGCATCGCGATAGGGCATCATGTTCAACAACCCGGGTGAAGAGGTTCTGAAACTCGTCCGGAGCGTAATTTCTCTATACTTCACCTGGAGAGAGGGGTTTAGCGTAATCAGATTGCGGGTGGCAAGCGTGTCCAGCACGTCCCGGCGATAAGTCAGCCGCTCTTTCTGGAAGCTCAAAGGCAGGCGGAGTGTCACCTCTATGGGCAGTTTTTTCCCTTTATACAACTTGAACGTTGGGTTGAAATAAACCTCCCGTGTACGCATATCGCTGAAAGTGCTGTTCACAGAGTCGTAGGCGTGCAGGAGCATTTCTCTGTTCGAAGGAATCAGGTCAAGCTTTACGCTGTCTTCCAGTCCCCATCCTTCCAGATTGCTCAGCACAAACAAATCGTCGGTCGATTTGTTCCGGCTTTGTATGTACCCTACGCTTATGTTGGTTTCCAACCGTTTCCACATGGGCAGCCGGTAGGCAATGTCGGGCGCAAACGAATAGCTGGTAGAGACGGCATCTTGGAACTCATGGCGATAGTCTTGAGTCGTACCTTCCCCCTCCGTCCGCCTTCTGTTGTAGCTTTCTATTTCAGTGCGGGTCGCACTCAAACTATTCAGGGAGATAGTGAGTTGCTTATGCCTGGGAAGAGGGGAAAAGTAAAAACTTCCAAATTGAAGGCCATACTCTTTTTTTCTTTCCAAATTGCTGGTTCTTTGTTCTACAGTCTCATTCTCGGACAACATGGTGTTGTAGTCTGTCCGACCATCATTATAAATGAAGTTCCAATTACCCTGAAGACTAAGGGGCATATATACAACTTGTTGTTTAAGCCTGGCTTGCTTGAGCTTCTCGCGCATATATTGACTCGTGCGCTGATAGGTAGAACCTGCCGGTAGAAAGTATTCCTTGAATGATGCAGATTCATTCAGATTGTCCTTACGGTCTACACTGATTGTGGTATATGAAGCCACTGATGGAAAGCCTAAATACTTCTCGGTGGACTGATAATTAAAAGACAGACCCGCTCCTTTACGCGTAGAGGGATGGTTCGCTCCTCCCCAAATGCGTCTATAGTTTTGTCCCCATCCTCCAGAAAACCCTTCCGTTTCGTCATTGATGTTATTTAGATTTGCATACGCCCCAACAGTAAGAGTCTTGGTCAGAAGAAATCCGAAGGCTTTTGCCAGATACCGGTCGTGTGTGCCTCCGGCTATATCGCTGTTTACGAAATAGCCGAGCGCGTACTCGTCCTTCAGGTTTACATCCATGACGTATTCCTTTTCGAGGTTTGGGTTGCCGGTTAAAACGGATTGTAAAGACTGGCGTTCAAAGACTTTCAGCTCCTTGACCGTAAAATAGGGTAGATTTTCCATCAGTACGGCCTGGTTGCCTCCAAACATCTTTCTTGAATTTAGAGTCAGCTCGTCAATTTTGCGGCCATTGACAAAGATTTCCCCGTTCTCATTTATACTTGCTCCGGGCAGTTGTTCTATCAAGTTGGAAAGCATGGAGCCTTCGGGCATATTAAATGCTGTCGCATCGTAAACCAGGGTGTCGCCTCTCATCTTTACCTTGATGCGGGTTGCGCG
>JAUNOO010000015.1 GCA_030531095.1 Bacteroidales bacterium
GGACTATTTTTTGATAGCTTGCTGTTCTACTTGCAAAGATGCGTTCTGCGCGTAATGGGGACACCATTACGAACCAATAAAAGCGGGGTAGGGACACAAAAAAACCGACACTCGGATGGAGTATCGGTTTTGTGGGTTTGAAGTGCCTTGACTTAGGCCAGCTTGTTGACGTGAAGCATGAGGCTGGACTTGATGTTGGCAGCTTTGTTCTTGTGGATAATGTTGTTCTTGGCGAGCTTGTCCAGCATCTTCTGCACCTTCGGCAGAAGTTCCTCGGCAGCTGCTTTCTCGGTCGTAGCACGGAGCTTACGAACTGCGTTACGCATAGTCTTAGCGTAATATCTGTTGTGCAGTCTGCGAGTCGCCGTCTGACGAATTCTTTTTACAGATGATTTGTGGTTTGCCATTTCTAATTTTTCTTTTTTTAATTGTAGTCCCTAGCGGAATCGAACCGCTCTTTAGAGAATGAAAATCTCTCGTCCTAACCGATAGACGAAGGGACCTGCCGTGCAATCGCTCAGAACCGTTCGGTGCTGAATTGCGAGTGCAAAAGTAGTGCTTATTTTTGAACCTACCAAATACTCGGGCTCTTTTTTTGAAAAAATCTTCATTTATGCCCGTCCCGCTCGCGGGTTGGTGGTTTTTTGCTAACTTAGCAATGCTTTTTTGGGGTGTAATGTGGTGCCGTGCCGCCGCTGGGGCGGCTGACAGATGCACCGTTTCAGCCCCTCTGCCGAAGCGTTTACTGAAAACTTCCTGCGTAGAGCCCATGTTAGTCACCACACGAGGCATCGTCCTCCACACGTTCAAGTACAACGACGAGTCGCTCGTTGCCGAAGTCCTCACCGAGACTGAGGGCGTCGTGTCCTTCATGGTGCACATTTCCCATTCGCCGCGCGCGGCAGTGCGCTACACGCTCTTCCGCCCCCTGGCGCTGCTGGAGTTCTCGTGGAACGTGCGGCCGGGCGGCGGTATCCAGCGGCCGAAGTCGGTGCAGGTGGCGATGCCGCTTTGCTCCATTCCCTTCGACCCCTACAAGACGACGATGGCGCTCTTTCTTGCCGAGTTTCTGCGGAGCGCGGTGAAGGTGGAGACCGACGCGGGGCCGCTCTTCGAGTATATCTTCGACTCCATCGTGTGGCTCGACACGTGCCGCGAGGGGTATGCCAATTTCCACCTCGTCTTCCTGTTGCGCCTGGCGCGCTTCCTCGGTTTTGAGCCCAATCTGGAAAACGCCTCGCCAGGGGCTTATTTTGACCTCGAGGCCAGTCAGTTCACCTTCTTCCTGCCTACCCACCGCCACTACCTGCCGCCCGTCGATGCCGCCCGCCTGCCGCTGCTCATGCGCATGAACTTCGGCACGATGCACCTCTTCCGCTTCTCGGGGAGCGAGCGCAGCAGGTTGCTGGAGTACATCAACATTTACTACAGGCTCCACCTCCCCGATTTTCCCGAAATGAAATCGCTGGCAGTACTGAAAGAGCTGTTCGACGCAGGGCGCTGAACAGCTCTTTTTCTGTATTTCCGGCGGGATGTTTGCGCCTGCCTCAGGGGTGGAAGGGGAAGATGATGGGCAGGGCAATAATCATAACGACCGCCATGACGATTTGTAGCGGGAGGCCCACCTTGACGTAGTCGACGGGCTTGTATCCGCCAGCCGACATGACCAGTGCGTTGGGCGGGGTGGAGAAGGGCGAGGCGAAACACATGCTCGCTGCCACCGTCACTGCCATGAGGAAGGGTATGGCGTTGAGGTCCTGCGCCTGCGCTGCCGAGAGCGCGATGGGTGCCATGAGCACCGCCGTCACCGTGTTGGAGATGAAGAACGTCATGAGCGAGGTGGCGAAGTAGATGACCGCCATGAGGACGTAGGGGCCGTAGTGGCCGAACGCCGACACGAGCGAGTTGGAGATGAGTTCGGAAACGCCCGTCTTTTCCAGCGCAATCGACATGGGGAGCATGGCACCGAAGAGCACGATGCTTTCCCAGTTGATGGACTTGTAGGCATCTTCGACCGTGCGCAAGCAGCCTGTGAACACCATGAGGACGGCTGCCACCATGATGGCGGTGACGGGCTCGATGGGGATGGCGTCAATGGTCATGGCTAGTACCATGAGCAGCATGATGACGGCGGCGATGGGCGCTTTGTAGTCGAGCGTCACGCGGCGCGCCTGCTCCAGCGGCTGACCGAGCACCACCCATTCGCTGTCCTCGGCGGCGAGGCGCGAAATGTTGTCCCAGGGGCCTTGCACGAGGATGACGTCGGAGGCGTGGAGGCGGATGTCCTTGATGTCGCGCAGCAGATAGGTGCTGTGTCGGCGCACGCCCAGCACGTTCACGCCGTGCGCCTTGCGGAAGTCGAGTTCCTTGATGGTATGTCCCGCCAGAGACGAGGCGGGGAGCAGGAGAATTTCTGCCATGCCCACGTCGTAGAACTGCAGGCGCTTGCGGCCCGTCTGTTTCTTGGCGACTGCCAACTGGCATTCGGCGGCGAAGAGGCGCACGTTGTCTTCTGCGCCCGACACGTAGAGCACGTCGCCCTCGGCGATTTCAACCTCCGACACGGCGTACTGCTCCACGCGCTTCAGGAGCGCGCCGCGCTGCTGGAGGGTGCGGCGGATTTCGATGACCGACACGCCGTAGTGCTCGTGGATGTTGAGTGCCTTCACCGTCTTGCCGATGATGGGTGAACCTTCGGTGACGTTGAGCGCCGAGAGGCGTTCGCCCAGCCGGTATTCGTCGGCGAGCTGTTCGAGCGACTTGCCGCCGCGCTTGGCGTCCTCGCTCTGTGCCGTCTTGGAGAGGAAGCGCTTGGAGAGGGGGATGAGTACGACGATGCCCACGGCGAGGCAGAGGATGCCCACAGGGGTGAACGAGAAGAAGCCCAGCGCGTGTTCGTCATAGCCCGCCTGGATGAGCGCGTCGCGCACAATCAAGTTGGGCGGCGTACCGATGAGGGTGAGCATACCGCCCATGCTGCCTGCGAAGGCCAGCGGCATGAGGAAGCGCGAGGGCTGCATGCCTGCCGCTTTCGCCATACTGACGACGATGGGGAGCATGAGGGCGACGGTGCCCGTGTTGCTGACGAAGGCGCCCACCGCTCCTGTGGCGAGCATGAGGAGGACGAAGAGCCGCGTTTCGCTGTGGCCCGCGAGACCGAGGATGCGGCTGCCCACCATTTTGGCAAGGCCTGTGGAGAATATGCCGCCGCCCACGACGAAGAGCGCCACCATCATGATGACAATGGGGTTTGAGAAGCCCGAAAGGGCCTCTTCGGGGGTGAGGATGCCGCAGAGCACGAGGGCAAGTGCGGCGCACACGGCGACAAGGTCGGAACGGATGCGACCCGTCACGAACAGAATGGCTGACAAGCAGAGGATAATGAGTGTGGCAGTCATGTGGGGAAAATAAGTGATTGGTTTAGTTTGCAAGCCGCTGTGAGCCTGCCTGCATTTGTCGGTGTAAATTTACAAAAAAGTCGTGACCCGACAAAGCCAGGTCCCCATTTTGTGGCGCGAACTTTCCGCCCCGCAATGTGTGCCTCTCCTCGCGTGCGCGCGCTCCTATAATATATGGGCACGGAAAAAACGAATGTCTGCCCACAAAAAACCGGCGCAAAAAGGCTGGTCTGCCACCCGATGGGCAGAGTGCCTTTTTGCACCGGAAGCTTGTGCCGTCAGCGCGTGGTTACGACTCGAGATAGTAGTTGACTGACGTGACTACGCGGACGCGTTTGATGTAGGGCGTGTATTCGTCGCGGTCTTCGATGGAGAAGAGTCCCTGCGAGGCGTCCTTGATTTTGCCCAGTTCGCTCTCCGAGTCGTTGGCGAACTTGTGGGCGGCCTCGCGGGCGTTCTTTGTGGCTTCCTCAATCATTTCGGGCTTGATTTTGTTGAGGCCGTTGAACTCGTATTTTACCATCGAACCGTAGTCGCTCGCTGAGATGGCGACGCCCTGCTTGAGCAATTCGCCCATGCGCGACATAAGTTGGCGCGCGAGTGCCACTTGTCCCGTCGACACGGTCATCGTCGACGTGACGTTGTAGCGCTCCACGATGTTCTCCTGATTAGCGTAGCGGTCGGCGCGAAGGTCCACGATTTGCGGGGCGCTCACGCTGATTTCGTCCGCCTTTATGCCGTTGGCGGTGAGGAACTGGCTGATTTTGGCGTTGGCAGCGTTGACTTCGGCGTAGATGGCCTGGAGGTCGTTGCCCGTGGTTTTGTAGATGATGGGCCAGATGACGTGGTCGGCGTCGACTTCGCGCTCGGCGAGCCCCCGGACGGAGACGACGCGCTCGCGCTGGGCGAAGCTGCCCAGACCGAAGTAGACGAAGATGCCGGCAATGGCCAGACCTACGGCGAGGATGGCGGACTCAATGACATAGCTTTTCATGACTGAAAGTTTTTTTGTTGGGTTAAACATTTATGAGGAGAGCAATCAAATGGGGTTTGACTGTTTTTTCAGATTAGGTGTTTCGCCGCCGCACGCCTTGACGCAGGGCGACGGGGACAAATATACGGCTTATTATCCGAACGCGCGAAAGTTTTTGGCCGAAAGCGGTCTTAATCTTTCTAAATGCCCGGCGGCAGGGCGGTCGGCTTGGCTTTTTCCGCCGAATTTACTACATTTGCAGGCGCGACCGAAAGGGGGCTGGAGGTAAAATACCATAGTCGTGGTATTGCGGCAGATATCGAAAGCCCGTACCTTTGCATCAGAATCAAGAACAACTAAAAACATCAGATTATGAGCAAGATTTATAAGAGCTTGACAGAGTTGGTGGGTCGCACCCCCCTTTTGGAAGTGAGCAACGTGGAAAAGGCACTCGGCCTTGAGGCCCGCCTCGTTGTAAAATTGGAGTATTTCAACCCCGGCGGCAGCGTGAAAGACCGCATCGCCCTCGCAATGATTGAAGAGGCAGAGAAGAACGGTCAGCTTCAGCCCGGCGGACTTATCATCGAACCGACCAGCGGCAACACTGGTATCGGTTTGGCCTGGGTGGCTTCGGTGAAGGGCTATCGTCTCATTCTCACCATGCCCGAAACGATGAGCATTGAGCGCCGTAACCTGCTCCGCGCCCTGGGTGCAGAACTCGTGCTGACTCCTGGTTCTGAGGGCATGAAGGGCGCCATCCGCCGCGCTACCGAACTGCAGGCCGAAAATCCGGGCTCGTTCATCCCACAGCAGTTTGAAAACCCCGCCAACCCCGCAGCCCACGTCCGCACTACGGCAGAGGAAATCTGGAAAGACACGGACGGCGAAGTGGACATCTTCGTAGCCGGCGTAGGTACGGGCGGCACGCTCAACGGTACGTCGCACGGCTTGAAGGCCAAGAAGGCCAGCGTGAAGACTTACGCCGTAGAACCCGCCAGCTCGGCAGTGCTTTCGGGCAACCCGTCCGGCGCGCACAAGATTCAAGGTATCGGTGCCGGTTTCGTGCCCAAGAACTACGACGCCGCTATCGTGGACGCCATCATCCCCGTGGCTGACAACGACGCCATCGGCGCTTCGCGTCTGCTCGCCCAGAAGGAAGGCCTGCTCGTGGGCATCTCGTCTGGCGCTTCGCTCTTCGCCGCTATCCAATTGGCTAAGAAGCCCGAAAACAAGGGCAAGACCATCGTGGCACTGCTGCCCGACACTGGCGAGCGTTACCTCTCGACTGTGCTTTACGCCTTTGACGAGTATCCGGTATAAGTCGGCGCGTGACAACAGGCAATCTGCGTCGTTGCTTTCGCTCAATCTCAGCGCCTAGCATCTTACCTGTTCTGACGCGCCTGAAGTTACCAAACTGAAATTAGCGCAAATCAATAAGCAAGCGATACGCCGAGAGGCGCGCGACGTCAAGTCCTCTTCACGTTGCGCCCTCTCGGTTCGCTTTTCCCCTATCTATCCCTCTCACCTGAGCGGAAGCGCTACGCTTTCCTCTTACCAAAAACTGCCCGCAATGATTATCCTTGCCGACAACCAGGCCCTCACCCGCGCAGGCTTCGCCCACCATCTGGGCGTGGCGCAGTGGCGCGTGGCGTACAACAAGGCTATGCTCTCGCCCCTGCTGGCGTCGGAGAGTGCCACTGCCGTCATCCTCGACTACGCCCTCTTCGACTTTGAAGGCATAGAGAACCTCCTCATCTTCGTGCGCCGCTTCCCCGGTGTGCGCTGGTTGCTGACCTCTGCCGAATTCAACACCGACTTGCTGCGCCTGCTGTCGGGCGAGGCGAACGTGAGTTTCGTGACGAAGGACGCCGACGACGGTGAGGTGCGCGACGCCGTGGGTGCCATACTCAACGGCGGACGCTACGTCTGCTCGGCGGTGCGCGACCAACTCGCCGCGCGCCGCGAAACCGTGGCGACGGGCACGCTGACAGCCACCGAAACGGAAGTGCTGCGACTTATCGCACAGGGCAAAACGTCGCGCGAAATCGCCGAAATACGCCACTCGAGCGTCCACACCATTATTACCCACAAGAAAAACATCTTCCGCAAACTCGAGGTGAGCACTGCCTACGAAGCCACGCGCTATGCCATTCGCGCAGGTCTCGTCAATCTCGTGGAATACTACATCTGATTGCGCCGCTACCACAGCCGTTTTGTGCCGTTTTTCCTGTCTTGACCCTTTTCTGATACTCGGGACACCCAAATTCTTGCCGTCCGCCCCCATTTTTCTTGCCCCACAGCCCTAAAAACGGCTATAAATGTGGGGTTTCCTTGGACAGGATTTGGAAAATATTCTTTATCTTTGCAAGTCAAAGGTAGACCAACTTATAAATGAACGCTCCCGAGAGTTACACGCAAATATTGAGCAAGGCCGTCGAGGCTTTGTCTGACACAAGCGAGATGAAAGGCCTCTTTCATCAGCACCGCCACGGCGACCCTCTGCCTTCCGGCCCGGTTCTGGAAGAAATTATCGGTCTGTGCCGCGCAGTGCTCTTCCCCGGTTACTACGGCAAGTCGGCCCTCAACAGCGTGACGGTGAAGTACCACATCGGTATGGAACTGGAGCGCCTGTTCAGTCTGCTGACCAGTCAGATTGAGGCAGGATTGTGCTTCAGTCGCGAGGCGGAAATTGGCCATTGCGGCGACTGCCACGAATATGCCTCCTCCCTTTCGGCACTGCTCATCAGCCGCCTTGCCGACGTGCGGCGCATCCTTGCCACCGACGTGGAAGCCGCCTATCTGGGCGACCCTGCGGCACAGAGCTACGGCGAAGTCATCAGTTGCTACCCCGCCATCAGAGCCCTGACGTGCTACCGCGTGGCGCACGAACTCAACAGACTGGGCGTGCCCCTCATTCCGCGCATCATCACCGAAATGGCGCACAGCGAAACGGGCATCGACATCCACCCCGCGGCGGAGATTGGCCACCACTTCACCATCGACCACGGCACGGGCATCGTCATCGGTGCGACGTGCATCATCGGCAATAACGTCAAGCTCTACCAGGGCGTGACGCTTGGCGCAAAGAGCTTTCCCCTCGACGCCAACGGCAATCCCATCAAGAACAATCCGCGCCACCCCATCATCTGCGACAACGTCATCATCTACTCGAACGCCACTATTCTGGGCCGCGTGACCATTGGTCGCGACGCCGTTATCGGGGCAAACGTGTGGCTGACGCGTGACGTCGGTCCGGGCGAGCGGGTGACGAAAGACTGACAAAGACCGGGCAGCGGCTTCCCGACAAAATAATTTGGAACTCAAACCAGTAAACCCAATAAACTCAATGCGCCCCTCTCTATCTCCGGCACGCGCGGCGTGACGGCACGACAGAGCAAGGCCACATTTCTCAATGGAACAATTTGAACTCATTGCCAAGACCTTCCAAGGACTTGAGGAGGTCCTGGCACAAGAGCTTACCGAACTCGGCGCCAACGACATACAAATAGGTCGCCGAATGGTGTCGTTCTCAGGCGACAAGGAGATGATGTACCGCGCCAACTTCTGTCTGCGCACGGCCGTCCGCATCCTCAAACCCATCAAACATTTCAAGGCTGCCGACGCCGACGATGTGTATGCCGCAGTGCGTGCCATCGACTGGAGCCAGTACCTTGACCTCGAAACCACCTTCGCCGTTGACTCTGTGGTCTATTCGCAGGAGTTCCGCCACTCCAAGTTTGTGGCGTACAAGGTGAAGGATGCCATTGTCGACTACTTCCGAGAGACTACGGGACAGCGCCCGAACATCCGCATCACCAACCCCGACATCAAGCTCAACATGCACATCGCCGAGGACGACTGCACGCTGTCGCTCGACGCTTCGGGCGAGAGCCTGCACTTGCGCGGCTACCGCGTGGCATCGGTGGAAGCTCCCATCAACGAGGTGCTCGCCGCAGGGCTCATCAAGCTGAGCGGCTGGAAGGGCGACACCGACCTCATCGACCCCTTCTGCGGTTCGGGTACCATCCTCGTGGAGGCAGCCCTCATGGCGCGCAACATCTATCCCGGCGTGTTCCGCAAGGCGTTCGGCTTTGAGAAATGGAAAGACTTTGACCGCGAACTTCTGGACCGTATCTACAACGACGACTCCGCCGAACGCGAATTTGACCATAAGATTTACGGCTACGACCTGAACCTCCGCGCCGTGGAGGCAGCGCAGGCGAATGCCAAGAGCGCTGGCGTGGCGGACTGCATCACGGTGGCGCAGCGCGACATCAAGAAGTTCGAGAAGCCCGAAAATCCTGCCCTCATCATCACCAATCCGCCCTACGGCGAGCGCATTTCTTCGCCCGACTTGCTGGGGCTCTACCGCACCATCGGCGAGCGTCTGAAGCACGAGTTCTCGGGCGGTGAGGCGTGGATTATCAGCTACAAGCAGGAGTGCTTCGACGAAATCGGTCTGAAGCCGAGTTTCAAGATTCCGCTCTACAACGGCTCGCTCGACTGTGAGTTTCGCAAGTACCAGCTCTTCAGTGGCAAGCTCGAAGCCTTCCGCGCTGCGGGCGGCGAGGTGAAAACCGACGAAGAACGTAGCCGCATGGGCGAGAAGAGACGCTTCAAGCAGAACCGCGGCGAGTTCAACAACCGCTTTGCCGACCGCCGTCAAGACGGTGAGGAAGAAGAGGAATCGGCAGAATACATCATCCTGCGCAACAAGCACCGCGAGTTTGAGCGCACGCTGGGCCGCAAGCACCGCGAGGAGCAGGACGACCGCACGGCGCGCAAGTCGGGCGACCGCGACTTCAAGAAGGACGGCTTCAAGAAGGAAGGTTCGAGGAAAGACGGCTTCAAGAAAGATTTCAAGAAGAACGACCGCCGCAGCTTCGACCGCAAGGACGACGACCGCCCCTTCAAGAAAGGCGGTTTCAAGAAGGACTTCAAGCGTGGCGACCGCCGCAGTTTCGACCGAGACTCCAGGAAAGACTAATCAACCCATCCAAGCTGCCCCATCCGCGGTGCGCCTGTTTGCACGGCTGATGGGGCAGTAATATTTTCTTATCACACCTCAAATTCTAATGTTCAAAAAATCAATTCTGGCAGCCTTCGTGCTCCTGCTCGTGCTGCCGTTCTCAGCTATGTCACAGACGAAAAAGAGCCTCACGCTCGACGATCTCATGTGGGCAGGCTCCAACTATTGGAACATCATGCCCCGAAACCACTTCACCGCCTGGTGGGGCAACCGCCTCGTCGAGACCGACGTGGAGGAGGTAAAGGTCATGACCGACGCCAAGGGCCGCACACTCGCCCAGCCACAGGTGCTCTTCACCGAAGACGAAGTTCTGTCCGCCCTCGACACCGCCAAGTGGGGGAAAATCTACGGCCTCTCGTCCGCCACTTTCCCAAAAGGCGACGAACCCATTGCTTTCTTGCAGACGCCTACGGCAAACTTCTACTACAACTGGGAGGAGAAGTCCGTCACGTGGAGTGCGCCGCGCGCCAAAGGCGTCAGCGACCGCGACTTCTGTCAGGCTTCGCGCAGTGAGGCTTACGTGAAGGACTACAACCTCTTCGTGACGACCGCCGACGGCCGCACGCTCCAGGTATCGACCGACGGTACGCGCGAACTGCAATACGGCCGCAGCGTACACCGCGACGAATTCGGCATCTACAAAGGCACTTTCTGGAGTCCCAAGGGCAACCTGCTGGCGTTCTACCGCATGGACCAGTCGATGGTGACGGACTATCCCCTCGTCGACATCAACCACCGCGTGGCTGAACTGGCACCCGAGAAGTACCCCATGGCAGGCATGACGAGCCACAAGGTGACGGTGGGCATCTTCAACCCCGCCACGGGCAAGACCGTTTATTTGCAGGCAGGCGACCCCACCGACCGCTATTTCACCAACATTGCCTGGTCGCCCGACGAGAAGACCGTCTACATGATTGAGTTGCCCCGCACGCAGGACAAGGCTGAACTCGTGGCATACGACGCCGAAACGGGTGCCCGCAAGGCGGTGCTCTACACCGAAACCAACGACCGCTACGTTGAGCCGATGACGCCCATCCGTTTCCTGCCGTGGGACGACACGAAGTTCATCTATCAGACGCGCCGCGACGGCTGGAACCAGATTTACCTCTTCGACACGACCGGCAAGCAGTTGGCTCAGCTGACGAAAGGCCAGTTTGAGGTAATCGACGTGCTGGGCTTCAACACCAAGACGCGCAGCATCATCTATCGCAGCAACGAGACGTCGCCCATTACTTACAACCTCTGGAGCGTCAACGTCAAGTCGGGTCGCCGCACCCTTCTGGGCAACGGCGAAGGCAACCACAACGGTACGCTCTCTGCCGACGGCCTCTATCTGGTTGACCGCTGGAGCGCGCCCGACGTATTCCGCCGCGTCGACCTTGTTAATACCGACAAAGCCACTGCCGTCAATCTGTGGCAGAACGGCTCGCCTTGGACAGAATATAAAGTGCCCGAGATTGAAGGCGGCACCATCAAGGCTGCCGACGACTCCACCGACCTCTACTACCGCATCGTGAAGCCCGTCGACTTCGACCCCACGAAGAAATATCCCGCCGTGGTCTACGTCTACGGCGGCCCGCACGCCCACAACGTCGACGCCTCGTGGAACTACGTTTCGCGCCCGTGGGAAATCTATATGGCACAGCTCGGCTATGTGGTCTTCGTTGTGGACAACCGCGGCTCTGAATACCGCGGATTCGCCTTCGAGAGCTGCACCCACCGCCACCTCGGCGACGTGGAAATGCAGGACCAGATTAAGGGCGTGGAATTCCTCAAGTCGTTGCCCTATGTGGATGCTGACCGCCTCGGCGTGCACGGCTGGTCGTTCGGCGGCTACATGACGACGAACCTCATGTGCACCTATCCCGACGTCTTCAAGGTGGGCGTCGCCGGCGGCCCCGTCATCGATTGGAAGTTCTACGAAGTGATGTACGGCGAGCGCTATATGGACACGCCGCAGGAGAATCCTGAGGGTTACGCCAGCTCCAGCCTGCTGCCGAAGGCCAAGAACCTGAAGGGGCGCCTGCAGATTATCGTAGGCTACAACGACCCCACCTGCGTCTTGCAGCACAACCTGTCGTTCCTCCGCGCCTGCGAGGATGCTGGCACGCAGCCCGACTACTTCGTCTATCCCGGCGCGGGTCACAACATGACCGGTCGCGACATGGTGCACCTGCACGAGCGCATCACGCGATACTTTGAAGACTATCTGAAATAATCGCCCGACCACACAAAATTCAACGCCGGCGGCCCTTCGCAAGAGGAGCCGCCGGCGTGTGTTTTATGGCGTCAGTGCTTATTGTTCAACCGTGTTCATGAGCGGGTTGTCCTGCAACTCAGTCTGCGGGATGGCAAACGTGAAGCGCGCGTTGTTGTAGGGAATGGCACCGCCTGCCGTCATAGACTTGTAGTAGTCGTTCTCAGGGCGGGTCATCGACTTCTCAAAGCGCTTGAGCGTGAGGAGGCTCTTGCCCTCGCCCCAGAACTCGAGGCGCCAGTTGAAGTAGATTTCCTCCAGCAGCTGCGGCTGAATTATTTCTTTGGGAAATGTCATTTTCGGCGGAATTATTTGTTTGGGGAAATCTGTTTTTAGTATTAGCGCGTTAAAAATCAAACAATTATTATAGAAGGAATGTTCACTGTTGGACAACGCAGAGCGGAGCCACCGGCAATCGGCGGCTCCGCTCTGTTCTTTGTTGTCGGGAATGCACTTAGCGGGGTGTATTCCCTTGGCGGGTTCGTGGATTATTCACCCCAGAGCGTGGAGTCCCATATTTTGCTTTTCTTGTTACTCATCACTTCATTAGTAGTCTCTTCTTCATTCATTTCTACGTCGCTACCTTGGAGGATGGCATTTTCAATCTGGAGGTCGAGCGAGATGCTCTCGGGCTTGATATAGTTCTTCTTCATTGTCTTGGTTATTTTTGGGTTGGGTTATTTGATGTAGATTTTTTTGCCGTTGCGGATGTAGAGACCCTTCGTGGGATTCTTGACGGTGCGACCGCTCAGATCGTAGGCGGGTGCGTCTGCGGCGGCTTCAGTCGTTGTTACGCTCTCAATGCCCGTCAGCTCGTCCGAGAAGCTGAACGAGAGACCGTTGGCAGATGAAGATGTGTTGTCGTAGTATGCCTTGTTGGCGGGAATCGTCGTCACGCTGGTGGAAGGTTTGTAGAAACCGACGTTGCCTGCGCTTGACCGTCCAAGTACCAAGTAGTTGCTCTGGCTGTCCGTGATGTCGATGTCGGTTGTTGTACCAGAGAGAGCGGTCTCTCCGCCAGTGCTGGTTTGGTCGTTTGCGAGGTCAGCCGTGTATGTGGCTGCGCCTTCAAGCACATAGCCCTTGTTGGCATACATCGTTGTGGTTTCCGTCAGTTTCATGACCGTGCCGTCTACAGTTGCGGTGTAGGCCGTAGCGTCACCCGTGGTCGTTACGTTGAACGGCAGACACGTCGTGGCGTAGTAGTTGCCGTTTACTGAAGTCAGCGAAATTGCGGGAATGTCTTGCGATACCGTGAAAGTGCTACCCTTTCCGGCTCCTGTGGTCCAGAAAGAGAGGATATTGTCACGATCGTTCATTCGATAGTCAGAGTAGCCGTGCAAGCCTATGTAGAAGCCCGTTACAGTCTTGCTATCCAGCGTCGTGATGTCCGAACTAGGTGTGATGTCCCAACGAGCCATATTGCCTTCGGGAACATCTGCAAGATCTGTCAGTACGGGGTGGACATTCCCACCAGTGTTGGAGTCATAGCCTGTAGTTGGGGCACTCAAATATTTACCCGAAAGTGTGTAGATTTGGAAGCCATTGAAAGGGTCGCCGTTGAATGCCCACACGCTGCCGTAGTTGGTTAAAGTCTTGCTCTGGTAGCTTGAACCCAATGTCATGTATGTGGCTGATGCGTCGTTGATGGTGTAGTCATAGAGATAGCCGCCCACAGACCACGTTTCACCGTTGCCAAGGCGAAGGAAATACCAATTGTCTTCTTCGAATGGCATGGTAGAGGAAGTGCAGGTGATATCATAGGACTGGCCTTCTGAATCAGTTACAACAGTTGTAGGTATTGTATTTGTGCTGGATGTTACATAACTAGGTAATGTGGGAGAAGGATAAGAATCACCAATGGTGGCTGCCACTGTCTCAGAATAGGTTGGCGTGGTTGCATTATCAAGATAATAGTTGTAGGTGACATCTATGGTCGTAGCAGGTTCTACATAATAGAACTCGAACGTTGCGATGTCGTTACTCCAAGACGAGTAAGTGACACCTGCTGATTTCCAACCGAGATACAAAGTGTAGTTTTCATCTGTTTCATTAAGGCGAAGATTGCCCCCAGATACAGTGTAGTTTGTTTGATAGATATTGCCAGCATCGGTGAGAACCAGATTGGCTTGTTCTGAACTACTTATGTAAGCGCTTGCAGCAGCGTCGGCAGGAAGCACAAGACCATAATAAGCATTTGTCAGTGAGAAAGTTCCTGCCGTTTCATCCACTACGTTATACTGCCACACAGCAGCCGATTCGTTGGTGATTTTACTGCCAAGGGTAATGTCATTTGTCAACTGATATTGAAAATACCCGATATTCGCTGATGTGCGATACATATAGCCCGATGTGCTACTGTTGTCACTACCAGTACCCGTCAGCTTGATGACGTAATAAGCGCCGTTTGTGAGAGATGTAGTTGCTGTTTCTGCCACAGTTCCGAATGTGGTGTCAGCCATACTACTCGTGGCTCCGGCGAATGCCAAAAGAGCCACAACGAAAGTGGTAAATTTTCGCATAACTGTTTTGATTTTGTTGTTATTAGGTTTGTTGAAGTTATAGATTACTCGGAAAGGTAGAGTAGTGTCGTCTGGGGGGACAGACGGCTGTGAGAGGAGCGCTTTTGGGGCGACAGGGTCGCGGGGAGAGAGCGGTGCGCTTGGGTCGTTCTTCTTCTCGGTGTCCGCTTGGCGGATGTCCTGCTTTTGGGGTGCAAATCTGTGCAGGTGGACCATCTCTGTGTCCGCCTGCGACCGGATTTTTGTACGGTGTTTGCGCTGCAAAGTTATGAAGATTATGAAAAATCACCCCCCCCGAATGGCTAATAAGTGTTAATGCTTGAATTTTTGGCGGCTTTTCTGTGACTTTGGGGTTGAGGAATGGTCGGTTTGGACAAGGGTGTGGGGATGGAATGGGGTGATTGGGGCGTGAAATTTTATATTATTTATTAGGTATGCGCGGAAATTTGCGGCGCGTACCAGTGGAAAAGAATATTGGGCTTGGGATAAGTTTCAAAAGTCCAGGGCTATGTACTCAGAAGTCCTGAGCTAAGTGCTCAAAAGCTCAGGACTAATTTTTGATAGTCCGGGCGAAAATCGAGAGGAAACGGGGTGGGAAATGCGAATAAAAAAAAGGCGTCCGAAAAAAACTTGAATGTCTTTTTCGGACGCCGATAGGATTTGAACTTTTTATTTATGTCGGGCTCACTTCCTTATATCGTGTTCTCACTTTCTTTTGAAAAGCGGTTCAGAAAGAAACTTTATGGCTTCGTTTATCTTGTGTCTGCCGGTAAACCATTTGCGGAGGGAGGCGGTGCGCTTTATGATGTTGTTTTTTCTGGTCATATTTTCTTGGATGTATTAAAGGGGCTTGCTGTTCTGCTTGCAAAGATACGTTCTGCTCGCAAAGCGTTTCACCATTCCGAACCAATAAAAGAGGGGTTGGGCTATGGGCTGCGCCAGAAATTTACTTTCTTACACAGTTCTCGCGCCCCTCGATTCCCCAGCGCTTCTTGATTTACAGAAAGAAATTCCCCCGAATCACTGCCTCGCGTGGCGTGTTTCGGGGGATTGGTTTGGGAATGATATGGGGTTGTCCTTATTCCAGATAGGTGTAGCCGTAGAGGCCGGAGCGGTAGTTGGAGATGAACTCCTTGCCCTCCTCTACGGTGATGCGGTTCTCCTTGACGGCCTTGCTCACCCACGTTTCGAGGCGGCGCACAAGGCGCTTCGGGTCGTACTGGACGTATTCGAGGACGTCGGCCACTGTTTCGCCGTCGATGGTCTTGTCGATGCTGTAGCCCTCGTTGTCCACCGAGATGTGGACGGCGTTGGTGTCGCCGAAGAGGTTGTGCATGTTGCCGAGAATCTCCTGGTAGGCGCCGACGAGGAAGACTCCGATGTAGTAGTGTTCGCCGGGCTGTACGGGGTGGAGGGGCAGATAGCTTGTCTGCTGGTTGTAGTTGACGTAGGCGGTGATTTTTCCGTCGGAGTCGCACGTGATGTCCTGCAGCGTGGCTGAGCGCGAGGGGCGCTCGTCGAGGCGCTCAATGGGCATGATGGGGAAGAGTTGGTCGAGCCCCCATGCGTCGGGCATGGACTGGAAGAGCGAGAAGTTGCAGAAGTACTTGTCTGCCATCATCTTGTCGAGCTTGCGCAATTCGTCGGGCACGTGCTTCTGGTGGTGGGCGAGTTCGGCTATCTCGCTGGAGATGCTCCAGTAGAGGCTCTCAATCTGTGCGCGGGTGCGGAGGTCGATGATGCCGTGGCGGAAGAGGTCGAGCGCTTCGTCGCGGATGTCCTCGGCGTCGTGCCAGTCCTCCAGCATGGAGCGTGAGGAGAGTTTGTCCCATATTTCGGTGAGGTCGTGCACGAGCTGGTGGTCCTTCTCGGTGGGCTGGAAATTCTCGTCCATGCGGGGCATGGAGACGCTTTCGAGTACGTCGAGAATCAGCACGGAATGGTGCGCGGTGAGCGAGCGTCCGCCCTCGGTGATGATGTTGGGGTGGGGGATGCTGTTCTTGTTGGCGGCGTCGACGAAGGTGTAGACGCAGTCGTTTACGTATTCTTGGATGGAGTAGTTGACGGAGCTTTCCGAGTTGCTGGAGCGCGTGCCGTCGTAGTCGACGCCGAGTCCGCCGCCGCAGTCGACAAACTCGATGTTGAAGCCCATGGCGTGGAGCTGCACGTAGAACTGTGCCGCCTCGCGGAGGGCGGTGGATATGCGTCGGATTTTTGTAATCTGCGAGCCGATGTGGAAGTGAATCAGCTTGAGGCAATCGTGCATGCCCATTTCGTCGAGTTGTTGCAGGGCTTCGAGCACTTCGGTGGAGTTGAGTCCGAACTTGGAGGCGTCGCCGCCGCTTTCCTGCCATTTGCCCGTGCCGGCAGTGGCGAGCTTGATGCGGATGCCGAGGTTGGGACGGACGCCGATTTTCTCGGCGGTGCGGGCAATCGTCACCAGTTCCGGCAATTTCTCGACCACGAGGAAGACGCGCTTGCCCATTTTCTGCGCCAGCAACGCCAGTTCGATGAAGTTCTGGTCCTTGTGTCCGTTGCAGATGATGAGGCTGTCGCTGTCCATGTTGGTGGCGAGCACGGCGTGGAGCTCGGGTTTTGAGCCCGCCTCGAGGCCGAGGTTATACTTCTTGCCGTGGCTGATGATTTCCTCCACGACGGGGCGCATCTGGTTCACCTTGATGGGGAAGATGATGAAGTGGTCGGCCTGGAAGTTGTATTCCTTTTCGGCGCGTGCAAAACAGTCGGCCGTCTTCTCGATGCGGTTGTCGAGGATGTCGGGGAAGCGGAGTAGCACGGGGGCTGTGATGTCGCGCGAGGCGAGTTCGTCGACCACTTCCTTGAGGTCGACCTGCGTGCCGTCCTTGCGTGGAGTAACGTAGGCGTGGCCTTTGTCGTTGATGCCAAAGTAGCTTACGCCCCAGCCTTTGATGTTGTAGAGTTCCTCGGAATCTTCAATTCTCCATTTTCTCATTGTCGGGAAAAGCGTTACGGTGTTTGTAGGTTAGGAAAGAAAAAACTGATATAGCGCGTTGTCGGCGCGATGGCCGGCGGAGGGTCGTCAGAGGCCCAGTTCCTTGCGGATGTGCGTGGCGATGTCTGTGACGTCGTCGAATGAGCTGAGCACGTTGATGTCGACGGTGTGCGCCGCCTTTTCGTAGAACGGGGCGCGCTGCGCCAACTGTGTGGCGACGAACGTCTTCAGTTCTTCGGGGCTCTTGCCTTTCAGGAGCGGGCGCTCGCCGCGGCTCATGGCGATGTGGCGGCAGAGCGTTTCGGGCGAGGCCTTGAGGTAGAACGTCTCCGACACCTGGTTGAGGTAGTCGATGTTGTCGAAGAAGCATGGCGTTCCGCCGCCGCAGGAGAGGACGATGTCCTCAAACTCTGCCACCTCGTGGAGCATCCGGCGCTCCAGGTCGCGGAATTTCTCCTCGCCTTCTTCAGCGAAGATTTCGGGGACCCGTTTGTGGAACCGCTCTTCGATGTACCAGTCGAGGTCGTAGAACGTCCTGCCCAATGACTTCGCCAAAGCTTTGCCGACAGTGGTTTTGCCGGCGCACATATAGCCTATGAGGGTGATGCACTTCATGTTCTCGTGTGTCTGTGTGGAATTTGTTTGACGTAGGGCGCGCCCGAAGTCGTCCGCTCACGCCTTGGCCTTCTTGGCCGTAGTCTTCTTGGCGGCAGTTTTCGTCGCCGTCTTCTTTGTGGCGGTCGACTTCTTAGCTGCTACGGTCTTGGCGGCAGACGTCTTGGCAGCGGTGCGACGGCGTGTCGGCTTTTCGGGCTTCTGCTGGTCGGCGGCAATGATGTTGCGGCACTCCTCCAGCGTCAGTTCGGCGGCGCGGCTCACTGCGTCCTTCGGTATCTTGTAGTTCGCGCCCTTGTAGGAGATATACGGGCCGAAGCGGCCGGCACGGATTTCCAGTTCGGGCTCTTCGTCAAACTGCTTGAGGTGGCTCTTCGCCTCCGTTTCGCGCTTGGCGAGGATGACCTCGATGGCGCGCTCGAGCGTGATTTCGAGCGGGTCTTCGCCCTTGGGGAGCGAGGCAAACTTCTTGTTGTGCGACACGTATGGGCCGAAACGACCGCTGCTTGCCACGACGGGATGACCCTCAAAGTCGCCCAGCGTGCGCGGCAACTTGAACAGTTCAAGCGCCTGCTCCAGTGTGATGGTGCTCAGGCTGAGCTCGGCGGGGAGCGTGGCGAAGCGCGGTTTGTCGTCCTCGTCTGCAGTGCCAATCTGTGCCATCGGGCCGTAGCGGCCAATCTTCACCACGACCGTTTTGCCCGTGACGGGGTCTTTGCCAAGCTGGCGTTCGCCCACCTTGTGGTCGGTCTTTTCGTTGATGGCCTTTTCGACATCAACTTCAAACTTGTCGTAGAACTGGCGGATAAGCTCCGTCCAGTCCTTTTCGCCTACCGCCACGGTGTCGAAGTCCTTTTCCACGTTTGCCGTGAAGTTGTAGTCCATGATTTCGTGGAAGTTCTGGCAGAGGAAGTCGTTCACCACGATGCCGATGTCCGTCGGGATGAGTTTGCCCTTATCTGCACCGGTGCGCTCCGTGTGGGTCTCGTCGGCGATTTGGTTGCCGGCGAGCGTGAGCACATTGTAGTCGCGGAGCGTGCCCGGTTTCTCGCCGCGCGTGACGTATTCGCGTTGCTGTATGGTTGAAATGGTGGGGCCGTAAGTAGAGGGGCGTCCGATGCCCAATTCCTCCATCTTGCGGACGAGCGAAGCCTCGGTGTAGCGCGGCGGTTGCAGCGTGAAGCGTTCCTGCGCCGTCACTTCCTGGCGGGTCAGGACGTCGCCCTCCGCCACTGCGGGCAGGATGCTGCCGTCCTCGCCTTCGCCCTCGCCCTCGTTGTCTAAGCTCTCGCGGTAGACGCGGAGGAAACCGTCGAACTTGATGACCTCGCCCTGCGCCACAAACTGTTCCGTGGCGTTGCTCACGTCGATGCCCACGACGGTCTTCTCCATCTTGGCGTCCGCCATCTGGCAGGCAATCGTGCGCTTCCAAATCAAGTCGTAGAGACGCATCTCCTGCGTCGAAGCCTTGATGCTTTCGCGGCGCATATCTGTGGGGCGAATGGCCTCGTGCGCCTCCTGTGCGCCTTTGGCACTCGTGTGGTAGTGGCGGCGCTGGTGGTATTCAGCCCCCATCTTTTCGGTGATGAGCGGTCCGCAGGCGTTGAGGCACAAGTCGGAAAGGTTCATCGAGTCGGTACGCATATAGGTGATAAGACCCGCCTCATAGAGACTTTGTGCCACGCGCATAGTCTGCGCCACCGGGAAGCCCAGCTTGCGGGCCGCCTCCTGTTGCAGCGTCGACGTCGTGAACGGCGGAGCAGGCGTGCGCTTTGCCGGACGAGTGTTCACGTTTGCCACCTTGAATTCGGCGCCGATACATTTCTGCAGGAAGTCCATCGCCTCCTCCTTCGTCTTGAAGCGCGAGTTGAGTTCGGCGCGCAGTTCCTTGCCCTCGCGGGGCGTGGAGAAGATGGCGGTCACGCGGTAGGACGCCTCGCTCTTGAACGACTCGATTTCGCGTTCGCGCTCCACGATGAGGCGCACGACGACGCTCTGCACGCGGCCCGCCGAGAGGCTTGGGCGCACCTTGCGCCAGAGGATGGGCGAAATCTTGAAGCCCACCAGTCGGTCGAGCACGCGGCGTGCCTGCTGGGAGTCCACGAGGTTCAGGTCGATATGTCGCGGATTGGCGATAGCCGCAAGGATGGCTGGCTTCGTGATTTCGTGAAATACGATGCGCCGCGAGTCTTTCGGGTCTATTTTCAGAACCTCAGCCAGGTGCCATGATATGGCTTCTCCCTCGCGGTCTTCATCGGAGGCGAGCCATACGGCTTCCGACTTCTTGGCCTGGGCGCGCAAGTCGTTCACCACCTTTACCTTGTCGGCGGGAATCTCGTATTCGGGCTTGAACGTTTCCAGGTCCACGCCGAAGTTCTTCTTTTTCAGGTCGCGGATGTGTCCGAAACTGGACATCACCTTGAAGTCCTCGCCCAGAAATTTCTCGATGGTCTTGGCTTTGGCGGGAGACTCGACGATGACTAAGTTCTTCTGCATAGCTTTCTTTTATTTTGCCCGCAAAAGTAGGAAAAAAAATGCGCCTACACATTACTTCTCATAAAATTCCGGTAAAAATCAAGGGATTTTGAGCGAAACGCCCACCTCCGGGAGGGAAGGCAGGCGTATGTGAGGCTGTTCCTACGTTGGGCGTAGTGGTTGTTTTTTTGTTTTCAGAATGTGACGCGGAACATGAATCGGATGCCCCACTTCTGCGTGTCGGGCCGTTCCGTGTAGGTCAGTCGGCGCACGTACTCCACGTGGAACACCTTGAAGATGTTGTGGATACCCACGATGGCTTCGACATAGGGCTTCCGCTTGTTCATGGCCGTAGAGAGGTACTCGAAGCTGCCGTCCGCGTTGAAGTTGCCCGGGAAGTAGAAGAGGCGGCTGTCGTTGGCGTTCTCCTCGAGGAAGGGGTTGTTCTTGTCGGAGAGCGTCCCCCAGAGGACGTTCACGCCGATGTATTCGCGCCACTTCAGTTTCTTGATGAGCGGAATGCGGTTGAGGATTTTGCCGTTCATGTCCCACGACACCATCAGCGAGGCGTAGCGGTCGTTCAGGAACTCCATGTTGTCGATGAGGTTGAACGTGTTGTCCTCCATGATGTACGACAGGTTGGCAGCCGGCATGATGAGCAGCGGGAAAGGCACCTTGCTCCACTGCACGCCGCCCTTAATCTGCGTGTCAATCTTGCCCCACGACGCCAGCCAAAAACGCTTGTAGATGCTTGCCTCCGTGAAGTGGAAGGCGTAGTTCGTGCTGTTCAGCCCGTAGAAGCCTGCCGTGTGCGATAGGCTGTAGATGGGCGCGTCGTTGTTGGCGGCAATGCGTCTCTGCTTCGTGTTCACCCACGTTGCCCCCGGCTGGTAGGTCAGGGAGACCGTGAGGTCAGTGGTGCGCATGTCTTTGATATGGGTCGAAGCGTCCTGCGAAGGCGTTCCGTTGCCGTCGAGCGGCTGATAGAAAAGTGCTGCCGTCGCTTCGTCGTTTTCCGTGCGTGCCTGCACCTTGAAGCGCAGACCGTTCTCCCACTCCTTGTCCCAGAGCAGGCGGAAGGTCTCGTAGTACATCATGTGGTCCACCTTCGTCCACTTCAGCGACGTGAACACGTTGTCCTTGTCCGTCGGCATGAACTTGTCGCTCGGCGACATCACGTCGTAGTTGTACGAGAAAGTCAGGTTGTTCACCGGGAACTCGCGCGGCAGATAGGCCTTTTTGTTAAAGGAATAAGTCACCTCGCCCAGTCCCTTCCATTTATTGTCCTTGAAGCCGTATGCCACATAGCCTTTCAGGAACAGGTTGGGGTTGAAGTTCGCCGTCGTCTGGGCGGAAGCGCGCAGGCGCAGACCGTCCACGAAGTTTTGCGAAATCATGGTGTTCACCGGACCGATGTCCACCTTCGACGGCTTGCGCGGGTCGGCGGTCGTCTCCACGAAGTTCTCGATGAAAGCCTTCGCCACGAAGAGCACAAACTTGAAGCCCTTCACGTTCTCGAGTTTGTGGATGAGCAGGTCCATCTTGTCCTCGCTGTCGGTCAGTGCCTCGGCGCGGTGTTGCTCCCAGAACTCCTCCGTCTGCAACTGCGCGTTGACCGCCGTCATCTGTTCGCCCTTGAATTTGAACGTCTTGTCGGGGATAATCTCGAAGCTGAAATTGCTGTATTCCGTCAGTCGTTTCACCTGGAACTTCTGCAGGAAGCTCGCAATCTTGAGCTGCACGAGCATGTCGTCGCGCACCAGCACCTGTTCGCCCGAGGGCAGTTGCTGAAACTCCTGAATCACGCGCATGCTCTCCACGAAGTTCACGTCCGAACGGCGCGGGATGCCCAGGTCAGCCTTCTTGATGCGGTAGGTCGAATCCGCCATGATGTAGAGCGAACCCGAGAAACCGAAGTCCTGCGCGTTGTTGGGCGTGAAGTCTACGCGGATACATTTGTCATTATCCACCATCAGCGTGTCCTCGATGAAGAAGCGGTAGAAACTGATGGCAGAGCTTGTCGAAATGGGGCTGACGAACGGGTATTGCAGAAGGCGCACCTCGTCATTATATATGTCCACGTCCGTGAAGCAGTCCTTGAGTACCGTCGTGAGGATGTCGCCCGTGTTGAACAAGTCGTTCAGTCCGTTCGTGCGCTGCCCCAGGATGATAGACTTCTCCGTCGATGTCGCCTTGCGGTAGATTTCGCGCGTCACCGTCTCGTCCACCGATATGGGCAGGATGAGTTTTCCCGTCTCGTTGCACGTCTCCACGTGGTCTTTGAGGAAAGGCATCTTCTTGAACTGCCCCTCCTCGAAAATCCTGTCGGTCACCTCGTTGAAGGCAAACGTCAGTTTCGTGTATTTGTCAATGCTGTAGTAGTCGTGCGCCTTGAGGTCGCTCTTCTTCTTGGCGGCAATCACCTTCTTCATCAGTTCCACCGCCGGATTGTTCTTGCGCGAATACTTCGTGCGCTTGCCCGTGACCACCGCCTCCTTCAGTTCGTCGGTGTTGTCCGTCAGTTTCACGTTGTAGGTCCCCGCTTCGCTGACGCGCACCGTTTTCGTGTCGTAGCCAATCATCGAGACGCGCATTTTCCCCGCGCGGAAGGCCATGGAGTAGCGGCCCTGCTCGTCGGTGCGCGTATATTCGCCCGTCTCCATCACGATGTTGGCGAACGGCAGCGTCTCGCCCGTCTTCGCGTCGGTGACCACGCCCGAAATGCGCTGCTGCGCCACGACCGTCAGAACGGCGAACAGTCCGAGGAATGTCAGGATGAGTTTTTGCTTCACTTCAAGATGTTGTGTTAATAGTTTCGTCGAAGTCGCGCGCCCGGTTTCTTTTGTTAGGTTAGGCGGCAGACAGGTCGCCCGCTTGGCTTCCTTGCCGGTGCCCTTAGGGCGGCTTCTCTCAAAAACTTTGCAAAGGTAGAAAGTTTTTGGGAAACGGAGAACGCCTCCTTCTCTAATAAAACATAATATAAGATTTTTAGGCCAGCGTGACGGCAAAACTGGTGGCTATGAGCGTAATTTTGACCAATCGTCTGCGCAAATTGACCACATAGCCTGCGCCAATTTTCCCACTCGCCCGCATTTTTGTTTTCGCTCGCGGCTATCCCAAAATTAGTCCTGAGCTTTTAGCAACTTAGTCCTGAGCTAATTTCCAAAACCTCAGGACTAATTTGCAAGAACTCTGGTGGGGGATTAAAAAGTACTGGAAAATAGGCCGACTCGCCGAGTATGAGGTTCAACGCCTGCATCCCTCAAATCAATTCGCCGCCCCGCCTTTTTCCATACAAAAAACTGCGCCCGAACTCACGTTCAGGCGCAGCCAACTTATTGCTTATGAATGATAGCTAAATACTAAATCGGATTAGTCGATTTCCTCATCAGCTTCATAGCCGCCCATTTCGCGGATGGCGTTCTTGAGGACGACGTACTGCTGGAAGAGGTGGTTGATGGGCACCTCGCCCTGCGTGTAGTCGTGCATCGGGCTCTTGAGGAAGAAGCTCAGGAAGCGCTGCGTGCCGTAGCGGCCGTTGCGGGCGGCGAGGTCGGAGAGCAGCACGAGGTCGAGCAACAGCGGGGCGGCGAGGATAGAGTCGCGGCAGAGGAAGTTGATCTTAATCTGCATCGGGTAGCCCATCCAGCCGAAGATGTCGATGTTGTCCCAGCCTTCCTTGTTGTCGTTGCGGGGCGGGTAGTAGTTGATGCGCACCTTGTGGTAGTAGTCCGTGTAGAGGTCGGGCTGGTTTTCGGGCACGAGGATGCTCTCCAGCGTCGACAGTTTGGACACTTCCTTGGTGTGGAAGTTGGCAGGCTCGTCGAGTACCAGGCCGTCGCGGTTGCCGAGGATGTTGGTGGAGAACCAACCGCTCAGACCGAGGCAGCGTGTGCCGATGATGGGGGCGAATCCCGACTTCACGAGCGTCTGACCCGTCTTGAAGTCCTTGCCGGCGATAGGCATCTTGGTCTTTTCGGCGAGTTCCCACATGGCGGGGATGTCGACCGTCGTGTTGGGTGCGCCCATGATGAAGGGAGCGCCTTCGGTCAAGGCAGCGTAGGCGTAGCACATGGACGGTGCGATGTGTTCGCAGTCGTTGGCCTTCATGGCAGCCTCGAGGGCGGCGAGCGAGCCGTGTACGTTTTCGTCTACGGGGACGTAGATTTCGGTCGAGGCAGCCCAGATGACGACGATGCGGTCGCACTGGTTCTTGGCCTTGAAGTCGCGGATGTCCTGGCGGAGGGCTTCAACCATGTCCCAGCGCGTCTTGCAGTCCTTCACGTTGTTGCCGTCCAGACGCTTGGCGTAGTTGCGGTCGAAGGCGGCCTTCATGGGGGCGATGGCCTTCAGTTCGTCGGCAACGGGGTCGATGTCTTTCTCCTTGAGCACCTCAGCGTTGATGGCGCTCTCGTAGGCGTTGGCGGGATAGACGTCCCACGCGCCGAAAACGATGTCCTTCAGGTCGGTCAGGGGGACGATTTCGCCGTAGTGCAAGTACTTCTTGTCCTTGCCGCGACCCACGCGGATTTTGTCGTACTGGGTCATTGAACCGACGGGCTTTGCCAAGCCTTTGCGCGTCATCAGGACGCCAGTGATGAAAGTTGTGGTGACGGCACCGAGACCGACACACATTACACCTAATTTTCCTTTAGCAGGTTCCATTGTTTTTATTGTAAACTTTTATCTTAATTTGCAGTTATGGTTTCAAAACGCCAAAGGTACGAAAAGTTTTTTGGATTAGGCGAAATTTCAGAATAAATTTGGCTTTTCTGAGAAGTTAGGACGAGTAAGTGCGAAATCTTTGTCTTTCCGTAGAGGCTGACAGCAGTTGGCGGCGTGGGCGTTGGGGCAGGGTAGTGCGCCGTCGCTTCCGCCTGGTTTTGAATGAAAAAAGCACCCGTAGCGATGTGCGGCGGATGCTTTCTGTGGGGACATGAGCGCTTCAGGATGGGCTTGAACCAACGACCCCCTGATTAACAGTCAGGTGCT
>JAUNOO010000016.1 GCA_030531095.1 Bacteroidales bacterium
CGTCCGAAAAAAACTTGAATGTCTTTTTCGGACGCCGATAGTATTTGTTCCTTTTATTTATATCGGACTCACTTTCTATTGATTATCTGTCGCAATGGCGACAACGTCTGATCCTGAATCCTTGAACAGATTGTCATATTTCTCCACAAATGGCGTGGTAAACCATTCGCGGATGGAGGCGGTGCGCTTTGTGATGTCGTTTTTGGGGGCCATGTTTTTGGGAATGTATTAAAGGGGCTTGCTGTTCTGCTTGCAAAGTTACGTTCTGCCCGCAAAGGGTTTCACCATTACTAACCATTAAAAGTATGGGCTGCACCAGAAATTTGTTTTCTGACTCAGCCCAGTCTTTTTTTATTTGTCCGCCAGGTCGAGCAGTTTGTCTGCCCAGGCAGCCATTGGGGCGGGACAACTCAGCAGACCGCCGTTGTACTGAAGATTCAGTAAGGAGAAGCGGATGCGGTATTTTGGCGCATATTTTTTGTAGTATTCGCCCAAGCTTTTCCCGTTGATGCTGTTTTCGGCTTTCACCTCGATTGGCACGATGTGCTCCTCCCTTTGCCACACAAACTCCACTTCGGCCTTGCCCGGCGAAGTCCAGTAGCACGGCGGTTGGTCGTCGAGCGTCGGCATGAGCGTTTGGAGAATGGCGTTCTCGGCCATAGCCCCCTTGAATTCAGTGTAGTTTGCCACTGGGGCAGTGACGATGCTTGCCGGCAGACGGGCCAGACGGCGGAGCAAACCGCAGTCGCAGGCGTAGACCTTGAAGGAGTCGGTTTCCTGATAAGCCGATAGCGGCAGACCGGGTTTGCTGATGTTGTAGACGCGATAAATCATGCCCGCGTCCTCCAGCCACATCAGGGCGTCTTCGTAGTCCTTGGAGCGTGCTCCCGTCCGCACCACTTTGTAGATAAACTTGCGGTTCTCCTTTGCCAACTGAGTAGGGAGCGAATGCCAAATGGCGTGGATGCGTGGGATTTCTATGGGGGCGGCGTATTTGGCAAAGTCGAGTTCGTAGAGGTCGAGGATGTCCTGCAATGTGGCTTCCACCGCGCCCGTTCCTTTGTCGTCCAGCAGCGCTACTGCGGCTTCGGGCATGCCGCCGCAAACTTGATAGCGGCGGTATTCGCTGTTGAGTTTGTTGAGCATGATTTCGGGTAGTGGGGCTATTTCTGTCATCGCGTCCACATAAGAGAATGTCCTCGGGTCGCTGGCACGGAGAAATTCGCGGAAAGTGATGGGGTACATCCTCATCATCCTCACTTTGCCAACGGGCACCGTCATGCGCCGCTTCTTGACAGCCACACCGAGCAATGAGCCTGCGGCGATGATGTGGTATTGCGGCGCGTCCTCGTAGAAATACTTCAGACTGTTGAGCGCTTCCTCACATTCCTGAATCTCATCGAAAATAATCAGCGTTTTTCCCGCTACGATGGGTTGCTCGCAGTAAATCGAAAGTTCTTTGATGAGGCGGTCGGGCGATTTTGTCTGACTGAACACGGTCTTCAATTCGGGCTGGCGGTCAAAGTCGAACTTGACACAATACTCGAAGTTCTCCTTTCCGAAGGCTTCCATCGTCCATGTCTTGCCAATTTGGCGTGCGCCTTTCAGTAGAATTGGCTTCCGGTCTGGCGCGTCTTTCCACTGCTTCAGGGTTTGCAGAATGTCTCTTTCAATCTTCATGGTTTACACTATTTCGTTCCGATTTGTGTAGTCGCACTACACTTTTCGGAACATTCGAGTGTAAAATTAGTGGATTTTTCTTTTCCATCCAATTTTCAAACCACTTTTCTTCAGAAATTTTCTCCTCTGCACAAGATACAAAAAGCGGCGCCCCTCAAATTTGGGAGGCGTCGCTTCGATGTGATATTTGAAGCTTCTGCGAACAGTCGCTCTGCGGTTGGGCTTATCGCCAGTCGGGCACGACCGTGCCCTTGTGGTAGTAGGCCTTCAGCTCCAGGGCGTAGATGAGGGTGGAGTAGGCGGGGATGTAGGACGTGGGGGTCGTACCGTTGCCGAGTTGGCAGGGGAGGTAGACGCGCCACAAGTCGCCGATGTGCATATACATCAGCGCCATAGAGATGCCCTCGAGGTTATTGCTGACTGCCACCGCCACTGGCGTGCAGAACTCTTCGCTGAATATGGAAGTGCTATCCTTGCTCACGCCCGTGTAGCCCACGATTTCGCCCAGCGTCTGTTCCTCCTCCTTGTCGCTCAGCGCGTTGGGGATGAGGCGCACGAGGTAGTTGACGCGTGCGGAGTCGGTGTAGATGGGGCAGCCGCTACCCGTGCCGCGTTTGGAAATCTGGACGGCGATGGAGTCGGACGATGTGCCGGTCTTCGAGGCGTCCTGGGCGTAGGTGCGGTAGAGGCGCCAGTCGCAGTGGTCCTCCCAGTCGTCGCCGTAGGTGGCTTTGGCCTCGGCAATGGCAGTGCGCGCCACGCCCATGATGGAGTCGAAGTAGGCCGTGTTGCGGGCTTCCCAGTTGGAGTACTTTACGTCCTCTTCCTCGTCGGTCTCAGAGCAGGCCGTGAAGGAAGCGGTCGAGGCGAGGAGCAGGGCGATGAGATAGAATAGTCGCTTCATATTGTAGTTGTGGTTATTATAGCTTCTTGAGCAGCGAGGTGATGCTCACCTTGTCTTCGATGAGGTCACGCAGGCTGGCGATGGGCACGCGCTCCTGCGTCATGGTGTCGCGGTTGCGGAGCGTGACGCAGTTGTCGTTGAGCGTGTCGTGGTCCACGGTGATGCAGTAGGGCGTACCGATGGCGTCCTGGCGGCGGTAGCGCTTGCCGATGGAGTCCTTCTCCTCGTACTTGCAGTTGAAGTGGAACTTCAGGTCGTTCATGATTTCGTGTGCCTTTTCGGGCAGACCGTCCTTCTTGACGAGCGGCAGGATGGCGAGTTTCACGGGTGCCAGCGGTGCGGGCAGGCGGAGCACGGTGCGCGTTTCGCCGTTTTCGAGCGTCTCCTCCTCGTAGCTGTGGCACATGACGCTCAGGAACATGCGGTCCACGCCGATGGACGTCTCGATGACGTAGGGCGTATAGCTCTCGTTGGTTTCGGGGTCGAAGTATTCAATCTTGTGGCCCGAGAACTTGGCGTGCTGCGAGAGGTCGAAGTTGGTGCGCGAGTGGATGCCTTCCACCTCCTTGAAGCCGAAGGGCATCTTGAACTCGATGTCGCTGGCGGCGTTGGCGTAGTGTGCCAGTTTTTCGTGGTCGTGGAAACGGTAGTTCTCGTCACCGAATCCCAACGCCTTGTGCCAAGCCAGACGCGTCTGCTTCCACTGCTTGAACCAGTCGAGCTCAGTACCCGGCTTCACGAAGTACTGCATTTCCATCTGCTCGAATTCGCGCATGCGGAAGATGAACTGGCGGGCGACGATTTCGTTGCGGAATGCCTTACCGATTTGGGCGATGCCGAAGGGAATCTTCATGCGACCCGTCTTCTGCACGTTGAGGTAGTTGACAAAGATGCCCTGCGCCGTCTCCGGGCGGAGGTATATGGTGGAGGCGCCTTCGGCTGTGGAGCCCACCTCCGTCTTGAACATGAGGTTGAACTGGCGCACGTCCGTCCAGTTGCGTGTGCCCGAGATGGGGCAAACGATTTCCTCGTCGAGGATAATCTGTTTGAGCTCGTCGAGGTCCATGGCGTTCATGGCCTTGCTGTAGCGTTCGTGGAGGGCGTCGCGCTTCTGCGTGTGCTCGATGACGCGTTGGTTTGTGGCGCGGAATTCGGCCTCGTTGAAGGCGTCGCCGAAGCGCTTGCGGCCCTTAGCCACTTCCTTCTCTATCTTTTCTTCGTACTTGGCGATTTGCTCTTCGATGAGGACGTCGGCGCGGTAGCGCTTCTTCGAGTCGCGGTTGTCGATGAGGGGGTCGTTGAAGGCGTCCACGTGTCCCGAGGCCTTCCAGATGGTGGGATGCATGAAGATGGCGGAGTCGATGCCCACGATGTTCTCGTGGAGCAGCACCATGGCCTGCCACCAGTATTGCTTGATGTTGTTCTTAAGTTCTACGCCGTTCTGTCCATAGTCATACACGGCGCCGAGTCCGTCGTATATGTCGCTGGAGGGGAACACGAAACCGTACTCCTTGCAGTGTGAAACGATTTTCTTGAAAACGTCTTCTTGTGCCATAATCTTGTCTTGCTAAATCTTTGTAATGTGGGCACAAAGGTACGAAAAAGTTGAAAACAGAGGCTGCTTTGTAGCCTCAGAACGCACTGCATCCCTCTCCTTTTTAGGCTTTTTGGCAAAGATGCCGCTTTTCGGGCGGACAAAACCGCGAAATTTGGTCGCGCGGAGGAAACGGGGCGGGGGATATGCGGGGCGCGCCGCAGAGTAATAGAAAAACGCGCCGCAGAAACCGGTGTTGGCTTCTGCGGCGCTGTTCGATGGATTGGTCTTGTCCCACTGCGGGGAGGGGGCATTAGGTGTTGGCGGCGTCGACGGCGCAGTTGAGCGAACCGCTGGTGTAGTAGTAGTTGCCGTCTACGCTGATGGCCTTGCTCTTGGCGCCGGTGGCGGAAATCTTGATGGTACCGCCGTCGAAGTAGAAGTTGCCCTTCACCTTGATGCCGCGGCACTTGGATTCGAGGTTGGGATCGTCGGGCATGTAGGTGGTGCCCGTGACGGTCATGTCGATGGAGGTGGCGTTGCCCGAAGTCTGGTTGATGTAGAGGTCGGTGCCTGCGCTGAAGCCCTTGCAACCGTCGCCCGATACGTTGGCAGTGATGGTGCCGCCGGCGATGGTCATGAGGCTGTCGCACTTGATGCCCTTGGCGTCGTCGGAAGCGACGTCGAGGGTGATGGTACCGCCGTTGATGATGACCTGTCCGTTCAGTTCGTCGGTAGCGTCCTTCGTGATGCCCACGTCGATGCCGTCGCCGGTGACGTTGCTGACGGTGACTGTGCCGCCGTCCATCTGGAAGTACTGCTCGATGTGCAGACCGTCGTTGGCAGAGCCGAGCACCTGGATTGAACCGAAGTCGGCACCCAGAATGGTGTATTCGTCAGAGGCGTAGGCGTGGCGCGTGTTGCCCGTGAGGATGAGGCTGCCGCCGCCCGAGAATTCGGCATGGCCGTTCACGAAGAGGCAGGCCTTCTGCGAGCCGCTTGCACCGTCCACGAGCGTGGTCGTTGTGCCCGTGGGGATGACGACGTTGATGCGCTTGCCGTTTTCAATGTTGACGGCAGCGCCGGTGGAGCTGGTGAGCGTGAGGTTGTTGAGCTCAACGGTCGACTTGTATTCGCCGTCCATTGTGAACGAGCCGTCGGTCGACGTGCCGCTGAGGCGGTAGGTCACCTCTTCGGCGAGCGTGGCGGCAGCAACGATGCTGACGTCGGCACCGGCTACGGCGATGGTCATGTAGGGCGCAACGTCGCCCGAAACGAGGACGTTGGCCAGCGTGCCGTCGTAGGTGACGCTGACGGTAGCTGCCTCAACGGTGGAGTTGTCGATGGTGATGCTGTCGACGGCTGTGAGGTCGTAGGTTGCGCCGTTCACGGTGAGCGACGTGCCGCCGGTGTAGGTCATTTCGCCGGCATCCTCAGCAGGGACTGCCACCGTGACCTGTCCGGAATGGATATTGAGAGTCTGCGCTGTCGCTGTGAAAGCAGCCGAGAGCAGCAGGGCTATAAGATAAAACTTCTTCATTCTGACAAGACTTTAAAGGATTGGTTGTTGACTCGTACGATGTACATTCCCTTCGGCAGGTACTGGTCTTTGTTGACCTGTCGGCCGTCGGTGGTGCGGACGCTGATGGTGCTGCCGGCAGGAGCCGTCACCTTGAGTGCGCCGTTGACGATTCTGACCTTCGTGGCGCTGGCACCCGAAACGTTGGAGATGCCAGTGACGGTCTCAGAGAAGAACATGGAACTGAGGTCTGTCAGCGAGAACGTTGTGGTTCCGTCATTGCCCGTTGCCACCAGTTGCCCGTCGCTGAACGTGAGTTTCAGACCCACTGCGGTGAGGCTCTGCTCCGTACCGTCGGCGGTGCGGAACGTCAGGTAGCTCAGGCTCTGCGCCGTCGTGCCGAGTACGGCTGTCAGCGCGAAAAGGAGTAAGAGCGTAATTCTTTTCATGATTGAATTTGTTTTTTGTAGGAGCGACCGTTTCATTGCGGTCGTCGCAAAGGTCGCTCCTTGTTGTTACAAAATAATGAATGTGGGGGCGAAGTTTTCTTCCCGGTCGCCCCACGCGGAGTCGGGAAGGTTGCGCTGCGGCAGAGCGTCAGAACTCGAACTTGTAGCCCAGGTCGATGACGTGGATGTTGTCGTTGCTGTCGTCGTCAGCGCCGTCCTGATAGAGGTACGCCAGCGAGAGCTTGTGCTTCTTGTTGATTTTCCAGTCGGTGCCCACGGTGATGCGCGTCTTGTCGAGGGCGAAGCCGTCGCTCAGGTTGTTGCTGATTTCGTAGGACACGAAGGGTTCGAGGGGCACGCCCTTGATGTCGTAGGACACCTGCAGGCGGGAGCGGAAGTAGTGGTTGTTCTTGTGGCTCTTGTCGTCCTCGACGAGATTCTTCTCGATGAAGCCTTCGCCGTTCCAGTAGTAGATGTCGCCGCTGTAGCCGCCCGGGGCGGTGTCGCGGTAGCGGTCGCGCAGGCAGGTCGTGCCCATTGTGTGGGTGTACTGGTAGCGTTCGCGCAGGCTGAAGCTGAAGCGTCCCACGTCGAGCTTGCCCGTGGCGTCGACGTAGGCGCGGTGCTTGGAACGCCAGTAGCCGTGGTCGACGTTGTAGCCGTTGATGTTGCCGGAGTTGGTGTAGTTCACCTTCGCCTCCTGCACGGAGCGGTCGTAGATGTAGGCGTAGCCGGCGGAGAACTTCAGGAATTTCCAGGGCTTATAGCCCACGCCGAGCGAGCCGCTCCATCGCGATACGCTCTTGAGTTTCTGTTCAGAGCGGAAGTCGATTCCCGCTTCGAGCGAAATCTTTTTGTTGAACTTCTTCTCGGCGGCGAGGCTCGTCCAGATACCGAAGTCGTCGTCGGCCACGGCGGGTGCGGCCACCATTGCAGCCAAAGCCAGCACGAGACACTTGCGACCCAGCGCCGCCAGGTTTTTGCCGAGTTTCAGAAAATGCTTGATTTTTTCCATTTGTAGTAAGAATAATTAAAAGGGTTTTGGGTAAATGAGTTTTTTGAGTCTCTTGAACTTGAATTCCTTGCCGTTGCAGAATCGTGTAGTGGGGAAAACACACTACCAGCCTGCCGCGCTGGGCGGCTGGGCTGGCAGTGTGCTATGGGGTGAATCAGGCCTCTTCGGTGGGGAGCTTGAGCATGCGGTCCACGGGTTTGATGGACTTGTTGGGGTCTTCGTAGTAGACGCGCAGCATGGTCATGTCGGTCAGGAAGTCGACGGCACCCACTTCGACGCGTACAATCTGCAGTCCCAACCGCTTTTCGAGGTCGGCCTTCAGTTCGTCGTAGCGCTCGGGGACGATGAGGTCGATGTTGTCGTATCGTACAAACTTGCAGCCCACTTTGCTCACCAGCAGGAAGTTCTCTGCGCCCCAGACTGTGAAGAGCAGCAGCGCGTTTGCCGCCAGACGCTCCACGAGACTCAGGTCTGCCTTCGTGCCGTTGAGCACAGAGAGGGCGACGAGGAAGAAAAGGTAGGTCATCTCGCGGATGGGCACGCTCTCAGTGCGGTATCGGATGATGCCGAAGACAGCGAAGAGACCGAGTGCCGCACCTATCTGCAAGTTGGAGCCGTCCATGAGGTAAATCAGCATGAAGATGCTGGCTGCCAGCAGGAGGAACGTGAAGTAGTAGTCGCGTCGGCGGCCTTTGGGGTAGTATAGGAAGTGGACAATAATCCAGACCATGAAGAAATTGAGAATGAAGCGCAGGCACATCTCAATCAATCCGTCGGGATTGCAGAAGTTTTCGCTGAAGAGGCTTTCTAGATACTGCATCTTGAATGTAGTTTTTGTGGATTAGGAGTAATTTGGTTAAGTCTTTATCACAGAAGGCGTGACGTGGCTGGCGCCAGTCGTGGTCAGTCTGTGCCGCCCGTTTCGCTCCGGCAGGAGGCTGGCGGACGTCTTTGTTTCTATGGCATAGCCTGCTGCTTGTGGATGATTTTGTCAATCTTGTGCAAGCGCGGCTTGAAGCGGTTCTGCCGCAAATCTTCGTTGGTAATCGACACGCCCACGCAATATTTGCTGAAGCCGGCGGGCTTCACGCGCAGCGCCCTCAGAATGGCGAGGATGGGCGACGACACGCGGCCGTCGCGTTTCAGTTCGATGATGACGGCGTCCTGCATGCCCGCCTCGCGCCCCGTTTCGTAGTTGTAGAAGTTGAGGGCGAAGTCGATAGTCAGCCGCTCCGTCTTGCCGCGGTTCACGAGCGTGATGCGGTTGAACTCATTGCCGAGCGTGGGGGTGATTTCGCCAAACGAGTAGCCCGTGTGGTCCTCAAGGAAAGCCTCGCCGGCGCGCTCCTTTATGACCGCGTCGAGCGACGGCACAGAGGTGCGTATTTTGCGCGTCTGGCCGTGGTTGTCCTTCTTCTTCACTTCGAGGAAAGTGACGCCGGAGTCGACGTACGTGCGCACCCTGACCTTCATACGCGTGGCGTGGCCCGTGACGTGCGTGCGGTACATTTCGTGCCGCTCCTCGCCGTCCCAGTAAGTTGTGCGGTATGGGCTGATGCGCTTGCCGCAAACCTCCTGCGCGTAGTAGTCGTCCCGCGCCATGTCGAGCAGTCGGTAGAGCGTCGACAGGTTGGTCACAAACTTAGTGTCCGTCCGGTTCATCAGTCGGATGGACGACATCTCTTCGAGCGTGATGGGAGGCATCGCGTCCAAGAGTGAGCTGAGTTTGGTAATGATAGATTCCATGGTCGGGGAGCTTGGTAGCTTGGTCAGGGCAAATTTATTCAAAATTAAAATGACAACCAAACGTTCTTAACAGAAATGTAACAGCCCAGCGCGGGAAAAGTCCCGTGTTTAGCGCCGTCTCACCGACAACAATTCAGTCTTAGGCGGACAATTCTGCCATTTTGTCGATTTTTCGGTGTGCGTTGTCTATTTCTGCCCTATTTTGTCGATACAATTCGGTCGTTTGCATAAAAACTGGGCGCAGGCTTATCCGTTTTTCGGAGTTGCCTGGGGCGGATGGTCAATCCCGCGCTTTCCGCCGCGCGAAACAAGCGGACAGATACCTCCAATGGGCTTGGAGCGTCGTGTTTTTCCAAGTCTGTTCCGGGGTATCTGTCCGCCTGTCAGTTGTGCGGGAGACGATTAAGGACGCCTCGTCGCAGTGTGCGGCGGCGTCAGTCGGCACTGCCGGCAAGGGGCGCCGCCTGCGTGTAGGTGCGTGCGCCCAGCTCCTTGTCGAGCATGTAGAGACCGTAGCCGTTGCCGTCAATCATGCGCACGTTGTCGATGATGGTTTGGGCGTTGTCCTCTTCCTCCACCTGCTCGTCGATAAACCACTTCAGCATGCTCTGCGTGGCGAAGTCGTGCTCCGCGGTCGTGAGCGCCATCAGTTCGTTAATCAGCGCCGTCACCTTCTGCTCGTGTGCCAGAGTGCTCTCAAACACGTCGAGCACCGAAGCCCACTCCGTCGGCACAGCCTCAATGGGGCGCAGCGTCACGTGACCGTTGCGCTGCACGATATAGTTGTAGAGAATCTGGGCGTGGTCCTGCTCTTCCTTAAACTGAACCTCAAACCATTTGGCCATGCCGCTCTTGCCGATGCTGTGGCAGTAGGCTGCCATCGACAGGTAAAGATAAGCCGACCACATCTCGGCGTTAATCTGGGCGTTGAGCGCCTCTTCAACTTTCTTGCTAAGCATTTTTGTACGTTTTTTAGTGTGTTATGGCATCGGGCGGGAAGGCGTTGCGCCTGCCAGCCCTGACCTTTAATTTTGACTTTCGCAAATTTAGAAAAAACGGCGCGAACAGCCAAGTCCTGCTCTCTCTAAAATCATTCCCAGTTAGGACTTTTAAGTAATGCCAACAGTTGGACTTGCTCCTGCATACTTTCTTCACACGCCGGGCGGGCAAAATACCCAAATATGGGGATTGCCGAATACCTCAGACTTATGTATTTTTGCAACGGTTTCCCCAAGCGGGGCGACGCTCCCGTTTATAGGCGACCACTCCTATATTATATATAAGCGGCAAACAGATAAGCGACAAACAATTTTTTTATTGAACCCAAATAATAAAAGGAAATGAAAATCCAAAAGATTCACGCCCGTGAAGTCCTTGACTCCCGCGGCAACCCCACAGTAGAAGTAGACGTAACACTCGAAAGCGGCACCGTAGGTCGTGCAGCAGTGCCCTCAGGCGCCTCCACCGGCGAAAACGAGGCCCTCGAACTCCGTGACGGCGACAAGTCGCGCTACCTGGGCAAGGGCGTCCTCAAGGCTGTGAAGAACGTCAATGAAGTCATCGCCCCCGCGCTCGTAGGCCGTTGCGCCTGCCAGCAGCGCGCCATCGACCACGCCATGCTCGCCCTCGACGGCACCCCCACCAAGTCGAAGCTCGGCGCAAACGCCATCCTCGGCGTATCCCTCGCAGTGGCAAAGGCTGCCGCTGCCGAACTGGGCATGCCCCTCTACCGCTACATCGGCGGCACAAATACCTACGTCCTCCCCGTGCCCATGATGAACATCATCAACGGCGGCGCACACTCCGACGCCCCCATCGCGTTCCAGGAGTTCATGATTCGCCCCGTAGGCGCCCCCACCTTCAGCGAAGGCCTGCGCATGGGCGCTGAGGTGTTCCACGCCCTCAAGAAGGTGCTCTCCAAGCGTGGTCTGAGCACAGCCGTCGGCGACGAAGGCGGTTTCGCGCCCAAGCTCAACGGCATCGAGGACGCCCTCGACTGCATCATCGAAGCCATCAAGGCCGCAGGCTACCGTCCCGGCGACGACGTCAAGATTGCCATGGACTGCGCCGCATCCGAGTTCTGCTACAAGGAGAACGGCAAGTTCTACTACGACTACACCCACCTCAAGGACGGCATGCCCAAGGACCCCAACGGCAAGAAGCTGACCGACGACGAGCAAATCGAATTCCTCAAGTCGCTCATCACCAAGTACCCCATCGACAGCATCGAAGACGGTATGTCGGAAGAGGACTGGGAAGGCTGGAAGAAGCTCACCGCCGCCATCGGCGACCGCTGCCAGCTCGTCGGCGACGACCTCTTCGTCACCAACGTTGAGTTCCTCAAGAAGGGCATCGAGCAGGGCTGCGGCAACTCCATCCTCATCAAGGTCAACCAGATTGGATCGCTCACCGAGACGCTCGACGCCATCGAGATGGCACACCGCCACGGCTACACCACCGTCACCTCCCACCGCTCGGGCGAGACGGAAGACGCCACCATCGCCGACATCGCCGTTGCCACCAACAGCGGCCAAATCAAGACCGGTTCGCTCAGCCGCTCCGACCGTATGGCGAAGTACAACCAGCTCCTCCGCATCGAGGAAGAACTGGGCGAACTCGCCGTCTACGGTTACAAGCGCATCAAGTAAGCACCATCTTTGTAACACATAAACGGCAAGTCGGGACGTCCAAGTCCTTACGGCAGTCCCGCAAACATTTTAGAATAAGTCTGTTTGAGGAGATTCTCTTTGTGAAAAGGGAGTCTCCTTTTTTCATAACCCCTCCGTCCGATTGCTAAACGGCAGCCCGCCCCGCGCCGCTCACTTCCCGTCCGCGCCGTGGGAAAGTGCGCCGCGTGGCGGGGGAAAAGAGAAAGCCCATTCCCCCAACAGCACGAAGGGGAAATGGGCGTAGAAAAATCGGGGAAGGAGCGAATAGGGTTAGATACTTCCTTTCCCCATCACGAACTCAGTAGTTCATGACCTGCCACTTGCAGCCTCACGGCCACCGCCGGCAGTGGTATGAAAAAGATTAATTCTCGGTTTCTAAGGAATCTCGTCTGGCGAGTGATTGCGCGTGGGGCACGAATCACAGACGTTGGGGGGTGAAGAAAAATTGTAGTCAATATAGCAAGCGCTCCATCTGGAGCAGTCAACTCGCTAAATACAAGTTCTTTCGGTTGGTGCACATCACCAGACAGGGCAAATTTACGAATTAAAAAGTACACCCCAAATTTTTCCGCCGCTTTTCGCAAAAATCTTTTGTTTTTTCGCCCATTTTTCGGCTTTCACCTGGAAAAATCGCCCCTTTGCGGTAAAAATAGGGCGCTTCGCCCTGATTTCGCCGCGTCGCGCCCGCCCCTTCCGACCCCCTCCCCGTGCTTGCCGATTTTCCGCCCCAATTTCAGACAGCCATGCTTTTCGCGGACAGCAGAAGTTATGGCATGTTTGTCAGAAACCAAGTCCACCCCGCGCCTTGTCCAGAAAAAATGCAATTTTCACCAGTTCCTTAAACCCCTGAGTCATAGCCTCTTAAAAACTGCGCCAGAGGGACGCCAAAAAAGTCCTGAGCTAAATTAAAAAAGTCCTGAGCTTTTTAAAATTAGTCCTGAGCTAAATTAAATTAGTCCTGAGCTTTTTACTCAAAAGCCCAGGACTAATTTTTTATTGCTCAGGACAAAGTTTTATTTGCTCCCGTTGAGGTCCTAAAAGCTTATGCTAATAGCCGTGCAAGCAAGGCACAAGGCGACATTTGTCGCAATCATTAAGGAAAAAAGCTTATTGAAGAGGTCATATTTCTCTATCACTATTTCTACTGTGGCGTGCATATTTTCTTTATTTTTTTAATGCTATGCTCAAAACAACATTTACCGCAAATAATTAAGGGAAAAAGCTTTGCGTTCTTGTTCTGTCATTGACATAGATTCGTCAATGGTAATGATTCTTCTTTTCTTCATTTCCATACGTTCTTAGTTGTTTTCTCAATCGCCAGCTAAGTTATGTAAAAAATCGAGATGACCAAATAAAGTCTGGACTTCTTGGGTGCGCCGTTCCCATATTCTTTCCATTCCACTATGACTTAGTTGTTTGTGACTGAAAAAAGTTTTCTGGAAGTACGCTGTAAAAAAGTCTAATGGTGAAGCGGCGCTCCGGGGCGGCGTACCTTTGCATTGTCGATTCGAAATCACAATGTTTCCCGGGATGATGAGAAGACGACACCAATTATTTATCTATTTACTAACCTTTCAAACACAACAAACAAATGATCAAGTACATTGTCAGAAAAAAGAAAGTCATCGGTACCAGTGGTTACAAGTATTATGCGCAGATTGCGCCCGTGACGGCGATGACGCTCGACGAGGTCACTGAGAAAATCTCGTCCGACAGTACGTTTACCGAACACGACGTCGTGGCTGCGCTCGCGGCTCTGAAAATGCAGATTGTGCGGGCTGTGCGCTCTGGCAGCTGTGTGCGCCTCGGCTACCTCGGTTCTTTCCGCCCCACTATCTCTGCATTGGGCAGCGACACCAAGGAAGGCGTGACCGCCAAGTTGATTAAGAAGGTGAACGTCCGGTTCACGAAGGGTAGACGAATGAGGTCTGCGCTGGCGCGCAATATGGTTACTTTCGGTCTCCACACGGAGAGCAAAAGTGCGGCTGAGAAGGCGTAAGGCTTTGCGCTGAGAGGGTCGCCGCGCGGCGTAATTTGCGACTCCTGACCATGAAAAAGGCTGCGCCACGAAAACCGCAAAGGGTTGTCTGTGGCGCAGCCTTTCTGAAGATTTATGTACGCTCTCCCCGCCTAGTTCTGGATAAGCATGATGCCAGTGCTGGCGGTGGAGTAGGTGATGCGGTAGCGGAAGAGGGAGGTGCCGCCGCCCTCGTCGGTGACGATGCCGCTGTTGTTGAGGTCGTAGGTGCGCTTGCACCGCGAGCAGTAGACGGTGGACGTGGTGGAGAACGTGAGGCGGCGGGTGATGTAGTATTCCTCGTAGCAGTTGGGGCAGGCAAGGTCGTAGGCAACGATGCTGCTGCCCGTGAGGTCTGCAACGGCTGGCGTGCCGACGATGAAGCCGTCGAGGCAATCGTGGCTGCGGTAGGTGTCCGCCGTGGTGGGCGTGTAGCTGTAGGACGTGCCGTCGCAGCCCTCGAAGGTGTACGCCGTGTTGGAGAAATGGATGCGGCAGAACATGCCCGGATTGTTGAGGGCGGTGAAGAGCGGCGTGGTGGTGGTGACGTGGGAATAATAGAAGTATGCCGCGTGGGACGAGTAGAGGTCGTCGACGTCTGTGCCGCACGACGTCATGCCAGCCACAAACAGGAGGGCGAGCAGGCGGCTGAGGACGCGCTTGACGGCAAGTCCAGAGTGGCGGCGGATGGCGGACTGGCGTTTCATTGCTGCAGCAGTTTCTGCTCGGCGGCGGCAACGCGGTCGAAGCCGAAGCGGTTGAAGGTGGCGTCCATGAGGGCGGCTATCTCGGCGTTGCAGAGGTTGCCGATGCTGCCTTCGTGGGTGTGGCGGATGTGCTTGTCGGGCGTGAAGCGGCCTGCCTCGATGTCGAGCCCCACTTTCTTGTAGGCGTCGCGGAAGGGCATGCCGGAGGTGGCGAGGCGGTTGACTTCTTCGACAGAGAACATGAGGTCGTAGCGCGGGTCGTCGAGGATGTGCTCGTTGACCTTCATGCGGCCGACAATGTAGGTCGCCATGCGGAGGCAGTCGAGCAACTGGTCGAAGGCGGGGAGGAAGACTTCCTTTATCTCCTGCAGGTCGCGGAAGTAGCCGCAGGGGAGGTTGTTCATGATGAGGACAATCTGCGAGGGGAGTGCCTGGAGCTTGTTGCAGCGGGCGCGGATGAGCTCGAAGACGTCGGGGTTCTTCTTGTGGGGCATGATGCTGGAGCCGGTGGTGCACTCGTCGGGGAGCTTGACGAATCCGAAGTTTTGGGAGTTGAACATGCACGCGTCGAACGCCAGTTTGGCAACTGTGCCGGCAATGCCTGCAAGGGCGAAGGCGACGTTGCGCTCGTTCTTGCCGCGACCCATCTGGGCGTAGACGACGTTGTAGTCCATGGAGTCGAAGCCGAGCAGGCGGGTGGTCATTGTGCGGTTGAGCGGGAAGGACGAGCCGTAGCCGGCGGCGGAACCGAGCGGGTTGCGGTTGGTCATGCGGTAGGCGGCTTCGAGGAGAAGCATGTCGTCGGTGAGGCTTTCGGCGTAGGCGCCAAACCAGAGTCCGAAGCTGGAGGGCATGGCGACCTGGAGGTGGGTGTAGCCGGGCATGAGTACGCCGCTGTAGCGCTCGCTCTGCTGCTGGAGTTCGACGAAGAGCGTGCGGACGGCTTCAGCCACTTCGCGGAGCTTGTCGCGGGTGAAGAGCTTGAGGTCGACGAGGACCTGGTCGTTGCGGGAGCGTCCGCTGTGGATTTTCTTGCCCATGTCGCCGAGGCGGCGGGTGAGCATGAGTTCCACCTGCGAATGGACGTCCTCAATGCCGTCTTCGATGACGAACTTGCCGCTGGCGGCGACGTCGTAGATGGCGCGGAGCTCGCGGAGGAGGACGGGTAGCTCGTTGTCGGCGATGAGGCCGATGGAGTGGAGCATGGTGACGTGGGCGATGGAGCCCATGACGTCGTACTTGGCGAGGTAGAGGTCGAGTTCGCGGTCGTGGCCTACGGTGAAACGGTCTATTTCGGCGGTGACGTGGACGGATTTTTCCCACAGCTTGGCGCCGCCGAGGGTGTTGGATTGCTGGTCTGCACTCATAGCTTTATGGTGTTCTTTGACTTGGTTGCATGATTTTGCCGGAGCGGACGGGCTGCCGGCTTTATTTTCCCGAAAACGCCCTCCTGGGTTTGGGACGGGAGAGCGTTTCATATCGGATAGGAAGTGTCTGTCGTATGGGCTCGCCGCGTGGATGACGGCGGTTCAGGCGTTGGACTGCGGTGCCTGCATGGCGGCGGCGATGACGTTGGCGAGACCGTCGGCTGCCTGCTGGAGGGGCTTGGAGACCATGCCCTTCATGAAGATGTTGACCTCAGCGCCGACGGTGACTTTGAGCTTGCTGGCGGCGTCGCCTTCGGGGAGGGTCTGTATCCAAACGTAGAGGGGGATGGGGGAGCCTTCGCTGGCGAACTTGATGCACTTGGGCTCGCGCTCGACGATGCGGAGAACGAGTTGGCCGACGGGCGAGGCGAGGCTTATGGCATCCTGCTCGAAGGTGATGTCGTTGATGTATTTCTTCACCTCGTCCAGTTTGCCGTCTGGGACTTGTCCTGCCACTTGCTGGGCGAGGGCGGGGTCGTCGAGGTGCGACTTGAGGCTTTCGAGGTTGCGGAGGTCGGCACAGCGCTCGTAGACGGTTTCTGCCGGAACGGAGAGGTGCTTGATGTCACTCTCAAATTTGCTGAGACTCATGATGTGTTTGAGTTGGGATTGTGGCGAGAGGGGTGGCGGATACCTTATTATATATAGGTCGCTCCCCCTCTCTCAAAATGGGGTTTCTGTTATGGTTTTGTTCTTTGACGAGAATGCTATTGTTACAGTTCCACGCGGACAGCCTTGGTGACGTTCTCGATTTGCTCGAGCGAGGCACAGATGTTGCGCACGTCGTTGGTGTCGTAGACGGCGATGTCGAGCGTGCCGCTGAAGATGCCGTCCTTGGTCTCGATGGTGATGCGGCGGACGGGGCTGCTGCGCTGCTTGTGGAGCACGTCGGCAATGGCGTAGAGGACGCCCTGGCTGTCGACGCCGCTGATTTGGAGGCGGCACTCGAAGGGCACTTCGCGGTGGGTGTCCCAGGAGCAGGCGATGATGTTGTTGCCGTCGCGGGTCTTGAGCTTGACGGCGGTGGGGCAGCTGCGCTTGTGGATTTCGAGCTTGTCCTGCGCGGTGATGTAGCCGAGGACGTCGTCGCCGGGGATGGGACCGCAGCACGTGGCCATCTCGCAGCGGTGGAGGGTCTCCTCGTTGAGGATGAACGTCTGCTTGCGGTTGAGGTTGTGGATGAACTCGGGGTCGTTGACGGACGCGGCGGGCACGGCGCTCTGCGACTGCTTGCGGCCGATGAAGGGGATGTAGTTGCGCCACCAGCCGCGCTTGGCCTTCTTGCCGTGGAGGTGGTTGAGGTCGTTCTCGTTGGGGATGATGCGCTCGTCGGCGATGGCGAGGAAGAGTTCTTCGCGACCGGGGAAGCCGTGGAGCTTGACGAGCTTCTCGATGGCTGTGGGCGTGGGCTGGATGTCGTTGTTCTTGAGGAACGTGACAAGGCTCTCTTCGCCCCTCTGACACTTGTCGCGGCGGTCGCGACGGAGAATGGCCTGTATCTTGTTGCGCGCCTTGGCGGTAGTGACGAAGTTGATCCACTCGGGCTGGACGTGCTGGTTGCGGGTTGTGATGACCTCTACCTGGTCGCCGCTCTTGAGCTTATAGTTGAGCGGCACAAGGACGTGGTTGACCTTTGCGCCGAAACAGTGGCTGCCGAGGAAGGAGTGGATGGCGAAGGCGAAATCGAGGGCAGTGGACCCGGCGGGCATGTTCTTGAGCTCGCCCTTTGGGGTGAAGACGAGGATTTCGTTGGAGTAGAGGTTGAGCTTGATGGTGTCGAGGAGGTCGAGCGTGTCGGGCTGTGGGTCGTCGAGGATTTCCTTGATGGAATTGAGCCAGCGGTCGAGCTCGTTCTCGTCGTAGGGGGCGTTCTTGTCCTTGTACTTCCAGTGGGCGGCAAAGCCTTGTTCGGCGATGTTGTCCATGCGGTCGGAACGGATTTGCACTTCAATCCACTTGCCCTGCTTGCTCATGAACGTGTTGTGGAGCGCCTGATAGCCGTTGGCCTTCGGGTTGGAAAGCCAGTCGCGGAAGCGGGTGGGGTGGGGCGTATAGATTTTGGTGATGGCACCGTAGATGCGGTAGCACTCGTCGATTTCCTCGTTGCGGTCCTTGGGTACAAAGACGATACGGATGGCAAGGATGTCGAACACTTCCTCGAAGGGGACGTGCTTGTTCTCCATCTTCATCCAGATGGAGTAGGGGCTCTTGATGCGGGCCTTGATGCTGTGTTTCACGCCCATTTCGTCGAGTTTCTTGCTGATGGGCGGGGTGAACTCGCCGAAAATCGTGTCGCGCTCGGGCTGCGTCTTGTCGAGCTGCTTCTCGATGTCGTGGTACTCCTCGGGGTGCTCGTACTTGAAGGAGAGGTTCTCGAGCTCGGTCTTGATTTTGTTGAGGCCAAGGCGGTCGGCGATGGGGGCGAAGATGTAGAGCGTCTCGCTGGCAATCTTGTATTGCTTGCGCGGAGCCATGCTCGAGAGGGTGCGCATGTTGTGGAGACGGTCGGCAATCTTGATGAGGATGACGCGGATGTCGTCGCTCATCATGAGGAGGAGCTTCTTGAAGGTCTCGGCCTGGAGGGAGGCTTTCTCGCCGAAGATGCCGCCCGAAATCTTGGTGAGTCCCTCAACGATGTTGCCCACCTTTGGACCAAAGAGGTTGGTGAGGTCTTCGTTGGAGTAGTCGGTGTCTTCCTCAACGTCGTGGAGCAGGGCGGCGCAGATGGATGTGGAGCCAAGGCCGATTTCTTCGCAGACGATTTGCGCCACGGCGATGGGGTGGAGGATATAAGGTTCGCCCGAGAGTCGGCGCACGCCTTTATGGGCCTGCTTCGCAAAATTGAAAGCACGGGTGATGACTTCTACTTTACGCCTGTGGTTTGACGCCAAGTAGGTGTCAAGCAGGTGCTGGAAGGCGGCCTGTATCAATTCCTCGTCTTTCTGTTCTTGAGGCGAAAGTGTGGGGTTAGTCTGCTCGGACATGGCGTAATGTTTTTAAGGAGGTGGAACAAAGGTGTTGGGGCTTCGGTCTCTTCTCTTTCCCTTTTTCTCTTGCGGGATTGGGGATGGGATTTGGAGCACTTGTTTTTTAGACCTTAGCGGACGCGCAGCTTCTGGCCTGGATTGATGCGGTCGCTCTTCATGCCGTTGAGGCGCTTGATGCGGCTGACGGTGGTGCGGTTGCGCTTGGCAATGGCACTGAGGGTGTCGCCGCTGCGGACGGTGACGGTCTTGCGCGACGAAGAGGACGAACGGCTTGACGTCGTGGTGCGCTTAGGCTCGGCTGCCTTTTCGACTACGGCGACCGTGTTGCGGCGGGTGAGGAGTTCCTCTGCGCGGTAGTTGTAGACGGAGTCCTTCAGGGTAATGAACGCCAGAATCTTGTCGTGCGGCAACCGGAGGGCGCAGGGCTTGGACTGCCCGGGTATGACGTCGGTGCGGTACTGCGGGTTGAGGGCATGGATGATCTCCTTGTCTACGCCACAGAGCGCGGCAATCTGGTCCATGTGGAGGTTGCGCGCCACCATGACGGTGTCGGTCGTGACGGGCATCTTGGTCTTCATGGGACAGATGTTGTGCTCGCAGTAGTAGTTCATGATGTAGTTCGCCGCGATGAAGGCGGGAACGTAGCCGCGCGTTTCCTTGGGGAGGTAGGGGTAGATGGTCCAGTAGTCGCGGGCACCGTCGGCGCGGGCAATGGCTTTGCTGATGTTGGTGGGGCCGCAGTTGTAGGCGGCAATGACAAGGTTCCAGTCGCCGTAGATGTTGTAGAGGTCGCGCAGGTATTTGGCGGCCGCCCAGGATGACTTGATGGGGTCGCGTCGTTCGTCAACGAGGCTGTTGACTTCGAGATCATAGCTCTTGCCTGTGGCGAGCATGAACTGCCAAAGCCCTACCGCCCCAGCTTTGCTGACGGCAGTGGGGTCGAGGGCGGACTCGATGACGGGCAGGTACTTCAGTTCGAGCGGCAGGCCGTAGTAGTCGAGCGCTTCCTCGAAAATGGGGATATAGAAGTTGCCGGCGCCGAGCATATAGGCTACGGAGCGGCGGAGGCGACCGCTGTATTGGTCGATGAACTGCTGTACAATATTATTATAGGGCATCTCCATGATGGCGGGGATGCGGCTGAGGCGTTCCTGATAGACCTCGGGCGTGAATGTGGGGTTGTGGTCGGGGTCGATACAGGTGGTGTCGGGGGTGAGGTATTCCTTGGCGTGCCATGCGGAGAGGAGCGAGTCGAGATTGTAGGTCATGGCCTCGGGCAGGTCGATGACTTGGTCTGACGCGTTGCGCTCGTCGCGGACGGTGATTTCATTGGAATCGCTTTGGGCGAAGGCTGGTGCGGTGAGGGAGGCGGCCAGTGAGAATAACAAAAAAGCTTTGATGCGTTTCATGCGATTTTTCTGGGGAAATGGGGATTAGAAGCGGAGGCTGCACCCAACGCCGTAGGACGTTGTGGATTGGGTGGAGCCGTTGCTTTGGGTGGAGATGACAGCCGGCTCGAGCGACATGGTGAGGTCGGGCGAGATGTCGAAGACCGAAAGTTGGGCGTCCACGTAGGCGTCGATGACAGATATGAGGTAGACTCCGATGAAGCAGAACACACTGAGGTCGCGGTAGCGGCGATAGTAGTTTTTCTTCGATTTGAATCGGTTTTGGAATTGCTCCTCGCGCCCCGTGATGTCGTAGTTTAGCGGAAGCATGTCGAGGTAGCTGTTTGTGGTAGGGTCGTCGTCCATGATGTCGAGGTAGGCCTGCGAGTAGTCCTTATACATCTGCTGGTTCCACATCAGGGCGTAGGTGCAACCGAGAAATCCGCCATAGATGAACGGCAGTTTCCAGTATTTGCGGTTGTAAATTTGACCCGCGCCGGGGAAGATTAGCGAGAGCCAGAGGGCGCGCTTGGGGTTGGGGACAAAGCGTTCCTTCACCTTCTTTGAACTCTTGGCGAGGACGTTGAGCAGCGAGTCGTTGGTGGCAGCTAGCCGCGCGGTGTCGTCTTCGGCGTAGGGGGTGAGAAGCGAATCGCCCACAATTCCGGCGTGAGCCAGACTGTCGGCGAGCGTGGCAGAGTGTCCGAAGCGGAGGCTGTCGGGCAGACTGTGCGTGGCGATAGCCTGTCTTGTATCCGTCCCGATAGAATCGCTCCCTGCGGCAGTGGCGGTCTTTGTGACCTCCTTCGCCTTCGTTGGGGCATCGTCTATGATGAGACGGGCCTGTGCAGCCGCCTGCGGCGTGCCGAAAAGCATGCCTGTCAGGACGAGCCATACAAACGTGACGGCTATCGTTCTCACTCTACTCATCACTTCATCTTGTCGAATAAGCTGATGATGCGTTCCAGTTCTTCCTCCGAAGCGAAGGGAATGCTGATTTTCCCCTTGCCTTGGTTGGAGCAGGTCATCTGTACCTTAGTCTGGAAGAATTCGGAGAGGCGGTTCTTCAGCAAATTGTATTCTTCGGGCAACCGCTTGGCGCCTTTGTCCTTCAGTGTGCGGCGGCCGCTCTTGACGGTTTCGCCGTTGTTGATGGCCTTCACCATTTCCTCGACCTGGCGCACGGAGTAGCCCCTCTCCTGTATTTCGCCGAAGAGTTTTACTTGGAGCGACGGCTTGTCGAGTCCCAAGAGGGCGCGGGCGTGACCGGGGTCAACCTCCTTGTTCTGGAGCGCCATCTGCACGGGGGCAGGCAACTTGAGAAGGCGGAGCGCATTGGCGATTGTAGCGCGGTTCTTGCCCACCTTTTCCGAAAGCTGGTCCTGCGTGAGGTTGTATTGCTCGATGAGGTTCTGGTAGGCGAGGGCAATTTCGATGGCGTTGAGGTCCTCGCGCTGGATATTCTCCACGAGGGCCATCTGCATCATCTTTTCGTCGTCCGCCGTACGGATGTAGGCGGGGATGGCTGAGAGTCCAGCCATCTGTGAGGCGCGCCAACGGCGTTCACCCGCGATAATCTGGTAGGAATCGTCGTCCATCTTGCGGAGCGTGATGGGCTGTATGATTCCGATTTGGCGAATGCTCTCCGCCAGTTCCTCCAGCGCCTTCTGGTCGAATTCGCGGCGGGGCTGGTTCGGGTTGGCCTGGATTTTCTCAATAGGCACTTCGTTGATGGACGACGAACCACTGGTGTGCACCTCCTCGGTAGAGATGAGGGCGTCGAGTCCACGGCCAAGAGCTGGGTATTTTTTATGTGTAGCCATAAGTACTTTATCGCTTGAGTGAAATAAGACGAACATTAACCCTTCCGCCCCTGCTGGAGGCGGTTAGAGGACCTGAATGCTAACTGTAGCGGCGGAAGAAGTTTCTCTCCAATGTCCGTCCGCGAGCGTTCCGTGTGGTTGGCGGGCGGTGGTTCTGTCAGACAGAGAAGTCCAGCCTCAGTTGTTTTTGTTGATGATTTCCTTGGCCAGCGCCAGGTGGTTCTTCGCACCGGTAGAGTCGGCGTCGTAGAGGATTGCCGGCAGACCGTGGCTGGGCGCTTCTGAGAGTTTCACGTTGCGCTGGATGACGGTCTTGAACACCAGTTCCTGGAAGTGGCGCTTCACCTCGTCGTAAATCTGGTTGGCGAGACGCAGGCGCGAGTCGTACATCGTCAGCAAGAAGCCCTCGATTTCCAAGTCCGGGTTCAGTTTCTTCTTGATTATCTTGATGGTGTTGAGCAGCTTGCTGATACCCTCCAGGGCGAAGTACTCGCACTGTACCGGAATGATGACCGAGTCGGCAGCCGTCAGGGCGTTGACCGTGATGAGGCCGAGCGAGGGCGAGCAGTCAATCAGGATGAAGTCGTATTCCTGTTTGAGGGGAGCCAGCATGTTCTTGAATACGCGCTCGCGGTTCTCGAAGTTGAGCAGTTCCACGTCTGCGCCGACCAGGTCGATGTGCGAAGGCACAATGTCGAGGCGGTCGATGTCGGTGGTGTAGATGGCTTCCTTGATGTCCGCCTGTCCGACGATACATTCATAGATGGAGCAGTCCACCTTGCTCAAATCCACGCCCAGACCCGACGAGGCGTTGGCTTGCGGGTCGGCATCGATGAGAAGCACTTTCTTTTCGAGAGTGGCGAGCGACGCGGCCAAGTTCATCGACGTTGTCGTCTTGCCCACGCCACCCTTCTGGTTCGCTAATGCAATGATTTTGCCCATGAGTCTTATTTATCTGGCCGCCAAAAGCCCCATTTGCGGGCATTTTGCGGGACGGCACTATGATTTTGCAAAGGTAACAAATTTTCTTTGAACGGCTTGACTTTATACTTTTTTTCGTACTTTTGCCCCGTTCATACACGGCAGGAGCGGTGTGCCGCTTGGTGCAGCCGCCTCCAATGCTCCTGTTTTGCACACAAAAGCTTCAGCTCGACCATGTCAAGACCCTATATTCTTATCTCCAACGACGACGGCGTCACCGCCAAGGGCATCAACTTCCTGATTGATACCTTGCGCCCCGTGGCAGACTTGCTCGTCATGGCGCCCGACTCGCCCCGCTCAGGCTTCGGATGCTCCATCTCGTCCACCATCCCCATCCGCTACAAGGTGTTGCGCGAGGAGCCCGGACTGACCGTCTGCTCCTGCACCGGCACGCCCGTGGACTGCATCAAGGTGGCGCTCAACGTCTTCACCGACCGCAAGCCTGACCTCATTGTCGGCGGCATCAACCACGGCGACAACTCTTCGGTCAACACCCACTACTCCGGTACGATGGGCGTCGCCACCGAGGGCGCCCTTCAGGGCTATCCCTCCGTCGCTTTTTCGCTTTGCGACCACCGTGAGGATGCCGACTTCACGCCGCTCGCGCCCTATTTGGTCAACTTCGTCCACAAGGCCATCGTTCTGGGCTTGCCCCCCTTCACCTGCCTCAACATCAACTTCCCGCGCCGCGCCAAGTTCGAGGGCGTCCGCATTTGCCGCATGGCGCATAGCCGTTGGCAGAACGAACTCACGCGCTGCCAGCATCCACGCGGCGGCGACTACTTCTGGCTCGTCGGCGATTGCTGCGAACTCGAGCCCGAAGCCACCGACACCGACCGCTGGGCGCTCGCCCACGGCTATGTGGCAGTGACCCCCACGCGCCTCGACGTGACCGACACGGGCTTGCTCGAAGTGCTCGACGGCATATTCTAACGAACAGCCATATCCCGAGTCATGAAATACTTCCTCATCGCAGGCGAAGCCAGTGGCGACCTCCATGCCGCCCATCTCATGCAGGCACTCCGCGCCACCGACGCCGAAGCCCAGTTCCGCTACTACGGCGGCGACCAGATGGCAGCCGTCGGCGGCGAGTTGCTTTGCCACTACCGCCATTTGGCGTATATGGGCTTCATTCCCGTCCTGCTCCATCTGCGCACCATCCTGCGCGGCATGGCAGATTGCCGGCGCCACATTGCCGAATGGCAGCCCGATGCTGTCATCCTCGTGGACTATCCCGGCTTCAACCTCAAGATGGCGCGATTCGTACGCGAGCACGCCATTTGTCCCGTCTTCTACTACATTTCGCCCAAAATCTGGGCGTGGAAAGAAGGGCGCATCAAGTCCATCCGTCGCGACGTCACCCACCTCTATTCCATTCTTCCGTTCGAGGTGGATTTTTTTGAGAAGAAACACCATTACCCCATCACCTATGTAGGCAATCCCACCGTCGATGAAGTGGCAGCCTATCGTGCCTCGCACCCCCAGCCCGCAGCGTCTGCCCAGTCGGCTCCCGTCATTGCCCTCCTGCCCGGTTCGCGCCGTCAGGAAATCAAGGACAACCTTTCGCGTATGCTTCGTGCCGCCCGTCCCAGCCTTTCCGAAGGCTACAAGTTGGCCATTGCCGCCGCGCCGAACATACCTTTGGATTTCTACGACGCGCTCATTGCGCAGTCGGGCGTAGAGCGCCGTCAGGTGGAGCTTGTTGAAAACCGCACCTACTCGCTGCTTTCCAGTGCCACGGCAGCTCTCGTCACGAGTGGCACAGCTACGCTCGAGACCGCCCTTTTCCGTGTTCCGCAAGTCGTGTGCTACTACACCGCCTGCGGCCGTTTCGTTTCCCTCCTCCGCCGCCTTTTGCTCAAGGTGCCCTACGTTTCTCTCGTCAACCTCGTCTGTGACCGCGAGGTCGTCACCGAACTCGTGGCAGACGGCATGACGGTCGAAAACGTCCGCACCCAGTTGCAGCGCATACTGCCCGGCGGAGAGCGCCGCGAGGCGCAGTTGCGCGACTACGACGACATGGCAGCCCGCCTCGGCGAGCCCGGTGCCCCCCGCCGCGCAGCCGCCGACATCGTCGCGAGGTTGAAGAAGTAAGTCCCGTCCAATCCTCATTGAGGTCTCAAAGACACCATACCAACCGCCGTCGCTTCACCATCAGCGTGAAGGACGGCGGATTTTTTTTGCTGTTTTTTCTAACCTGTCCCGCAGAATGGGGCAGGTTTTTTTGTATCTTTACACCTGCAGTCAGAGCTTTCAAAAACTATCTGGGATATAATCTCAAAAAGTTCAGGGCTTTTGAGTACTTAGTCCTGAGCTTTTGAGTACTTAGCTCAGGACTAATTTCAAAAAGCTCAGG
>JAUNOO010000017.1 GCA_030531095.1 Bacteroidales bacterium
TTGAGTGAATCCCTGTGATATTTCCATTCAGGGACAACTTGTATATCGTTCCCTAGTTTTTTCTTCTATTTGAGTTCTTGAAAATCGGGGATGTCCTGCAGATAGGCTGCCGAATTGTTGGCGTAGTCCATCATGCAGCAGTAGTGCGTCAAGCCGTTGGTGACGATGAGGTAGTCGGCCCGCAGGACGCTGTTGTAGGCCGCTGCCTGATTGAAGACGGCTTGCGTGATGGTGACGTGTGGCCCCTTGTATTCCATGATGATGCGTGGCCGCCCGCCGTCCTGATGGTAGAGCACCGAGTCGCACCGCCGCGCCACGCCGCCCATTTCTATCGTCACCTCGTTGGCGAGGAGGGCGGCAGGGTAGCCCTTGTAGTTGAGAAGGTAGTTGATGAAGTGCTGCCGCACCCATTCCTCTGGCTTCAGGGCGACGTATCTGCGGCGCAGGATGTCGAAGACGACCTTCTGGCCTTTGCGTTCGGCGATTTTTATTTCGAATGGCGGGAGGTTTAATGAAATCATTTTTTTACTTTTGCAAGTGGATAGGAACCGTGTCGGAACGGACTATGCAGGGCTTCTGCCCCAGTGCGTTCCGCGACGCTTTCTCTCTCGCAAATATACTGATTTTTATGGTAACGAAAGAAGAAATTGTGAGCAATTGGCTCGTCCGCTATACCAAACTCCCGCTGGAGGCTTTCGGGGAGCACATTCTCCTGACCAACTTCAATAACTACGTGGACCTTTTCTGTGACCAGATGGGTGCAGAACGCGTGGGCTTCAACGCCAATATGCGCGCCGTCACGGCGGGTGGTATCACGATGATAAATTTCGGTATAGGCAGTCCGAACGCTGCGCTGATAATGGATTTGCTGAGCTGCATCCAGCCCAAGGCGTGCCTGTTTTTGGGCAAATGTGGCGGCATCTCCGACAAGACGTTGCTTGGCGACTATATCCTGCCGCTGGCGGGGATTCGAGGAGAGGGTACTTCGGCAGACTATTTCCCGCCCGAGGTGCCGGCGCTTCCGGCCTTCATGCTGCAACGCGCCGTCTCGACCGCCTTGCGCGACAACAGTCTCGACTACTGGACGGGTACGGTCTACACGACCAACCGCCGCGTGTGGGAACACGACGAGCGCTTCAAGGAGTATCTGCGCGCCACGCGGGCAATGGCGGTGGACATGGAGACGGCTACGCTCTTCTCCTGCGGCTTCTTCAACCACATCCCGACGGGTGCCCTGCTGCTCGTGTCGGACAACCCGATGGAGCCGGACGGCGTGAAGACGGAGGCGAGCGACAACAAGGTGACCTCGAACTTCGCCGCGACGCACGTCCGCCTCGGCATTGAGGCGATGAAGCTCATCATTGGCGAGCGCAAGACTGTGCGCCACCTCAAGTACGACTGGTAAAGAAATTTCTTCAGAATATTCTCTTTTTATGGCAATACCCTATGCGTCCGCGCCAAAGAAAAAGGCGGCTGGACTGACTTACGAAACCATCGTCCGCGATGTACGTGCCGGCGACATCAAACCCGTCTATTTCCTGATGGGAGAGGAGGGCTATTACATCGACCGGGTATCGGACTATATCATTGACACGGTGCTCAAACCGGAAGAACACGACTTCAACTTGCTGACGTTCTTCGGGGCTGAAACCGACATCGACACTGTGATTACTGCCGCCAAGGGCTATCCCCTCACGGCGGAGCGTCTGGTCGTGGTCGTTAGGGAGGCGCAACGGCTTGCCAAGCTCGACCGCCTGGAGTTCTACCTCCAGCGCGTCCAGCCGTCTACGGTGCTTATTTTCTGCTACAAGGACGGCACCATTGACTGCCGCTTGAAGGTGGCAGGCATGATTGAAAAAGTCGGTGTGCTCTTCGACTCCAAACGGCTCAAGGACAGCCAACTTCCGACCTTCATTGGCAACTACCTGAAACGCCGCAAAGTCACCGTCGACCCGGCTGCTGCCGAGATGATGGCGGAATATGTGGGCAGCGACCTGAACCGCCTGGCGAGCGAACTGGACAAACTGTGCATCGCCCTGCCAGAAGGTCAAAAACACATCTCGCCGGAACTCGTTGAACGCCATGTGGGCATCAGCAAAGATTTCAATATTTTCGAGCTTCAGGACGCGTTGGGCAAAAAAGACGTCCTGAAGGTAATGCTAATTGCGAACTATTTTGACAAGAATCCAAAGGCTAACAGCATTCAGAAAGTGCTCCCCATGCTCTTCAGATACTTCACGAACGTGATGTTGGCCTACTATGCGCCTGAGAAAACTGAGCACGGCATCGCGGCTTGGCTGGGGCAGAGCGACTGGCAGGTGCGCAAGAATGTGCTGCCCGCCATGAAGGTCTATTCAGGAGTGAAAGTAATGTATATTCTTAGTGAAATCCGCCGCACGGATGCCCGCTCAAAAGGAGTGGATAATCCCGATACGCCGAGCGGCGAACTTATGCGCGAGCTCTTCTATTTTATCCTCCATTGAGCTTTCGCATTTCCAGAAATCTTCCTCCGTTGACCTCCGCATTTCTCCTTCATTGAACTTTCCTGGAGTCGCCCTCGATAGTTCTTACATGACCCAGAACTGTCGCCTCACTTTTCTTGTTTGACCTTCGCCCGATTCCCGACGAAAGAAAAATAGGTTGTATTCCGACCGTCATTCGCCTCCGAAATCTGACAGATTTTGGAGGCGTTTTCGTATCAGCTTTCTCCTCGCTTCCTCAAAAATTCCCACGTCGGACGATTTAATAAGGTAAATTGACCCCGAAAAACCGCAAAATTTTTGCCCGATTCCGAGAATTTCGGACAAAATGACCCTAATTTTGCCCCAAAATCATCCGATTTTAGGGCAATCCGCTCCGTTTCCAAATTTTTCTGGTGCATTCCGCAAACACAGATTTTTGCACCTTCTTTGTTGTAAATCAGTATTTTGTGCAATTTTTAAGGCTCTGAGATTCTCGCGGAAACATTTTTCAGCCAGCATCTTAGATGTGAGAAAAATTTGCCCGAAAAAGCCCTTCCGAGCGCCCCGAAATTTGGATTTTAAGTTTATTTGCATTTACGACACGAAATATGAATTTGTAAATGTGTCATAGATTTACTGATTGAAAACTTGTGTACTTTTGAATTGGAAAACTTTCGCACCGGATTCATGTGATGTAAATTGTAATTCTTGATTTGGAAATACAAAAGTCTTAATTTGTGAATTTATAAATATGCGCGCATTTCAGTGATTTGTTATCTCCTAAAAATGAATTATTTGGCATTGGCCATTGCCCTGTTTTCATGGATTTTGAAATCAAGGACAACCCTGCAATCCTTATTCTCCTTGATTTTACGAGTTTTGTTAATTATAGTAGCCTTAAACCCAGATTTTTGAGCATGATTTATGGAGTAAAATCTAACCTTGTTTTACAAATGTAGATTCTGCAATTTCTCACATGCCTTTATGATTAGATTTCAGATGTAAATTGTAAAGTTTGCATCCGTAAATCAAGGTGTGGTTCACGAGTAAAAATATAAATCTACAAATGTTGCCCATTTCAATTATTATCTCTAAATTTGTAAATCGAAAGGAGAAGACGGTTGAAGGCACGATTTGGGCTACCCTTATGATTTTTTGCCTCTGGACAAGGTGCGCGAGGACGCTTCGACTCACTTCCTATGCACCTCCCTCTTCTGCCCGTTTACACATTTCGATAATACATCCTATATATAATGAAAGAAAGAATTCGCAAAATTATGGAGCAGGCTGGCATGATGCAGCAGGACTTCGCAGCAAAGCTCGAAATTTCTCCGGCTTCTCTGTCGAGCATCTTCACTGGGCGTACCAATCCGACCAACAATCATGTCATGGCTATCCATAAGGCCTTCCCTCAGATTAATGTCAATTGGTTGATGTTTGGCGAAGGAGAAATGTACTCTACCCCATCTCAGGCTGAGGGCGAAAATGGAAGTGCACAAGACGGCAGTTCTGCAGACGGGCAAGCGATGGGCGCTGAATTGCCTTTCGCGGACGGTTCGCCCAGGCTTTCCTTATTCGCCAACGAAGAAAACTCTGCCCAGTACGCGCCCCGAATGGAGACCGCAAAAAGCAGTTTCGCAATGAATCAGAGCCACGAACGCAGAAGTCGCGACGGTCGGGAACATTACGCGAGTGACAATATGAAATATATTGACAAGCCACAGCGAAAAATTAAAGAAATCCGCGTTTTTTTCGACGATGGGACGTATGAAGCCTTTGTACCGTCCTCTTCTCGCGACGGAAAGTAGTTGTTTTTGTGGCAGAAGATAGAAAAAGGGCTTTCTGAGGGGCTGGATTTCCTCTCAGGAAGCCCTTTAGTCGTAAATTTTGGCAGAAAGATGTGAGAAAAATAGGTGCGCGAGCCCAACGAACGCCGCTATTTTGTATTTTTGCGAGAAGAAGAGTGGTGGCGTTGGCTCAGATTTGTCCGCTGCCGCACTCATTTTACGTCTACGGACGGTGCTCTCCCCCTAAAACTGGGGTTTCTGAGTGCCCTTAAATCATATTCTGTCTAATTTATGACATGGGAATACCAGCAACCGGTGCGTATCCGGTTCGGCAATGGCATTATTAAATGTCTGCCCGAAGAAATACGTCAGTTTGGAGGTCGTAACGGCATGCTCGTCACGTCGCCCTCCTTTGTACGTCGCGGTCTTGCGGCACAAATCATGGCCGAAAGCGGCGGTCTGCTCTCACTGCTCTACAGTAGTGTTTCGCCCAATCCCGATGTGCGCGAGTGCGACGAATGTGCCGCCATCATGCGGCGCGAGAAGTGTGACTTTGTCGTGGCATTGGGCGGTGGAAGCGTGATGGATTTGGCCAAAGCTGCCGCTACCATATGTCTTACTGACGAGTCTATAACCGCTTATTTGGGTACAGGAAAAGCCGTGCCGTCAGCCCATTTGCCTCTCATCGCAGTGCCTACAACGGCAGGCACGGGCAGTGAAATCACTTGCGTTTCCGTCCTCTCCGACCACTCGCGGGGCATGAAGTCGCCCATTAATTCCGATGGCTTCTACCCCAATTTGGCCATTGTGGACCCCGAACTCACCTATAGCGTGCCGCCCTATTTGACCGCCTGCACCGGATTTGACGTGCTCTGCCACGCTGTCGAGGCCTATTGGAGCCGCTACCACCAACCCGTCTGCGATGCCCTTGCCGTGCATGCGGTGCGCAACGTGCTCACCTACCTCCCCATTGCCTTTGAGGAACCGGAGAACGCTGTGGCGCGCGAGAAGATGGCAGAGGCCTCAGTCATTGCCGGTTTGGCATTCACCATTCCAAAGACCACCTCGTCTCACGCCTGTTCCTATCCGCTCACCAATCTGTTGGGCATTCCCCACGGTGAGGCCTGCGCGCTCACCATCGACTATTTCATGCACCTGAATGTGGAGCACGGTTGCACCCGTCCCGACGAATTGGCCAAACTGTTGGGCTTGGCTGACGCCGGTGTACTGGCGGGAAAAATCGCCGCCATGAAGCGTCAACTCGGCGTGCGCACGAACCTCCACGACTTTAATCTGACGGAGGAAAAGTTGGAGCAACTGGTGCAGGCCAGCAAACACCCCAACCTCAAGAACAACCCCGTGGAGATTACGGAAGATATGTTGCGCGAGATGTATCAGACACTGCGCTGAAGCCCGCTCCCTCCGCTCCAAATAAGCACAGTGTATGCGCGCCCGCTCTCGTCCGCTACGCCTCTTTTCCAACAGTCCGCTCCTGTGGTTGCTGTTGCCCATGATGGTCGGCATAGCCCTCGCCGAAGTGTTCTACGTGCACCTCGCGGGCGTTTTTTTGCCGCTTGTGGGTAGCGCCTTTGTTCTGTGGTTGTGCAGCCTCTTTGCGCTGCGCCTTTCGCCTGAGCGTGCTTCATTCATTATTGTTAGTGCCACCGCCATGAGCGTCATGCTTCTGGGGGCTGCGCTGCTCGTTTTGGAGCGCGGGAGAAGTGAAATAACGTGGACTGGCGCGCCACAAATCCATCGCGTCATGGTGATGGACAGCCCGAAGGAGCGTCCCGCGAGTGTGCAGTTCACCGGGCGACTGATGCAAGGCGAACGAGCGGGCGAATTGGTGCGGTGGCGGTTGATGAAGCCGAAGGGCGAAACGCTGAAAGACGGGCTGTCTAAGGCAGATAAAAACAAGTCTATATTGCGTCCCGGCGACGTCGTCCTTTGTCGCACCACCATAGAAGCGCCGCGCAATAATGGCAATCCCGGCGAGTTCGACTACGCCGCCTGGTTGCGGCGGCAGGGCGTCACGGGCACGGCCTTCTGTTTTGTTGGCGAATGGCAGTGCTCCGACAGCTTGTACAGCGGCGATATGCCCCTCTCTGTGCGAGCTTTGCGCCTGCGCAGTCAGCTTGTGGAGCGCTATGCCAATCATTTCTCGGGGCGCGACCTCGCCGTGCTCTCAGCCCTGACGTTGGGCGAAAAGGGAGGGCTGGACGACGACACGCGTGACCTCTATTCGCAAACTGGTGTGAGCCACGTTTTGGCCCTCTCTGGGCTTCACCTCAGCATCCTCTTTTCTGTTTTTCAACTTCTCGTCCTCTCCCTCTGCCGCTCGCGGCGTTGGCTCTACGTCGCGGTGAGCCTTGTGGGACTATTGGGCCTTTGGGTGTTTGCCCTCTTGGCAGGCTTCCCCATTTCGTTGGTGCGCGCTGCCATTATGTTCAGTGCCATGCAACTGGCAGGCATTCTCCAGCGCGACAGCCTCTCGGTCAATAACCTTGCCCTGGCTGCCACGCTCATCCTTCTCATTTCGCCGCAAGCCCTTTTCGACATCGGTTTCCAACTTTCCTGCCTTTCCGTGCTCTCCATACTCATTGTAGCCGTGCGCCTCCCGTCGCCCAGTTTCGTGGCGCGCCGTCGCTGGTTGCAGTGGTGCTACGATTTGGTCAAAGTCTCCCTCGTGGCTCAGTTGGTCACGGCACCATTAGTCGCCTACTATTTCCACACTTTCCCCGTCTACGGTCTTTTGGCCAATCTTGTCGCCGTCCCGCTCACCTATTTCATCCTGACTCTCGCCATTCTTTTCTTCGTCTTCCCTTTCCTGCAAGGCTGGTTAGCCCTTCTGCTCGGTCTGCTTCTCCGCGGCATGGACACTGCACTCACCGCCATTACCGAACTGCCCTATGCTGTCCTGACCTTCCATCCCACAGCACTCACCACCGCTGCCTGCTACGTCATTTTCGCCATACTCTTATTGATGTGCCGCCCTGCCGTGGCACACCTCAGACTGCGTTACGCCACCGCTGCCGCATCTGTCTTCGTCCTCTGCGTCGCCTTTGAAACCTATACCCGCCGCTCCTCCCGACTTGCGCCGCAAATAATATTCTACAATCTCTACACCACCGCGCCCATCCATTTCATATCCTCTGCCTCACGCTCATATTTATGGCTGTCGGAAGAGAAAACGGCTGAAGAAAATCCGTCTGAGGAAAAATCGCCCGCAGACGAAAAAACTGAAAGGGCGAAAACAAAAGAAACCACCCAAATCACTGCCCACCTCAGCGGCGAACTGGACTACATTCGCGAAACCTTTTGGGAGGCCGAAGCCCTCGCACCGCCCGTCGTCTACACAGACACCCTCTCTCGCCCCGACCTCTCCGCCCGCATGGGCATCTCCCTCTTTGGCGGTCGCCGCGTCGCCGTCCTCCGCGGCCCGCTCCCGAAGAACCGCCTTGCCGTCCCCTTCGCCGTCGACTACCTCCTCCTCGACCGCGGTTGCCGCGCCCCACTCTCCGCCATCCTTGCCCACTTCCGCCCCAAAACACTCATCCTTTCGGGCGCCCTTTCCGACTACTACTGCCAATCTTACCGCGCCGCCGCCCTCTCCGCCCACATTCCCCTCCACGACATGGCCACCGATGGTGCCCTGCGCGTAATGGTAGGGGAGACCGACAAATGAAATTTTCTCTTGCACGACCGATAAAGACCGAAACTCGAAAATTTGCCTTGCGCGCGGTCTTCTTTTCCCCGCCCATTTTCTTGAAATCATGGAAAAGTGGCAAAAATACCCCGATTTTATATTGGAAAAGTGGAAATTTTCCTTGAATTTGCATTGGAAAAGTGGAAATTCGTCCTTTCAGAACAATCCCGCCGCGTCAGTAGAGGAACTGACGCGGCGGGATTGTTTCAATTGGGAACAGCGGCGGCGATTACCGCGTTGTGCGGAATTCGTTTGGCGTGCAGCCTGCCATTTTCTTGAACCAGCGGCTGAAGTGCTGAGGGTAGGGGAAGCCGAGGGCGTAGGAGATTTCGCTGATTGATTTCTCTTTGTCGTAGACGTGTTCCTTCGCCACGTCCAGCATTTTCAGGTGGATGTGTTTCAGCGCCGAGATGCCCGTTTCCTTCTTCACAAGGTCACTGAAATAGTTGGTTGAGAGGCAGAGGCGGTCGGCGCAAAACTGCACAGAGGGGAGGCCCTTCGTCCGCGAAATGCCCGATTGGAAATAGTCGTCCAGAAGGGCTTCAAACTTCGCCAGGAGGTCGCTGTTCACCGTCTCGCGCGTCACGAATTGGCGGTCGTAGAAGCGGATGGTGTTGTCGAGCAGTAGTTTCACGTTGTCGATAATCAGGGCGCGCGTGTATTTGTCGATGGGCAACATCAGTTCAGCCTGCAACTTGCGCATACATTCGTCAATCGTCTGCCGCTCCTGTTCAGAGAGGTGGAGCGCTTCGCTCGCATTATAGGAGAAAAACGTGTAGTTCTTCATCGCCGCTGCCAGCGATGTCCCCCGCAGCAAGTCGGGATGGAACACCAAGGCGTAGCCCGCCGGCTGGTGCAGTTTCCCGTCGTCGGGCGCACCCATCACCTGTCCCGGCGCGGCGAACAGCACTGTGCCCTTCTCGTAGTCGTACTGGCTACGGCCGTAGCTCATTGTGCCGCACTCCGTGTCCTTGAGCAGCACCGCGTAGAGGTTGTAGAGCCTGCGCGAGTGGCGGATGGGAGGCATTTTGTCGCAGTCCACCACACTGATTAGCGGGTGGAGGGTTTCGATGCCAAAGAGGTCGCAATAGTCCTGCACGTTGTCCAGCCTCGTTATCTCTTCCATAATATAAAGCGATAGTTTGGGTTATGTGATTTTGCAAAAGTAATAAATTTCGGGTGTATCCCCTTCTGTGGGTCGTGTTATTATTTGTTGTCGACTGGAAAACTGGTGAAATTCAATTCCTTAGGGGCTTCACGTTGTGCGCCCCGTATTCCGCGCGGCGTTACCAAAGAAACTCAATTTTTGCCAGTTTTTTAACTAGTTGAGCCAGAGCCTTTTAAGACTACATCAGATGAACCACAAAAAAGTTCAGGGCTAATTTAAAAAAGTCCAGAGCTAAGTTGTCAAAACCTCAGGACTATTTTTAAAAAGCTCAGGACTAATTTCAAAAAGCTCAGGACTAATTTTTCATTGTTCTGACGGAAGTCTAATCTGCTTTGGCTGAAGGAGTTAGAAGCCCGCGCAAAAAATCAGTAACTGGGGGACGGACGGCGGTGAAATCAATGCCGCGCAGCGGAAATATTGGCCCGTTCGGAAATAAATCCGTAAATTTGGTAGTGCTATCCGTAATACTGATAAAGCACCACCGATTTTCTCGGCGTATCTTTGCACCATCGGAAAATGTTCCGCCCAGATTTGCAATCAACATACCATTAACTAAAAACAAAATAGTTTATGCAAGCCACAACCGTAAAACTCTATTCGTTGGAGTACACGAACGCCAAGACCTACTGGTTGGCAATCCTTTTCGTGCTCGGCAACATCGCCCTGCCGCAGTTGTTCCACCTCGTGCCGCAGGGCGGAATGAGATGGCTCCCCATCTATTTCTTCACCCTCGTCGCCGCCTATAAGTACGGCTGGCGCGTAGGTCTGCTCACTGCCGTACTCTCTCCGCTGGTCAACTCCGCCCTTTTCGGCATGCCCCTTGCACCCGCGCTGCCGCCCATCCTGCTCAAGTCGGTGCTGCTCGCCGGTGCTGCCGGTCTGGCCGCCTATCGCTTCCACAAGGCCTCGCTCCTGCTGCTCGTGGGCGTAGTGCTCGCCTATCAGGTTGTAGGCACGCTCGGTGAATGGGCAATGAAGGGCGACCTCATGCTCGCCTTGCAGGACTTCCGCATCGGTCTGCCCGGTATGCTGCTGCAAGTAGTAGGCGGCTGGCTGGTCATCAACCACCTAATTCGCAAGTGATACTGTGGCGTAGAAACATCCGCCCTTGAATATCCACAACACAAAGACCTAACCCCATTAACTAAAAATGAAAGAAAAGACTCTCCGCCTGCCCCTTGTGGCGCTGGGCGTCATTGCTGCCACTGCCGTGCACGCCGAAACCAAGTCGACCGAAGCAGTCGCTACCCCGTCGACCGCCGAGACTGCCTCTGCCGTCACGCTCGACAGCGCGCGCAATTACAGCCTCGGCGAGGTCGTTGTCACGGGCAGCAACAACCCTACGGGTCGCGACCTTTTGCCCTATTCCGTCTCCATCGTGGGCAGTGAGCAAATCGAAGCCACGGGCAAGACGCAGCTCCTTTCCGCCCTCTCTGGTCAAATCCCCAGCCTCTTCGTTTCCGAGCGCAATATCTTCGGTTTCGGCATCAGCAACGGCGGTTCGGGTGGCATAAAAATCCGCGGCATCGGCGGTTCGCCCACCAACTCCATCCTCATGATGGTAGACGGACAGCCCCAGTTCGCCGGCATCTATTCTCACCACGTCGCCGACTTCTATGAAACAGAATACGTCGACCGCGTTGAAGTGCTCCGCGGCCCCGCCTCCGTGCTCTATGGTTCCAACGCCGTGGGCGGTGTCATTAATGTCATCACCAAGAACGCCCAGACGGACGGGGTGAAGACCACCCTCAAGTCGCAGTACGGTTCGTACAATACGTGGGAGTCCTCCCTCACAAACACCACGCGCTTCGGCAAGTTCTCCTCGCTCGTTTCTTTGGGCTACGACCGCACCGACGGTTTGGTCGACAACTTCGACTTCAAGCAGAGCAGCGTCTATGCCAAGATAGGTTACGACTTCAGCGACAAGTGGCAGGCTCGCGCCGACTACTCTTTGATGAACTTCATCGGCAACGACCCCATCTATGCCAAGCTCGAAGCCCCCGCGAGCACCGACATCTACCACCAGAACGTCACACGCGGCGAGGCCTCTCTTTCTGTGGCCAACAACTACGGTCGAACCAGCGGTAACGTCCGTGTCTATTACAGCTACGGCAACCACTACGTCGACGACCCCGACCACTTCCACAGCGTAGACGACCGTTTCGGCATCTTGGTCTACCAGAATTTCAAGCCCTGGACTGACGCTTCCGCCACAGTGGGCTTCGACTACGACACCTATACGGGCAAGATTCCCATGTCGGGCAACACCGCCCACTATGAAGGCTCCCGCACAACCATTTCGCGCAAGAGCATCACCGAATATTCGCCCTACGTCACCCTCGCTCAGGAACTCTTCAATGGTGTTCTGACGCTCAACGCCGGACTCCGTATGGCCAACAGCGACCGCTTCGACACGCAGTGGATTCCGCAGGGCGGTTTCGTGGTTCGTCCCGCTGAGAGCTGGATAGTGAAAGGTTCTGTCGCCAAGGGCTACCGCAATCCCTCCTTCCGCGAACTCTACCTCTACCGTCCCGCCAACCCCGACCTCGACCCCGAGAACATGATGAACTATGAAGTCACCGTGGGCAAGACCTTCTCCCGCTATTTCGGCATTGACGTCACGGGCTACTACAGCAAGGGCGACAACCTCATCCAGGTGGTCAATATGCAGAACGTCAACACGGGTAAGTTCATCAACAAGGGTATAGAAGTCTCCGCCTACAGCCATCCCCTCGACGTGCTCAGCCTGCGCGCCACATACAGTTACCTCGACACCGACGTGGACGACCTCACGTCTGCGCCCAAGAACCAGTACAGCTTCGGCGTAGCTTGGCAAGCCCTGCCCAAACTCAGTGTCGATGCCGAACTGCGCGGCGTGGGTAGCCTCTACGTCTCCGACAATGTGGAGCGCCAGAGCTACGCCCTCGTCAACCTCAAAGTGAGCTACGAAATCTTCCGCTTCCTCGAAATATTCGGCACGCTCAACAATATCACCGACGCCGATTACGTCATCAACGAGGGCTACGAAATGCCCAGCATCAACGGCATGGGCGGTTTCAAACTCCGCTTCTGAGCCCCATCGCGGAATCTCCCCCGCATACTCTTTTATTCTACAATACTGGAATCCCGCTTCCTGTCGCATCGCGCTTTCGCGAACCGCACAGGGAGCGGGTTTCGTTTTCCAAAAATAAATTAGTTCCGTGATATTTTTTGATTGTTCTGGCGTAGGCTTAAAAACTTTTCGACTGACCGAAAAATCACAGGACTTTAGCCCTTCAATCCGCCAGAGTTTTTCCTCAGGCTCAGAGATATTTGGGTCAAACTCTGGATTTTTTCTGTAAAGTTGGGGCTATGGTCGGCAAGCGTCAGGTGAAAATGGTTATTTTCTCTGTGGATTCGATACTGGGTTCTGGGGATTATGCACATAACTTTGCAAACGTAACGAGGCGATGGGAAGAAAACTTCCTCCCTTGACAGTGTTACGAGGAATCCTCAGACAATCAAAGAATTAACAACCAATTAACTACGGACACAATGAAACGATTACTCCAGACCGCTATCATCGTCCTCTTATTTTTCAGTATTATTACAAGAATGGAGGCGCAACAGACACAAGGGGCGCTCAGTCCCAAAGAACGGCAGATTGCTGCCATCAGTATGTACACGTCGCTTGGTCAGCAGGATAGTCTGAAAGCCGCTTTGGCTAGGGGCTTCGATGCAGGACTCACGTTGAACGAGGGCAAAGAGGTGCTCCTGCAACTCTACGCCTATTGCGGATTTCCGAGAAGCATGAATGCGCTCACCTCGCTGATGGAAGTGGCAAAATCGCGTGCCGCGCAGGGCATCGTCGATGCGGAAGGCCCGAGTCCGTCGCCAGTTGAGGTGAACGACCGCATGGCCTATGGCGATTCTATTCGCTACAAACTCTTCGGACGTAAAGCGCAGGGCGAAATCTTGAGTTATTTTCCCGCACTCGACGACTTTCTCAAGGCCAATCTTTTCGGCGACCTCTTTGGTCGCGACAACCTCGACTGGAAAACACGCGAACTCGTCACCGTCTCGGCTGTTTCAGTGCAGGACAGTCTGGAAAACGAGTTGCGCATCCACATCGCCCACGGCAAGCACAACGGATTGACTGATGCACAAGTGGCCGAAGTGTTGACTATGAGTGCGCGATGCCGCAATGGTATGGTGCTGACCGAAAGCGAAGAACCGCGTAAAACCTTTGCCGTAGACCCGACCATAAAAGTGGAAAAGGTGTTCTACAAGACGCGCTACGACATCACCCTCTGCGCCGAAATCTATTATCCTGCCAACATGGATACGACGCGTCAATATGCTGCCCTTATCGTAGGTCACCCCTTCGGTGCTGTCAAGGAGCAGTGTAGCGGGCTATATGCCCAAGAAATGGCACGCCGCGGTTTTGTGGCTTTGGCCTTCGATGCCTCCTATCAAGGCGAAAGTGGCGGTCTGCCTCGCCATACCGTCTCGCCCGATGCTCTCGTAGAAGACTTCAGCGCCTCTGTCGATTTTCTCGGCACGCTCCCCTACATTGACCGCAATCGTATAGGTGTTATCGGCATTTGCGGTAGTGGCGGCTTCGCAGTGTGTGCCGCCTCGCTCGACCCTCGTATCAAGGCGCTGGCCACCGTCAGCATGTACGATATGGGACGTGCTACCCGTAGTGGACTTGGCGACAGCATGACTGATGCCCTGCGCCGTGCGTTGCTTGACCAGGTGGCTCAGCAGCGGTGGGCTGAGGCCGATGGTGAAACGCCCCGCATACGTTTCGGCACGCCCGAACAATTGCCCGAGAATCCCTCGCCTGTGCAGGAAGAATTTTTCAACTACTATCGCAACATCGAACGTGGTTACCATCCGCGCTATCAGGGCACACGTTACACCAGTCAGGCGGCGCTCATGAATTTCTATCCGTTCGCCATGATTAAAGAAATCTCGCCCCGACCGGTGCTTTTCATCGCTGGAGAGAATGCCCATTCGCGCTACTTCAGTGAGGACGCCTACGCTGAGGCTGGCGAGCCCAAAGAACTCTATCTGGTCAAGGGCGCGAACCACGTAGATCTCTATGACCAGACCGACAAAATTCCGTTCGACAAAATCACCGATTTTTTCAAATCAAACCTTCAGTAGTATGAATAAGCAGCAAACAATGAGTCGTCGCGGTTTCCTTAAAGTGGCGGCGTTTACCGGTGCCGCGTTGTGCGTGGAACCGACATTGAACAAGGTGGCGGCAGCCGAACGCGCGTTCAGTGGACGCAGTGCGTCGACCGCAAATCAGGCAGAGGCGGGCGCGGTGGGGAGTGCCGCCGTGGTCCGCAGCAAGCGCACATTGGGTAGTGGGGCGGCAGCCTTGACCGTTTCAGCTCTCGGCTTCGGTTGCATGGGACTGAACCACAACCGCAGTCAGCACCCTGACCGCGCAGCCGAAATCGCGCTGATGCACGAGGCAGTGGAGCGCGGCGTCACTCTCTTCGACACGGCTGAAAGCTACGGCTACCACGTTAACGAAAAGTTGGTGGGCGAAGCGCTCAAGGGACTGACCGACCGCGTTTTTGTCTCCTCAAAATTCGGTCACAAGTTCGTCAACGGCGTGCAGGTGAAGACCGAAGAGGACAGTACGCCCGCCAACATTCGCGCCGTCTGCGAAAACTCTTTGCGCAACACGGGCGTGGAGGCGCTTGGCATCTTCTATCAGCACCGCATCGACCCCAACACGCCCATCGAAACCGTGGCTGAAACCGTCGGCGCGCTCATCAAGGAGGGCAAGGTGCTGCACTGGGGCATGTGCGAAGTGAACGCCGACACCATCCGCCGCGCCCACAAGGTGTGCCCCGTCACCGCCATACAGAGCGAGTACCACCTCATGCACCGCACGGTAGAGACCAACGGCGTGTTGCAGACGTGCGAGGAACTGGGCATTGGTTTTGTGCCCTACAGTCCGCTCAACCGCGGTTTTCTTGGCGGCAACATCAACGAGTACACCCTCTTCGACACCACCAACGACAACCGCCAGGACCTGCCACGCTTCCAGCCGGACGCCATTCGTCAGAACCTGCGCATCGTGGAAGTGCTGAATGCCTTTGGCCGCACGCGTGGACTCACGGCAGCACAGGTGGCGCTGGCCTGGCTCATGAACAAGCAGCCGTGGATTGTCCCCATTCCAGGCACAACCAAGTTGTCGCACCTCGAAGAAAATTTGCGGGCTGGCGACGTGACCTTCTCTGCAGAAGATATGGGGGATTTGGAAGCGGCTGTCGGTAAGATAGAAGTTGTGGGCAACCGCTACAATAAGTTGCAGGAATCCAAGGTTCAACAATAAGCGCCCCCAAAAATGAAGACATTATTATATATCGGTGCCTTGGCGCTGTGGTTGACGAGTTGCGGTTCCAAAAAATCAGACGCTTTGGTCATTGCCGAACAAGGCAGTTTCGCAGTTGGTGGTGTGGTGTTGACCGATTCGCTCGGACGCAAATTTCACGGCGACCACGCCTATGTGTTTTACCAGAAACCCGTTGAGGCTCGTCCGCTTCCCATCGTCATGGCGCATGGCGTAGGGCAGTTCTCCAAAACGTGGGAAACAACGCCCGACGGTCGCGATGGCTTTCAGAATATCTTTCTCCGCAAGGGCTATAGCACATATCTGGTTGACCAACCGCGGCGCGGTGATGCGGGGCGCAGTACCGACACCGTCACCATCGCTCCGACTTTCGACGAGGAGGAGTGGTTCAACCGCTTCCGTCTCGGCGTGTGGCCCGACTATTTTGAGGGCGTGCAGTTCAAACAGAGTTCTGCCGCCCTCGAACAACTCTTCCGCCAGATGACACCCAATGTGGGGCGCAAAGATTTAGACGTTTATGCCGAAGCCTACGCCGCGCTATTCGATTCCATTGGCCCTGCTGTTTTCATGACCCATTCTCAGGGTGGGGCAGTGGGGTGGCAGACGTTGCCCAAAACCGACAACATCCGCGCCATCGTGGCGATAGAACCAGGTGGAAACGTGCCGTTCCCCGTGGGGCAGTTGCCCAAGGAGGGACGCATGGAAACGCTCACCAAAAGCAACACAGAGGGTGTGGAGGTTCAGATGGACGTCTTTATGAAGTTCACGCGCATCCCCATCATCATTTATTACGGCGACAACTTGCCCACTACTGACGAGCGCCCGGAACAATACGAGTGGACGAGACGGCTCCACCTCATGCGCAAGTGGGCTGAATTGGTAAACTATATGGGCGGCGATGTCACGGTAGTGCATCTGCCCGAGGAGGGAATTTACGGCAACACGCATTTTATCATGTCTGACCTCAACAATGCCGACATTGCCAACCACATTGCCCACTGGTTGCACAATAAAAAATTGGACTGAGGGTGTGCCCCTCGTAAAAAATAGAGTTTTTCTAAATGACCGCCCTCTGAGTATCACGTATAGAACTGCTGTCGGTCTTTTCGCGCCCGCGACCTGAGGCATTCAGGTGGCGGGCGCTATGAGACTTTGGGCGGGAAAAGCATTTTTCCGTAAAACTGGTAGTTCTACCCCAAATCTGCGTATCTATGTAATAGGTGTATGGTCGTAATTTTGCAATGTGGTTCAGGCTCAATTATCGGACGGGCTTGAGACACGGCAGAAGAAATTTTCAAAACGATAAGAATATGACCATCAAAACATTTCTCGCAGCCGGCCTCTTCGCCCTGACGACTACGGCCGTGGCACAGACTAACCAAACAACTGAAGCAAAAATGGAACAACTGAATTTGGTACAGGAGTGGGACAAGACGTTCCCGCAGAGTGACAAAGTGTCGCATACGAAGGTGACCTTTCGCACGCGTTATGGTACGACGCTGGCCGCCGATATGTATATACCCAAGAATGCTGAGGGCAAACTGCCCGCCATCGCCGTGAGCGGTCCCTTCGGCGCAGTGAAGGAACAGGCCTCGGGGCTCTACGCCCAGACATTGGCTGAGCGCGGTTTCCTCACAGTCGCTTTCGACCCGTCATTTACTGGCGAGAGCAGTGGCGAACCGCGCTACTTGGCTTCGCCCGACATCAGCACTGAGGATTTCAGTGCGGCTGTCGACTTCCTCGCCACGAACGACCTTGTAGACCCAGAGCGGATTGGCATTCTCGGCATTTGCGGTTGGGGCGGTTTCGCCGTCAACGCCGCAGCCATCGACACGCGCATCAAGGCTACAGTGGCTTCGACGATGTACGACATCAGCCGCTGCCAGTCGCAGGGCTATTTTGACCAGATGACGGCAGACCAGCGTTATGAACTCCGACAGCAACTCAATGCTCAGCGCACGGAGGACTTCAAGAACGGCACTTACGCCCTCGCCGGCGGTGTGATTGATCCTCTGCCTGCCGACGCTCCGCAATTCGTGAAGGACTACTACGCCTACTACAAGATGCCGCGCGGCTACCACGCCCGTTCGCTCAACTCCAACACGGGATGGGCAAAGACGAGCTCCCTCTCCTTCCTCAACGCGCCGATTTTGGCTTATGCCAACGAAATTCGCAGTGCCGTGCTCCTCGTCCACGGCGAGAAAGCCCACTCGCGCTACTTCAGTGAAACGGTCATCAAGAACCTGACGGGCGAGAACAAGGAACTCTATATCGTGCCTGGTGCCAGTCACACTGACCTCTACGACCAGACGAACATTATTCCGTTCGACAAAATCGTGACGTTCTATCAGACGTATCTGAAATAATTCCCCAAATAAAAACTATTCAAAGAATCCTGCAGGCTTGGGCTTGCGGGATTTTTTGTGGGTAATACTAACCCGCTTACACCAATCACAAAAAAGAACCGCTGCCAAACGACTCTTGGGGAGTGCATTGGCAGCGGTTGGCTATGGCTGATTTGAAGTATTTATTTCTTCTTCAGATAGTTGTCAATGTCTTGGGCGGCTTTGCGGCCTCCGGCGATGCAGCGCACCACCAGACTGGCACCCGTGGCGGTGTCGCCGGCGAGGAATACGTTTTCGGGGTATTCCTTGTGTTGTGGACGGAGGAATCCCATGGCGAGCAATACGAGCTGTGCCTTGATGACTTCCTTCTTGCCCGTGGGCTTCATGATGGGGCGACCGCCGTCGGGATTGGGTACCCATTCCACTTCTTCCACCTCAACGCCAGAGACGTGACCGTCCTTGGTGCCGATGAACTTGGTGGAGGAGAGACTCCAACGGCGCGTGCAGCCTTCTTGATGGCTGCTGCTCGTCTTGAGTACAATGGGCCACTGCGGCCACGGCGTGGCAGGGTTGTGGCCTTCGGGCGGCATGGGCATGATTTCAATTTGCGTCACGCTGAGCGCGCCTTGGCGGTTGCTCGTACCGATGCAGTCGCTGCCCGTGTCGCCACCACCGATGACGAGGACGTCCTTGCCACTGGCCGTGATGCGGTCTTTGCCGCTGAATGTTTGTCCGGCGAGGACGCGGTTCTGCTGGGCGAGGAGTTCGAGCGCCAAGTGGATGCCCTTCAGTTCGCGGCCAGGGATTTTGAGGTCGCGTGCCTCGGGTGTACCTGTGCAGAGGCAGTAGGCGTCGAAGCCAGCGGGGAGTTTGGCGGGGTCGATGGTCGTGTTGCACTGGAAGACAATGCCTTCAGCCTCCATCACCTTGACGCGGCGGTCGATGACAGACTTCTGCAACTTGAAGTTGGGGATGCCGAAGCGGAGGAGTCCGCCGACATATTCGTCCTTCTCAAACACCGTCACGTCGTAGCCGCGGCGGTTGAGCTGGTTGGCTGCTGCCAGTCCGGCAGGGCCGGAACCGACGACGGCCACCTTCTTGCCGTTGCGCGGGTATTGGTGCGGCTGGACGAATCCTTCGCGGAAGGCGGCTTCGATGACCGCGCACTCGTCCTCGCGAATGGTGACGGGCGCGTCGAAACTCAGTTTGAGCACGCAACTCTTCTCGCAGAGCGCGGGGCAGATGCGGCCGGTGAATTCAGGAAAGTCGTTGGTGCCAGTAAGAATCTGATAGGCCTCTTCCCATTTGCCGTTGTACATGGCGTCCTGGAATTCGGGCGGGCGGTTGCCAAGGGGGCAAGCCCAATGGCAGAAGGGTACGCCGCAGTCCATGCAGCGCGAGGCTTGCAATTTGCGGTCGCTGGTATTGAGTGTTTGCTCCACTTCGCCAAAGTCCGTAATGCGGTCGTAGACGGGTCTGTAGCCGGCTTCTTGGCGGGGAACGGTCAGGAATGCTTTAGGATTTCCCATTGCTTCTTCTCTTTAGAATTTGATGTCTGGAAGTTACGGTCTCTGTGGGTTGGAGTCGTTAGTAGTCACGCTGCACTTCGGCAATCTTCTGCTGGAGTTTGCGCATTTGCTCTTCAGCCAAAACCCGCTTGTATTCAATCGGCGTGACTTGGATAAAGTCGTCGACGTAGCGGTTCCAGTCGTCGAGCATTGTGCGTGCCAACTGGCTGCCAGTGTAGAGGTAGTGCTGACGGATGAGCTCGTGCAGTTCTTTGCGCGACGTAGCGTCTTCGAGCAGCGAGAGTTCCACCATTTCCATGTTGCAGAAGTAGTCGAACTTGTGTTCCTTGTCCCAAACGTAGGCCACGCCGCCGCTCATACCGGCTGCGAAGTTGCGGCCCGTTTCGCCGAGGACGACAACGCGTCCGCCAGTCATGTATTCGCAGCAGTGGTCGCCCACTCCTTCTACTACGGCAATGGCACCCGAGTTGCGGACGGCGAAGCGTTCGCCGGCACAACCGTTGATGTAGACTTCACCGCAGGTGGCACCGTAGAGGAGCGTGTTGCCCACGATGGTGTTGGCCTCTGCCTTGAAGTTGGAGCGCACGGGCGGCATCACGGCGATGCGTCCGCCGCTCAAGCCCTTGCCGAGGTAGTCATTCGCCTCGCCTTCCAGTTTGAAGCAAACGCCTCGCGTGAGGAAAGCGCCGAAGCTCTGTCCGGCCGAGCCTTTGAACTTGATGCTGATGGTCTCGTCGGGCAAACCGGCGTGGCCGTATTTGGCGGCGACTGCTCCCGAGAGCATGGCGCCTACGGCGCGGTCGGTGTTGGCGATGGTATATTCGAGCGACACCTCCTTCTGGTGGTCGATGGCATCCTGTGCAGCGGCGAGAATGGCCACATCCTTCACCGTGTCAATCTGATGGTGCTGAGCCGTGACGTGATGCAGGGCGGCATTGCCTTCCACGCGGTGGAGGATTCGACCGAAGTCGAGTTCGGAAGCCTTAGAACCTTCAGCCGTGGGCTTGATGCTGATGAGGTCAGTGCGGCCCACAATGTCGTTGAGGTGTTTGAAGCCCATTTCGGCCAGATATTCGCGCACCTCTTCGGCGAGGAAGCGGAAATAGTTGACCACATATTCATAACGTCCGCGGAAGTGTTCGCGAAGTTTGGGGTCTTGCGTGGCGACGCCGACAGGGCAGGTGTTGGCGTGGCACTTGCGCATCATGACGCAGCCCAGAACAATGAGGACACCCGTACCGAATGCGAATTCTTCAGCGCCGAGCAGAGCCATCGAGATGATGTCGCGACCCGTCTTGAGCTGACCGTCGGTCTGGAGGCGCACCTGACCGCGAAGTCCGTTGAGAACGAGCGTCTGTTGCGTTTCGCTGAGACCGATTTCAGGAGAAATACCGGCGTACTTCATGGAAGAGGCAGGAGATGCGCCCGTGCCGCCTTCAGAGCCGGAGATGACGATGAGGTCCGCCTTGGCTTTGGCTACGCCGGCGGCAATTGTGCCGACACCGCTTTCAGCTACGAGCTTCACGCTGATTTGCGCCTTCGGGTTCACGTTCTTGAGGTCGAAGATGAGCTGTGCAAGGTCTTCGATGGAGTAGATGTCGTGGTGGGGTGGCGGAGAAATGAGCGAAATGCCCGGTATGGAGTGGCGGGTGCGGGCGATGATTTCGTTCACCTTATAGCCTGGCAACTGACCGCCTTCGCCCGGCTTTGCGCCTTGGGCAACCTTGATTTGGATTTCCTCGGAATTGACGAGGTATTCAGTCGTCACGCCGAAGCGGCCGGAGGCAATCTGTTTGGTCTTGCTGCAGAGCGAAATGCCGTCTTGCGAGGAGTGGAAGCGAATGCTGTCCTCGCCGCCTTCACCGGTGTTGCTGCGTGCGCCGAGTTTGTTCATGGCGAGCGCAAGCGCCTCGTGGGCTTCCTTGCTGATGGCACCGAACGACATGGCGCCCGTGACGAAGTGTTTCACAATTTCTTCCACCGGTTCCACTTCCTCAATAGGAATGGGCGAACGCTTGAATTCAAAGAAGTCGCGCAGGAAGATAGGCGTAGTCTTGCCGTCTGCCAGTTGGGTGAATTCCTTGAACTTCTTGTAGCTGCCCAGACGGGTCGCCAACTGGAGCGTCGAGATGGTCTCGGGATTCCAGGCGTGCTTCTCGCCGTCCTTGCGGTAGGAGAAGAGACCCATATAGGGCAGGAGTTCCTGATGGTTGGGGTCGGCGTGATAGGCAAAGGCCATGTCGTGGAACTTGATGTAGTCGCGCGTGATGTCTGCCAGACGGATACCGCCGATGCTTGAAGCCGGCGTACCGAAGTAGGCGCGTAGCACCTCGTCGCTGATACCGATTGACTCGAATATCTTGGCGCCGCGATAGGAGCGGATGGTGCTGATACCCATCTTGCTCATCACTTTATAGAGACCCTTGCGGAGGGCTTTGATGTAGTTCTTTTCGGCCGTCTCATAGTTCATCTGCACTTCGCCGCGGCGCACGAGATCGTCGAGGACGGCAAATGACATGTAGGGGTTGATGGCACTTGCGCCATAGCCCAGGAGGAGGGCGGCGTGCATCACTTCGCGGATTTCGCCGCTCTCGACGATAAGTGCCGTCTCGACGCGCTTCTGCACACTGATGAGGTGGTGGTGAACTGCGCTCACAGCGAGCAACGACGGAATGGCGGCGTGCTCGGCGTCAATGCCGCGGTCGCTGAGGATGATGTAGTTGACACCGTCAAGCACCGACTGCTCTGCCTGCTTGCAGAGTTTGGTGATGGCCTCTTGCATGCCGCTCTTGCCCAGTTTCACCTCAAAGGTGATGGGGAGTTTCACGGTCTTGAAACCCTTGTAGCGGATATTGCAGAGGATGTCGAGTTGCTGGTTGTTGAGGATGGGGTGGGGCAGGCGCACCATTTTGCAATGGCTCTCGTTGGGTACGAGAATGTTCATGCCCACCGCGCCGATATATTCCGTCAGCGACATCACCAATTCCTCACGGATTGGGTCGATAGCGGGGTTCGTCACCTGGGCGAACTGCTGGCGGAAGTAGTTGAAGAGCAACTGCGGTTGTTCGGAGAGCACTGCCAAAGGCGTGTCGTTACCCATAGACGCCACAGGCTCAGCGCCGTTGACGCACATGGGTTTGAGCGTGCGCTCCACGTCCTCGCGGGTGAAGCCGAAGGCGCGCAGTTTCGTGCCGAAGTCGGGCACGCTGTTGTCCACCTTACGTCCGCTCTTGAGCGAGTCGAGCTCAATGCGGTTGGTCGACAGCCATTCGCGATAAGGCTTGTCCTTGGCCAGACTCTCTTTGAGTTCGCCGTCGTAGTAAATACGACCTTCCTGCGTGTCGATAAGCAGGATTTTACCCGGTTGCAGGCGTCCCTTTTCCTTGATGTCGCCCGGTTCAAAGTTGATGACGCCAGCTTCGCTCGCCACGACCATCATGTCGTTGCGGGTGATGAGGTAGCGTGCGGGGCGCAGACCGTTGCGGTCCAGCATACCGCCCGCGTAGCGGCCGTCGCTGAAGAGAAGGGCGGCAGGACCGTCCCAGGGTTCCATCAGGATGGAGTGGTATTCGTAGAAGGCCTTGAGGTCTTCGCTGATAGGATTCTTGTCGTTGAAGCTTTCGGGCACGAGCATGGCCATGGCGTGCGGCAGGCTCAGACCCGACATGACGAGGAATTCCAGCACATTGTCGAGCGAAGCCGAGTCGCTCATGTTGGGCTGGATGATGGGGCGGATTTCCTTGATGTCGCCCAGTGTCGGGGTGGACAACACCGCCTCGCGGGCCTCCATCCAGGCGCGGTTGCCACGGATGGTGTTGATTTCGCCGTTGTGCGCCAGCAGGCGGAACGGCTGTGCCAGGCTCCACGTCGGGAACGTGTTGGTCGAGAAGCGCGAGTGCACCACTGCCAGACCGCTCGTGAAGTAGGGCTGTGTGAGGTCGGGGAAATATTCGCGCAACTGCATCGACGAGAGCATACCTTTATATACTATGCTCCGTGAGGACAGCGAAACGACGTAGAAGTCCTTGTGCGTGATGCGCTTCTCCATCTTCTTGCGGACGATGTAGAGCTTGCGTTCCAGGTTTTCGGTGTCCGTGTTTTCGTTGACGGTGACGAAAATCTGCTTGATGTCCGGTTCGGTAGCTCTGGCCTCCTGTCCGAGAATATCAGAGTTTACGGGAACTGTGCGCATGTGCATCAAGGTAAGTCCTTCGCGCTCAATTTCCTCAATCATTATGCTGAGAATATGCTGCTGTTCAGTCTCTTCTTTCGGGAGGAAGATGAGACCTGTTCCATACTTACCCTTCTCGGGCACGGGAATGCCCTGCAAGAGAATAAATTCATGCGGTATCTGCAACATGATGCCGGCGCCGTCGCCCGTCTTGTTGTCGGCTCCCTCCGCACCGCGGTGCTTCAGGTTCTCCAGCACCTTCAGTGCTGCGTCGACCAGCTCGTGCGACTTGTTGCCGTGTACGTTGACAATCATACCAACGCCACAAGCGTCGTGTTCGTAAGCGGCATCATAAAGTCCATGTCTACGACTGTTGTTCAAAGGCATCTCTTCCATTCAGTTTAGCTTCTTTGATGATTAAACCTTCAATCTATTTTTTGCGATATTGACTGCAAAAATACAAAATAACTTTCGTTTTGATATAATTTCGTCCGATTATTTTTAGAAAAACTTTCTTTTTGATAGAAAATGCAATCCATACTATACCTTTTGTTTGACTTTTGTAAAGTCCAGTAGCGGTTTTTGGGGTTTCTCCTGCGGCGCGCAGTAAGTGGGGGCGCCGCAGCCCGCTCGCGACTGGCTGTGCCTGAACGCCTTTAGCTTTTGGGCTGAGGGATGAGATGTATTCCGATTTCTCTTTGTAACTTTGCGGCAAATGTCATCTCTGTATAATTATGTCTTCCCTCAAGCAGATATTGTTTCCCCTCCTGGTCCTGTTCGCCTTCGTCGGCAGTGCGGCGCGCGCGGAATGTTTGCAGACTGATTTTCTGAACAACTGGCAGGCTGGTACGGTGGTCAGTGAGGCAGCAGTGAAGTCGGTGGGCATAGGTAAATGCTTTGTGGCTGAAGAAATCAGTGACGCGGTGTTTCGGCGGATGTGGCAGAAGTCGTGGAAAGCGGACTGCACGCTTGAGCGGAGCGACTTGCGCTATCTCAAGATGCTCCACCGCAATGCTAATGGCAAACCGCAGTTGGGGGAGATGGTCGTGAACGCAGCGATTGCCGACAAAGTCCTGAAAATCTTCCGTCAACTCTACGATGCCGGCTACCGCATTGAGCGCATGGTGCTCATTGACAATTACGGCGCGAACGACGAACAGTCTATGCATGCCAACAATACGTCGTGTTTCAACTTCCGCTTCGAGACAAATTCAAAGACACGGGTCTCCAAGCACGGATTGGGCTTGGCGATAGACATCAATCCGCTCTACAACCCCTATGTGAAGAAGCTATCGAAGGGCGGGTACGACATAGAGCCGAAAGGGGGCAAGCCCTATGCCTTTGGCCGCGACAAACGCACGGACATACCATATATAATAAATAGGAACGACCTCGCCTACAAACTTTTTAAGTCGGCGGGCTTCAAGTGGGGTGGCGACTGGCGAAGCGTAAAGGACTATCAGCATTTTGAGATAACCCAGTAAAGGCGAGGTGTGCTTGCCTTGAAATTTATAGCCAATATTTCCACCGCGCGGCATTGATTTCACCGCCGTCCGCCTCAGTTACTGATTTTTTGCGCGTGCTTCTAACTCCTTTAAAAAGAGTAGATTAAATCTCTGCCAGAATAATGAAAAATTAGTCCTGAGCTTTTTGAA
>JAUNOO010000126.1 GCA_030531095.1 Bacteroidales bacterium
ATCGGATTCACTAAATCTTGATACAGATAGTCCTATAAAAATTGGGCTCATAGCCTATTTATGTGCCAAATAATTTGCACGAGGACAACAGGTATATCGTTCCCTAGTCAAATTGTAATAAGAATCTCTACAATTCCTCTGTTTTTCAGCCGCGTTCGTCGTGAGCGCGCCGCGAAAAAATTGGGTTGCATTTGTCTGATTGTCAGAAAAAACGTAAATTTGCGGAAACCCAATCTAAAAAGCAGGCGCGCTGCCGCGGCAAATGCCCGAAGGACGCAGTCGGTTCGACGCCTGCATGACCATAACCTTTTAATCCAGGCCTCTGCCTTGCGGACCATGCAGAGGCTGACACCTCCTTTTTATGATGAAGAAAAACTACCTCCTCGCATGTTTGTTGGCACTGGGGCTGGCAGTCGCGCCGGCACAGGCCGAGGTGAAAGACCTGTTGCCACAGCCGCAGCAACTGACGCTCGATGCTGACGGCACCGCCTTCACCCTGGGACAGGACGTGACGGTCAACGACGAGACCGGCTGCGTGGTGCTCGACGCCTTCCTCGAAGAGACGGGCAGCACCAAGACCGACGGCGCTGCCGCAACCATCAACGTGACGCTCGTCGACGCCATCGACGGTGCCTACGACTATGAGCTTTCGGGCTACGAAAACGAGGCCTACGCCCTCACCGTCAGCGGACAGACCATCAACATCAGTGCCGTGACCAAGACGGGCGTCATCCGCGCCGCACAGACGCTGGTGCAGTTGGCCGAGGGCGACGGCGTCACCTCCATTCCCGCCCTCACCATCGTGGACTGGCCAGCGTTCAAGTTGCGCGGCTACATGCACGACGTGGGACGTTCGTTCATCACCTTCGACGAACTGAAGCACCAAATCGACCTCTTCTCGCGTTTCAAGGTAAACACCTTCCACTGGCACCTCACTGAGAACCAGGCGTGGCGCTTTGAGGTGAAGCAGTACCCGCAACTCACCGAGGCGTCGAGCATGACGCGCTTCGCAGGCAGCTACTACACACAGGAACAGTGTCAGGAGCTGGAGGAATATGCAGCCGAGCGCGGTGTCATCGTCATTCCCGAAATCGACATGCCGGGCCACAGCGAAGCCTTCACCCGCGCCATGGGTCATTCCATGCAGACCGATGAAGGCGTGGAGGAACTCAAGAATATCCTGACGGAGGTGGCTGCCGTCTTCACCCGCGCCCCCTACATACACATCGGCGCTGACGAACAGACCATTACCTACACCGATTTCCTCTCCATCATTACCACGCACGTCCACTCGCTTGGCAAACTCGTCGTGGTGTGGAACCCCATCCGAGGCGTGACCATTTCCAAGAGCGCAGGCGTCGACATGACGCAAATGTGGAGCACTTCGGGCAGTCAGATAAGCGGAATGCCCAACATCGATTGCCGCTATAATTACGTGAACCACTTCGACCTCTTTGCCGACGTGGTGGGTATCTACAAGAGCAACATCTACTACGCCCAGCAAGGCTCTGCCAACGTGGCGGGCACCATCACGGCGGTGTGGAACGACCGTAAGACACCGACGCAAGAGGACATCATCCGCCAGAACAACATCTACGCCAACACGCTGGCCTCGGCCGAACGCGCCTGGAAGGGTGGGGGCAAGCAGTACATCGAGGTGGGCGGCACCACGCTCCCCAACTCGGGCGACGAGTTCACCGAATTTGAGGACTGGGAAACGCGCTTCCTCTTCCACAAAGCCCACTCGCTCAAGAATGAGTCCATCCCCTACGTGAAGCAGACTAACGTGCGCTGGCGCATCACCGACGCCTTCCCCAACGGCGGCGATGCCACGCTCAAGCTGCCGCCCGAAACGGAAGGGCTCAAAGAGAGCTACACCTACAACGGCACCACCTACAACACGGCTATGGCCACGGGCGCAGGCATCTATTTGCGCCACACTTGGGGCTCCACCATCCCCACTTTCTTCGACAATCCGCAAACCAATACCACTGCATACGCCTGGACTTACGTCTATAGTCCTACGGCGCGCACCGTCGGCGCTCTGATTGAGTTCCAGAACTACGGTCGCTCCGAGAAGGACACCGCCCCCAATGCCGGCAAGTGGGACCGCAAAGGCTCTATGCTCTACGTGAATGACGAGGAAATAGCACCGCCCACGTGGGACAATACGGGCGTCACCATCACCAACGAGGTGGACCTCATGAACGAGAACTGCACCGCCCGCAAGCCTACCGAAATCAACCTGAAGGAGGGCTGGAACAAGGTGTTGATGAAACTGCCCTACAACCCCACCAGCGGCGTGCGCCTCACCAAGTGGATGTTCACCTTCGTCCTGACCGACCTTGAGGGCAACGACGCGCTCTCCGACGTCATCTACAGCCCGGGACAGTACATTGACGAGGAGGCGGAAGCCCTCGCCGGCATCATCAGTGACGCCCGTACGCAAATCAACGAGTACATCGGCACAGAGCCGGGCTACTACGACGCGGCGCTGGCAGCCGACCTCGAGGCTACGCTCGATTCTGTCGAGGCCACTCTGAGCACAGAAATGACCGACGAAGAGCGGCAGGCACAAAAGGAATTGCTCAACGCCGCCGTCGCCGAATTTGAGGCAGACATCGCTGCTGCAAGCCCCATCATGCCGAAGGCCTCCAGTGACGGCACAGCCTATTCTTACCTGCTCTGCACACCGCTCCGCAACGGTCGCTACGTGACGGGCAACGGTAACGGCAGTGCCGCTACGGGTACGACGTCCACCACGAGCAAGCGCACCCACTGGCGTTTCATTGAGCGCACAGATGGCACTTACGACATTCAGTGCGCCTACGACAGTTGCTACCTTTCGCCCGCCTCGAGCTACAACACCGCCATCTACACGCGTACCGCGCGGCCTTCTGCAGGCTGGACGCTGACGTCGGCAGGAACAGGCTATTTCATCATCACGAGCAGCACCGTTCAGCTGAACCAGACGACATCCGCCCTGAGCTATCAGCTCTATAACTGGGGCTCAGGCACGAACACCACCGACACGGGCTGCCGTTTCGTCATCACCTACATTTCCGAAGAAACGGAGGAAGTGACGTTGCCCTCGCCCCTCCTGACGGTTTGCGACCTGGAACTCGACGGCACGGCGCCCTGGCAGGTGCCTGAGCCTTATGCCACGCAGATTCTCTCCGCTCCTGCGCTGACAATCGTCATGGACTACACCATGGCGACGTCGGCTGAGGTCACCGCCTATGCCGCCGCCTGCGACACGACGTCCGACTCCGGCTACAGTTCGCTCGTCACCATCGGCGGCACGCGCTACGGCATCCGCTACGACGACAGCGGCGGTCACTACACCACAAGTGCCACCTGCACGGGTTCACATCAGGTCGTTTTCGCCTTCGACAACACCAACACGAAATACAGCGACTATTTCGACGGCAGCTTCGGCCGCGACGAAACGGGCATGTCATCCATCCACGACTTCTACAGTGTGACGGGCAAGAACGCCGTCTTTCTGGGCGGACTGAAAGTGGCATCGAACAGCAACAAGTACCCCATGACGGGCACCATCCACAGCGCACGCTTCTACACCACCGCCCTGTCGGACGACCAGGTGGCGCTCCTCACCTACGACAACCTGGAGAGCGACATTAACACCAGTATCGCCGCCATCACCGTCGACGCGGCGCAGTCGGGCAACATCTTCACCCTCGACGGTCGCCGCATCACTACCGAAGACGTGCGCCAACTGCCCAAGGGACTTTACATAATGGACGGGAAAAAGGTGTTGCGCTGATTTCCCAACGGTAGAAAATCGCGCGGCGGGGAATGATAAAAGGAAATTGCAGTGGACATTCCAGATTTAGACTTGAGTGTCTGGAATATAGCCCAGAGAAATTCAATCTTTCGCCGGAGAGGATAGAACCCCAATCGGAGCTATCAAAAAATATCACGGAGAAAATTTAAATTATTACGGATATAATTTGAATTTTCTCCGTGATGATTTTCAAAAGCCTGCCGCCCTGTGTCTTTTCCTGATTTCGGTAGACGGTTTTTGCGCAGATTAGCTGAGACAGTAGACACTTCTGGTATTTCGTACTGAAACGGTAGACGCAATCCGATTTTTCGTACTGATGGAGTAGACGTAAGTTCGGGGCGCAGCCGTACACTGGACATGCAGGATCCACTGACTTTTACTTTGGTAAACCGGATGCCCCGGACGGGGCGTCCGGTTTCAGGTACTCTGGCATACGCTTTCTCCCTGACTTTTACCTTGGTCCTGCAATATTACATCTTTTCCTCCACTTGTGCAGTCCGTAGGAGCTCTTTTTCCCGTCCTCCACATTTTCTTTTGAGGTCCGCACTCCCAATGGACAGCGGCGGGGGTCTTGTATCCGATGCTCATGTGCGGCCGGCGGTCGTTGTAGAACCTGATGTAGTTCCCGATGGCGTCCCTGGCCTGCTCCACGCTGTCGAAGTGTCCCTTGCGGTAGACCATCTCGGTCTTGATGATTCCGTTGACCCGCTCGGCCACCGCGTTGTCCGTGGGCTTGTAGTCTTCGGTCATGCTGATGGAGATGTTGTGTGCCTTCAGCATGTCGACATAGGTGTCGCAGCAGTACTGGACACCGCGGTCCGAGTGGTGGATGAGGCCGGAGAGGTCATCGCCGCCCCTGCGGGCGACGGCCTGCCCTATGGCCTGGGAGAGGGCCTTCAGGGTGACTGACGCACGCAGCGTGTCGGCCAGTTCCCAGCCTACTATCTTGTGCGAGTAGGCGTCCGTAATCAGATGCAGATAGCATACGTCGCCTCCGTTCAGGGGAATGTAGGTGATGTCGGCCACCCACAGCGTGTTGGGGGACAGGGGCTCGATTCCCCGGATGAGGTTCTTCCACTTGCGGTAGCGGTGGTTGGAGTTCGTCGTGTGCCGCGCCTTGGGAGGGGGCAGCATCAGGTGATGGCGGCGGAGCAGGCTGAAGAAGCTGTCGCGTCCGGGCACGAAACCGCTTCCGAACACCGACATGAGCATTGTCCAGAGCTTGTAGCCGCCTATGCCGGGATCACCGCTGCGGATTTCACGCACGGTGGAGAGGAGCGTCCTTTCACGCCCTACACGGACGGATATGTCGGCCTTCGACTGGTAGAAGGCCTGGCGGCAATGGCCAAACAGACGGCAGACCTTCGCGACTTTCATGCCGCGGCGGTCGACCAGTTCCGTTGCTATTTGGCCCCAAATTTTTTTCTTATCGGGATGTCGAAATACTCCTCGGCCCTGCTTATCATGAGGTCGCGGACTTCCGTTTCTAGCTTGGAGAACTCAAGGGCCTTCTCCAGTGCCTTGAGACGCTTCTTCAGTTCGGCGTTCTCTTCCCTGTAGCTGTCTTTGCTGCGGTTGGACATGTCTTCTGTGATTTCTTCCACATGCAAAGGTACTCCTTTTTCGGCTGGCTCATACTTCGACAGCCAGAAATTCAGAAGGGAGGGGCTGCTGATGCCGTGAATGCGGCAGAAGCCTTTCTTGCTCATGCCGGATTCATGATAAAGGCGGAGCAGAGACAAAATCTCCGATCTTTTGTGATGTTTGTAGTGCTTCATAATAGGTATACATTTTATTTGTTTATAATGTGTCTACCTATTTCAGTATAAGACA
>JAUNOO010000018.1 GCA_030531095.1 Bacteroidales bacterium
GGACGAAGGGGAGGACATCGTGCTTCAATTGGTTCATGTCGGTCGTAGCCAGACGCTCGCGTAGCCGTGCCATAAAGGTTTCGCGGTCCACCTCTTCGCCGTTGAACTGTCTGACGCGCTCTGCCAAATGCTCGAAATTGAGCGGCACGTTGTGGCGGACGTACCACTCAAAGTCGTACCAGTCGCGCCCCTTGACGCGGTTCTTCCAGGCGCGATAGACGAGCGCGTGCATTTTTCCTGCAAACAAATCGGGCAGGACAAAGCACCGCGTCATGAAGGAATGGGGTTGCAGCAGCAGCTTCTGCTCTGTGCTGAAGTGCAACGGCGGTTGCACGTCCACCTCAATCTTTATCTTGATGGACTTGTCCGTCTGGAACGAAACGTCGTAGACGCCCGTGTTGTCTTTCAGAAAAGCCGACTCCACCCTGCTGAAACTCTTTTTGTCTTTCCGCTTGATTTCCACGTCGCGCCCCACTACGGCGAAAGCCTCAATGACGGGTTGGAAGTAGTGGGAGAAATCAAAGTTGTCGTCGGGCGCAAGCAGCGAAAAGTCCATGTCCTCGCTGAACCGCTGCAGACCGTGGAAAATGCGCAGACAAGTGCCGCCGTAGAAGGCCGCCACGTCAAAGAAACCGCCGTTGCACAAGCCCGCAAGTATCACTTGCTGGTAGACCTCAAACGTCGCGTTGCGCCGCTTCTGTTCGGTCGACAGGTCGTAGGCCGAGAGCATATTTTCATAAATACCGCCGCTCATTTCCGTCTCAATCTTAGAAGTGTCTTAATCGATTCGGCCTTCTTCCCCACTTGGGCGTAGGCCTCGAAGATTTCGGTGTCCATTTGCATGAAGGCGTCCATGTCCAGTCGGATGTCCTCCTCCAGATAGGTCTCCGCGTCCCGCAGGTAGCGCAGGTTGACGAGGGGCGAACTGGCAATCAGGTCGCACAGCGCCTTCTCGGGCGTCGCCATGACAAAGGCATAGCCCTCCCGCTTCACACTTGTCAGCCCCACGGGGAACGCTTCGCGCGAAATGTGCGTGTACTCAAAGAGCCCTTCGGGGGTGTCGAACTCGCGGGCGTGCTTCGTCGTCATCGACTGCACGGTGTAGACGGCTTCGGGTATCAGCCCGTAGTAGCGCAGCGCCGACGACATCGACACGTACGACGGCGCGTAGAGGTGGTTGGCAATCAGTTCCGTCGAGAGCGTCCTGCCCGTGACTTCCGGACTGCACACATACAGCCCGCGCTTGAGGCGGATGACTTGCTTGTCCCGCTCAAGCGCCCTGACCTTCTGGTTTCCGCCACTGATGTGGGGATAGAGGGACTCCAGCACGGAAGTCCGCACAGGGATGTTGCCTAAACTCGTCAACGGATTGTTCATGGTGCAAAGGTAGCAAAATTTTGAACACTAAAATATATCACGCATACTTTTCTGTTCAAAATTTTACTGTTTTCGAGGGATTTCGGTGGGACGGAAGGCGGACAAACGTGCGGGACGGAAAACAGATTTGGGGCTGCACCGGAGAATAGCGTTCCGATGCAGCCCCAAATGTATTGTCTTCAAGATTTCGCCGCTGCGGATGGTGACGGAGTGCGACGGGTGCGGGATTTATTCCGCCTCGGGCACTGTCCAGCCTGCGGCGTGGGCTATCTTGACGGGGATTTCGGTGTTGTCGATGCGGCCAACGAACTGGTCTGCGCCAACGCCGACGGCGAAGACGGGAACGTAGCCGTTGGAGTGGCCGCCGCTCTGCCAACCGATGAGGGCGCACTCAGCCATGGTGCGACGCGCAGCGTCTGCGATGCCGCCAAGGCTGGCGTAGAGGCTCTTCGTCTGCTGCTCCTTGCCCGAAACGAAGGCGTCGTAGGCGCGCTTCATGCGGTCGGTCTGGTGGTCAGTGAGTGTCACCTTGTCCCAGAAGCCCCAGTTTGCCTTGAGGTCCTTCTGCAGGCGCTCCCAGGTGAACTTGTCGCCGAGCTTCTTGTGCAGGCGTTCGAGGTAGCGGTTGTATTCCTCAGCACTCATTTTCTGATACTTGAGCAAGTCGGTGTGGAGTTCGTACGGGCCACGGCCGAGAACGATGCCGCCAGTTTCGTGGTCGGCAGTGATAACGATGAGCGTTTCGTCCGGGTGCTGCTGATAGAACTCGTAAGCCACGCGGACAGCCTCGTCGAGGTCGATGACCTCCTTGAAGGCAGGCGCTACGTCGTTGGAGTGGCAGGCATAGTCCACCTTGCCGCCCTCAACCATGAGGAAGAAACCGTCTTTGGCAGCCTGCTGCGTGAGGAAGGAAATTCCGGCGCGGGTGATTTGCGGCAGAGTGAGGTCCTTCTTTGTGCGGTCGATGGCATAGGGCAGACAGGTGCGGTCGCCGTTGCTCGCGTCCTCGGGCTGGAGGAGGATAAACTTCTTGGCGTTGGTGCGCTGCTTCTGGAAGTTGTCATAGCCGCGGGCGATGGTGTAGCCGGCGGCGCGGCACTGGTCGTAGAGCGAACCCGTGGCGGTGGAGTCGTTCTTGTTTTCGGGTTTGCGGAAGTCAGAGCCGGCGTAGAAGTCGAAGTTGGCGCGGATAAGGTCTTTGCCGATTTCGTAGTACATGCCGCGTTCAGGCACGTGGGCATAGAATGCGCCCGGTGTGGCGTGGTCCACCGATACGCTCGTGGCGACGCCCACTGCGGCACCGGCTTCCTGTGCCCATACGGCGATGCTGGTGACGGGCGTTTCGAGGTCGGCGAGCAGACCGAGGGTACCGTTTTTCGTCTTGCGACCCGTGGCGAGGGCAGTGCCTGCGGCGGCAGAGTCGGTGACGCCGTTGGTGGCGGAGTAGGTGGTGACGAGGCCCACGGCGGGGAACTGTGTGAACTGGAGCGACTCGGTGCCGATGACGCCCTGGAGGGCGGCGAGGTAGGTTTCGGTACCGTTCACCTGGTTGACGCCCATGCCGTCGCCGATGAAGTAGAACACGTACTTGGCGCGGCCTTCGGCGAAGGCAGCCACAGCCACCACGAAGGCGGCGAGGAGGGTGAGGAATCTTATTTTCATGTTTAATATATATATATAAATAATGTGTGCGGGAGAGGGGCTGTGTTTCGGGCGGTCAAATGTCGGTCGCATAAAACACAGTTCTCCGCCCTCAACAAAAAACGCGCCCCGCCCTTTGCGGAAAGGTATGGGGCAGCGTGTATGTGGTGGCGGAGCGGACTGGCGCGGGGGAGCGTCAGTAGAGGAAACCGAAGAGCCAGAGGGGGACGACGTTGGAGCGTGCCACCTCGATGTTGTAGCGGGCGTAGATAGTGTCGGCGCCCGCCTTCGTGCGGCGCAGGCGGTCGCACACGCAGATTTCGGTGGAATGGTTGATTTTGTAGAAACCTTCGCGGCGTTCCTTGTTGACCACATGGTGGCGCCAGAGGGTGTTGACGAAGAAAGTTTCCATGATGAACTGCTCCTTCATCTCGGGCGAGTAGACGCCGTAGATGAGGTTCGTGTCGTGGAGCATGATGGCGGCAGGCTTCTTGGGGAAGGCGTCGCCCTCGCGGTAGACCATATTGATGAGGCGCGCCTCCTCGAGATACTTGAAGTAGTTCATGACCGTGGCGCGACTCGTGCCGATAGCCTCCGCCATGCGGCTGACGTTGGGCGTAGAGCCGCCCTCCATGGCGAGCAGATAGAGCAGGCGCTTGATGCGCGAGAGGTATTTCAGCTCGATTTGTTTGTTGAAGAGGAGGTCCACCTCAATCATGACGTTCATCGACTTGAGCAGTGCCTCGGTGAAGTTGTGGTTCTCGAGGAAGAAGGGGTAGTAGCCGTGGTGCAGGTAGTCCTGGAAATACTGCCAGGGGCGCACCTTCTGGAGGATGGCCTTGATGATGTGCTCGTGGTCGGCGATGAGCTGGTCGAAGGTAAAAGGCTGGAAGTTGTTCTGCGTTTGCAGATTGATGTATTCGCGGAAGGAAAAGCCGTGGAGCACGTAGGTGCGCGATATGGTGGAGAGCTCCGTCGTGTCGGGCACCGCCTCCTCCACCGAAGTGGTGGTGTAGACAATGCGCAGGAGCGGGTAGCGGCGGTAGCATTCGCAGAGCTGCAAACGCCAGTCTGGCAGTTTGAACACCTGGTCAACGAGCAGCACCTGTCCGCCCGCCTTCGTGAATTCGCCGGCGAAATCCACGAGGCCGCGACCTTGGAAGTAGAAGTTGTTGAGGTTGATGTAGAGACACTGGCGGAGGCGCGAGTCGAAGTTCTCTTTGGCGTATTGCAGCAAGAACGACGTGCGACCCACGCCGCGAGGGCCTTTTATACCGATGAGGCGGTAGCTCCAGTCGATAGAGTCCATGAGCGCGCGACGAACGGGGGCATTGAAGTGCTCCAAGAGGTAAGCATGGGTGCGAAAGAAAGTCTCCAGCATGGCAATTCCTTTTTTCCAAAATTCAAACTTCATGCAAAAATACTATTTATTCTTGATTTGCAAGGCAGACTTACCAGTTTTTTACCCATAGGCTTAAATATTTTTTGAAAACGCGTAGCTATATGCTGTCACAAATCTGCCGTCGCAGGGGATGTTTCAAAACCGGGAGTTTGGCAAGGTTTGCTCCCTCAGGTGCGTCAGAGCAGGCGAGATGCCAGGCGCTGAGATTGAGGGCGAAGGGAGCGTACTCGAAGTACGTGACCGAGCGCGAGAGCGAAAGCAACGACGCAGATTGCCTGTGATGACACGCCTGCGAAACTATTTCTTCACCTGAAAATACCGCCTATCCGCCCAATTTGTGCTAACTTTGCAGACAACATTATCAACACCCCTACTTAGTATGTCATTCGAATATCTGTTCAGCCGTCTCGACATCCAGCAGATTGCGAGCGCCTTCGTGGTGCTCTTCGCTGTGCTCGACGTGTTCGGCTCCACGCCCGTCATCATCGACCTCAAGCAGAAAGGCCGCCCCGTCGATGCCCTCAAGGCCACCCTCATCTCCGCCGCCCTGCTCGTCGGCTTTTTCTTCGCCGGCGACGCCATGCTGCGCCTCTTCAGCGTCGACATCGAGTCGTTCGCCGTGGCAGGTTCGCTCGTCATCTTCCTCATGGCGCTCGAGATGATTCTCGACATCGAAATCTTCAAGAACATCGGCCCCATCAAGGAAGCCACCCTCGTGCCCGTCGTCTTTCCCCTCCTTGCCGGCGCCGGGTCGTTCACCACGCTGCTGTCGCTGCGCGCCGAGTACGCCACGCCCAACATCCTCGTCGCCCTCGGCATCAACATGCTCATCGTCTACTGCGTGCTGCGCGCCACCGAGCGCGTGGAGCGCATACTCAGCCGCTCCGCCATCTACCTCATGCGCAAGTTCTTCGGCATCATCCTCCTTGCCATCGCCGTGCGCCTCTTCACCGCCAACATCTCGGCGCTGATTGGCGAAGTGTCTTGAGGCAGAAAAGAATCAGTGGGCGGCACGTGTCGCCCACTGTTCATATATATAATAATGTATCGCCCCTCTCCGCCCTTGGGTGGGGTTGGGGGGGCAAACACATTTTCCCCGATTCCGAAACCAAATCTCATAACGACATAAACATTTCATACCTCATGACAGACATCGAAATAGCCCACAGCACCCGCCTGAACCGCATCGAAGACGTGGCAGCCAGCATCGGCATCGACGCCGACGACCTCGAGCACTACGGCAAGCACATTGCCAAGTTGCCCCTCAGTCTCATCACTGAGCCGCGCGGCAAGCTCATCCTCGTCACCGCCATCACCGCCACGAAGGCGGGCATCGGCAAGACCACCGTCTCCATCGGCCTCGCCCTCGGACTCAACCGCATCGGCAAGCGCGCCGTCGTAGCCCTGCGCGAACCCTCCCTCGGCCCCTGCTTCGGCATGAAGGGCGGTGCAGCTGGCGGCGGCTACGCCCAGGTGCTGCCCATGGAGCGCATCAACCTCCACTTCACGGGCGACTTCCACGCCATCACTTCGGCGCACAACATGATTAGCGCCCTGCTCGACAACTACCTCTACCAGCATGCCAAGGACGGCTTCGCCCTCAAGGAAATCCTCTGGCGCCGCGTCCTCGACGTCAACGACCGCTCGCTCCGCAGCATCGTCACCGGTCTCGGTCCTGCCACAAACGGACTCACCCAGCAGGCGGGCTTCGACATCACCCCTGCCTCCGAACTCATGGCGATTCTCTGCCTCGCCACCGACGAAGCCGACTTGCGTCGCCGCATCGAGCAAATCCTCCTCGGCTACACCTACGACGGCAAGCCCTTCACCGTGAAGGACCTCGGCGTGGCAGGTTCCATCATGGTGCTCCTCAAGGACGCCATGCAGCCCAACCTCGTGCAGACCACGGAGAACACGCCTGCCATCGTCCACGGCGGCCCCTTCGCCAACATCGCCCACGGCTGCAACTCGCTCTTCGCCACCCGCCTCGCCCTCGCCCACAGCGACTACACCATCACCGAAGCGGGCTTCGGTGCTGACCTCGGCGCGGAGAAATTCTACAACATCCTCTGCCGCAAGAGCGGTCTCCACCCCGACCTCACCGTCATCGTCGCCACCACCCAGGGGCTCAAGATGCACGGCGGCGTGCCTGTCGACGAAATCAAGCAACCCAACCTCGAAGGCCTCCGCGCCGGCTTACCCAACCTCGACCGCCACGTGGCTAACGTGCGCGGCTTCGGCCAGTCGGTTGTTGTCGTCTTCAACCGCTACGCTGCCGACACGGAGGACGAAATGGCGCTCGTCAAGGCCCACTGCGAAGACGTGCTCCACGTCCCCTTCGTCATCAACGACGCCTACGCCAACGGCGGCAAGGGCGCTGAAGAAATGGCGCGCCTCGTAGTCGACACCATCGACCGCACACCCTCCGGCGCGCTCCAGCTCACCTACGACGACGCCGACCCGCTCCGCACGAAAATCGAGAAAGTCGCCAAGCACATCTACGGTGCAGCCACCGTCACCTTCGCCAAACCCGCGCTCACGCGTCTCCGTCTTGCCGAAGCGCAGGGCATGGGTCACTTCCCCGTCTGCATCGCCAAGACGCAATACTCCTTCTCCGCCGACGCCACGCGCTACGGCGCAGCCGAAGGTTTCGACCTCCTCATCCGCGACGTCGTCCTCAACGCCGGTGCCGAAATGATAGTAGCCATCGCGGGCGACATCCTGCGCATGCCCGGTTTGCCGCGCGACCCGCAAGCCAACCACATCGACTACGTCGACGGCGAAATCACAGGGTTGAGCTAACGCATCACGCTCCACCACAAACCACACAGAAACGGCCTGCTCGAATCACTTCGGGCAGGCCGTCACGTTTGAGAAAATTACATTTTTACTGATGCGGGGGCTATCCCGCTGGTGTTGTCATAGTTATTATTCTTCGTCCCAGAGGGAAGTGCCCCAAATGGGGTTCTTCTTGTTGGCTTGCATCGAGTTCGGGTTGGCAGTAGTGCCACTGTCGATAGTTATGTCACCAGGAGAATTCGTAACCATAAGCGAGTGCTCGGAAGTCAGGTCTATGCTCTCCGACAAGGGGGAAATATACTTTTTCTTCATTTTGTAGTTCGTATTTTAAGAGTTAAACAAATCTCAGTTATGGGGCTCATTTCACGATGACCTTCTTGCCGTTCACGATGTAGAGACCCTTCTGGGCGTTCTTCACTGAGCGACCCGAGAGGTCGTAAATCACCTTGTTGGTCTCAGCCTCGGCAGCTTCAACGCCCTCAATAGACGTAGCCGTACCGAAGTCGAGTTTCAGCTGTGAAGCACTACCTCCAGTCGTGTAGTTCAGATAAGCCTTGTTCATGCTCATCGTACCTTCAGCCGACAGATAGAAGGCCATCACTTCGTTAACCGTGGCGAGGATATATATGCTTGTATTGTCGCTTGCCACAGTCGCGGTAGCACCAGCCGTGTTGCCAAGCAGATTATTAGAAATCTCCGTAGAGGTTTCTTCCGTGGCGGGAACCATCAGAGCAGAAGTAACGTCGGCACTCGTGCTTGCAAGCAGCACACCTGTATTTTCGGGGATAGCCGTGCCTTCATATTTCGCAAGCGTGGCGGCAGTATTGTCTGTGTTTGTGCCAGACACATAGTATGCGCTCACACCGTCAGGGAGTATCGTGGGGAACGGTGCGCTGAACGTACCTACATAGTAGCCAGTAGAATTCAATGCGTTCAGCGTCACGGTGTTGTCGTAGCTCGTTTCTTCAATGAGAATACCAGAAGAGAATGTCGCGTTGTAATAAGGTGCACTAGCACCATCATAGGTAGTGGAATTCTTTATTACAAAATACCTGTCTTGTGATTGATTAGCTGCACGCAAACCACTGACGGACACAAGTCCAAACAAATCTTCTGCACTAGCAGGAGCTACGTTACCTCCTGATGCAAGCTTCTTCACCGTCACGAATGCAGTGCCAGTGTAGTCGGTAGAAGTTGTTTCCCCATTGGTAGTAGTCGAAACGGTCTCCGTATACGAGTAAGTATCGGAGTAGCCTGTATTGGAATTATCTCCCGTAGTGCTTGCATCAGAACGCCAAATAAAGTATTTACCGGCATTGTTTACAAATGCATATTTACCATTTGCTTCATCAACGACCCTACAAATCAAAGTAGCCGTCATGGGATAATTTGCATTTGTCGTTTCTGTGGTAGAAGCCAAGGCATATTTCGTTCCATTAAAGTACATGTAGCTGCGGTCGCCGCTATACGATACAGCGGTAAAGGTATAGGCCTTACCGTCTTCGGGCATCTGGATGTCAGTCGTTGTAGCCTTGTATTCAGAAACAGCCGATTCCAAATCACTAATTGCTGTAGCAGTAGCATCATCCGAGGTATACTTCTTAGCGGCGGTTATGGCATTACTCAAATCTGTATAGGCGGAACTTTCTGTAGTCGGATAACCCACGCCTCTTGTGTCGAGAACTGTTTGGGCATCCGAAATCGTGTTCTGAAGAATCGTGTAGTAAATACTGGATGTCGGGGTATATGTTACCGTAATCGTATTGTCTGATAGCGTGACTGAACTTGTATATCCGTCTATTGCTATAGCTGAAAACGCATCAGCGGTAAGACTTTCCACATCGGTACTACTTATCATAAAGAAACCACCGTCGTAAGCTAATTCGCTTGAAGAATTACGTGTTACACCACCTGTTTCGCCAAGCAGCAAGCCTTCGGTAGTGACTGTATAAGCTGTACCTGATACAGATATAAAATTCCACTGGTTGTCAAGTTTACTGTAACCACCGTCAGACCACAAAGTAAGATGTGGAGTTCCGCTAGTTAACGCCCAACCTCCATTGGATGCGTTCAGGGCTTCGGTGAAATAGTATCCCGTTGAGTAAATTCCTAGGGTTAGTTCGGAGTAGCTATAAACAGTTCCATCAGATGCACTTACTGGAGTACCCTGACCATTGACAATACTCAGTGTGGCCCCATTGTTGGTGACATGCCATACGCCATTGTTCGTCGTAACCTGCGTAGATTGCTGAAGTGTCAGGTTGTTGGGATTATACGTATCCTCGACATTGTTGTAAGTCCAAGTCGTACGACCATCGGTGGCACAATTCTGCATAGCATAGTAACCACTAGGCAGATAGGGAATCAATGTCCACGGTGAGTTACTATCACTGCGCTGATAAAGACCAATATAATCAGTAGCGCTTACTCCGCCATGAATATTCCATCCTTGACAGGTACTTGTCGTATCGAGAGAGCCTGGCACAATATCTATCTTGCCGTCCTCAGAGTTTGTCGTATTATTGACAATCTGCCACAAGGCGTTGGTGTTATTAGCTTCGTCTGTGTCTATATCAACAAGTTGCACTTTTTGTTTTCCTTCATTCGCGTCTACATAAGCCAAATACTTGGATGCACCCACACAATAGATGTAGTATTTTCCTTCATTGGCAGTGGATGCCACAATCTGGAACTGAGCATAGTTCGTTGTAGGAGTAAGCGTATGCTTGGCATAGCCGGAAGTAGCATCTCCAATCACATAGCGATAATAGTTTCCGTCTGTAGACCCCGCCCCCTTTATCAGATAGACGGCACCATTGGACAAAGCTGTAGCATAGTCCCCCACGGTAGATGTGGTGAACTTTTGTGCCCAACTGCTCCCTGCGCCCAATAAGAGAAGCAGGGACAAAAGAAATGTAGATTTCTTCATACGTTAATTATTTAAGTTGTTAATAGTTTGATTTTTCTATTTCCGTTTGTAGATACGATGAAGATGGACGCACACGCGACGGGGGAAAGAGGATGGGCGTTCAGTGAGAGAGGGCGGGCATACCTTATTATATATATAATATAGTATGCGACGCCTGCCGCGGCACGGTTTTTCAAGAGCACTGCGGCGCTACAGGTTATTTTAGTTCGCGGACAAAGTTAGTGCCTGAAAGTTAAAAATTCGCTTCGGGGGGGGTAATTTTTGTTAAATGAGAAAATTTTTCTTGTTTTTCGGACGTTTTGTCTTGGGTTTCGGGGGCGCGTTTCGGGGTTCGCAGACAGTTTTTCGGGTTTCGCGAACGGTTCTTCGGGTTTTGTGGGTGGCGGCGCGTGTTTCACGGCTGGCAGTTCGGGATTTTGCAACTATGGTGTGGGCGTTTGCAAATTAGTCCTGAGCTTTATGGTAAATATCTCAGGACTAATTTTCAAAAGCTCAGGACTAAGTTGCTAAAAGCTCAGGACTAATTTTTGATAGCCCGGGCGAAAAACGAGAGAAAACGGGGTGGGAAATGCGAATAAAAAAGGCGTCCGAAAAAAACTTGAATGTCTTTTTCGGACGCCGATGGGCTTTGCCCTTTTTTACTTTATATCAGCCTCACTTCCTTATGCCGGGCTCACTTCCTATTGGTTGTCTGTCGCAATGGCGACAGAATCTGTTGCGGAATTCTGGAACTGGTTGCCCTGTTTCTCCACAAGTGGCAGGATAAACCATTTGCGGATGGAGGCGGTGCGCTTTGTGATGTCGTTTTTGGAGGTCATATTTTCTTGGATGTATTGAAGGGGCGGCTGTTCTGCTTGCAAAGATACGTCCTGCGCGCAAAGGGGTTCACCATTACTAACCATTGAAGGAGGGGCTGGGTTATCAAAAAATAGCCTCACTCACTTTTGCCCCGCCACTGCATGGCGATGGATTTTCGTCCTTCAACGGGAATCACTCTGTAAGAGTGAATTTACAGAGCCTGGGGTGTCAACCCCAGGTTTACCGTACGCCATTGATAGACATTCGCTCCCCCACCTTTGGGGGAGCTGGCACTCGCGCGAGCGAGTGACTGAGGGGGCACACTCGTAATGTGTCACTCATATATATTATATGTATGGGGAAGGTATTTCAAGGAGTCGGTTTTTCCCCCTCAGTCACGAGCTTCGCTCGCGACAGCTCCCCCAAGGGAGCGATAGTATTTGAATCGCCATGAGTTACCCGGGGTTTCACCCCGGGCTTCGTAAAATCACTCTTACAGAGTGATGCCCGTTAGGTAGACAAGCACTCACTCCATAGCTGGAGGAGGAAATGTGAGGTGGCGTTTGGGGGTAAATGCGCAAAAAGGCGAAGTCCGCTGCACGACCGCCCGAAATGGGGCTGGCGGTGCAGCGGACTTCGCCCGCAGACTGTGATGTGGTTTTATCCCACGCTTCCCTCGAGGGAGACGCTGAGGAGTTTTTGGGCTTCGACGGCGAACTCCATAGGGAGTTTGTTGATGACCTCCTTGGCGTAGCCGTTGACGATGAGGTCGACGGCGGCTTCGGTGGGGATGCCGCGCTGGTTGCAGTAGAAGAGCTGGTCCTCCGAGATTTTCGACGTGGTGGCTTCGTGCTCGACAATGGCGTCGGGGTTGTTGACGTCGATGTAGGGGAAGGTGTGCGCGCCGCTGGTGCTGCTGAGCAGGAGCGAGTCGCAGGAGGAATAGTTGCGCGCGCCGGCGGCTTTGCTGCCTACCTTGACGAGGCCGCGGTAGGAGTTTTGGCTGTGGCCCGCGGAGATGCCCTTCGAGATGATTGTGGAGCGCGTGTTGCGGCCGATGTGTATCATCTTTGTGCCGGTGTCGGCTTCCTGGTAGTTGTTGGTGACGGCGACGCTGTAGAACTCTGCCTGCGAGTTGTCGCCCATGAGGACGCAGGAGGGATATTTCCAGGTGATGGCAGAACCCGTTTCGACCTGCGTCCACGACAGCTTGGAGTTTTTGCCGCGAAGCTGGCCGCGCTTGGTGACGAGGTTGTAGACGCCGCCGCGCCCCTGTGCGTCGCCGGGATACCAGTTCTGGACGGTGGAGTACTTGACTTCGGCGTCTTCCTTCACGACGATTTCGACGATGGCGGCGTGGAGCTGGTTTTCGTCGCGCATGGGGGCGGTGCAGCCTTCGAGGTAGGAGACGTAGCCGCCGTCGTCGCAGACGATGAGGGTGCGCTCGAACTGACCCGTGTTGCGGGCGTTGATGCGGAAGTAGGTGGAGAGTTCCATGGGGCAGCGGACGCCGCGCGGGATGTAGACGAAGGAGCCGTCGGAGAAGACGGCGCTGTTGAGCGCGGCGAAGTAGTTGTCGCGGTAGGGCACGACCGAGCCGAGGTACTTGCGCACGAGTTCGGGGTTCTCGCGGACGGCTTCGCTGATGGAGCAGAAGATGATGCCTTTCTCCTGGAGCTTCTCCTTGAAGGTGGTCTTGACGGAAACGGAGTCCATGACGGCGTCGACCGCCACGCCTGCCAGTGCCATGCGCTCGTGGAGGGGGATGCCCAGTTTGTCGAAGGTCTTCATCAGTTCGGGGTCAATCTCCTTCTTGCCTTCGTCCTTGCCTTTGGCGGTGGGGTCGGCGTAGTAGGAAATGGCCTGGTAGTCGATTTCGGGCAGGCGCACGTGTCCCCACGTCGGCTGGCTGAGCGTGAGCCAGTGGCGGTAGGCCTTGAGGCGGAAGTCGAGGAGCCATTCGGGCTCTTCCTTTTTGGCGGAGATGAGGCGTACGACGTCTTCGTTGAGTCCGCGCTCGATGATTTCGGTGTGGACGTCGGTGGTGAAGCCGTATTCGTACTTCTTGTCCGCCACTTCGCGCACCAGTTTGTTCTTCTCCTCCTCAGCGCCCTGGGCTGGCTGGGGGGTGATGGGCGTTTCGGGCATGGCTTACTGGTGTGTTTCGCCGGTCGTGGCGGGCACGCTGTCGGCTTTGTGGTTGAAGTAGATGAACGTCGTGTCGGACTTCTCCTTCAGCGCCTTGAGCTGCGCCGCACTGTCGTCGCGGACGAACGAGAAGACGTTGCGCGCCGGGGCGTAGAGGTGGGACGTGGCGGTGCGCTCTTCGTTCATGATGCCGAGGCTCTCCATGATGTTGAACGCGAAGCTGATGATGACCAGAAACTTGGCGAAGCTCACCAGTGCGCCCAGCACGCTGTTGGGCAAGCCCAGCTGCATGCCCTTCACGGCGTGGGTCAGGATGTTGGCGACGAAGCCGAGGCCCAGCGGGATGAAGAAGCAGATGATGAAGAAGGCGATGATGCTCAGCACCATGTTGGTCTGCGAACCGTCTACGCTCAGGTATTCGGACAAGCCGTAGTAGAGGCCGCAGGCGATGATGAGGCCCAGCAGTACGCCGAGCGTGTTGAAGAGTTCTTTGATGAGTCCGTTGCGCCAGCCGTTGAATATGGCCCAGAGCAGGAGGACAATAAGAAATATATCTATATACATCTTAATTATTATTAGAGTGGGGTCTATTATGCATTAATAGTGGACACACGGGGGTGCCCACTATTAGATGGATATCTGTTGGCGGCAGAACCCTTAGGAGAGTTTCTGCTTGACCTCGATTTCCTGGAAGGTTTCGATGATGTCGCCTTCCTTGATGTCGTTGCAGTTGGTGAGGCTGATACCGCACTCGAAGTTGGTGGTCACTTCCTTCACGTCGTCCTTGAAACGCTTGAGGGCGTTGATTTCGCCGGTGAAGATGACGATGCCGTCGCGGATGAGGCGTGCCTTGTCGGAGCGCTTCACCTTGCCGTCGACGACGTAGGCACCTGCTACGAAGCCCACCTTGGAGATGTGGTAGACCTGGCGCACCTCGACGGTGGCGGTGACTTCTTCCTTGATGACGGGCTCGAGCATGCCTTCCATGGCTTCCTTGACTTCCTCGATGGCGTCGTAGATGACGGAGTAGAGGCGGATGTCGACGCCGTCGCGTTCGGCGAGCTTGCGGGCGGCCTGGCTGGGGCGCACCTGGAAGCCGACGATGACGGCCTGGGAGGCGGCGGCGAGCGTGACGTCGTTCTCCGAAATCTGGCCCACGCCCTTGTGGATGACGTTGACGGCGATGGTTTCGGTGGAGAGCTTGATGAACGAGTCGGAAAGGGCTTCGACCGAACCGTCGACGTCGCCCTTGACGATGATGTTCATCTCCTTGAACGAGCCGAGCTTGATGCGGCGGCCCACTTCGTCGAGCGTCAGCATCTTGTGGGTGCGGAGGTCTTGCTCGCGCTGGAGCTGTTCGCGCTTGTTGGCGATTTCGCGGGCTTCCTGTTCGGTGTCCATGACGTGGAACTGGTCGCCTGCCTGCGGCGCGCCGTTGAAGCCGAGCAACGTGGCAGCCTCGGAGGGTCCCACTTCCTGCACGCGCTGGTTGCGCTCATTGAAGAGTGCCTTGATGCGACCGAAGTTTGTGCCGGCAAGCACGACGTCGCCCTGGCGGAGCGTACCGTTCGAGACGAGCACCGTGGCAACGTAGCCGCGACCCTTGTCGAGCGACGACTCGATGATGGTTCCCGTTGCCTTGCGGTTGGGGTTTGCCTTCAGTTCGAGCATATCTGCCTCGAGCAGCACCTTTTCGAGCAGTTCCTTCACGCCGATGCCTTTCTTGGCGGAGATGTCCTGGCTCTGGTATTTGCCGCCCCAGTCCTCCACGAGGAAGTTCATGGCTGCCAGTCCCTCCTTAATCTTGTCGGGGTTGGCGTGGGGCTTGTCTATCTTGTTGATGGCGAAGACGATGGGGACGTTGGCAGCCACGGCGTGGTTGATGGCTTCCTTCGTCTGCGGCATGATGTCGTCGTCCGCCGCGATGATGATGATGGCGATGTCGGTGACTTGTGCACCGCGGGCACGCATGGCGGTGAAGGCCTCGTGACCCGGCGTGTCGAGGAAGGTGATGTGGCGGCCGCTCTCGAGCGTCACGTTGTAGGCACCGATGTGCTGCGTGATGCCGCCTGCCTCGCCGGCGATGACGTTGGCCTTGCGGATATAGTCGAGGAGCGATGTCTTACCGTGGTCGACGTGACCCATGACGGTCACAATCGGGGCGCGGGGCTGGAGGTCTTCTTCGCTGTCCTCCTCCTCGGCTATGGCTTCCTGGACGTCGGCACTGATGAATTCTGTCTTGAAACCAAACTCTTCGGCGACGAGGTCGATGGTCTCGGCGTCCATGCGCTGGTTGATGGAGACCATGATGCCGATGCTCATGCACGTCCCGATAACTTTCGTCACGGGCACGTCCATCATCGTGGCGAGCTCGTTGGCGGTCACGAATTCGGTCAGCTTCAGCACCTTGCTGTCTGCCTTGGCTTCGAGGCGTTCCTCCTCCTGCTGGGCGCGCACTTGCTCGCGCTTTTCCTTGCGGTACTTGGCGCCCTTAGAGCCTTTCTGCTTGCTCGTCAGACGGGCGAGGGTTTCCTTTACCTGCTTGGCAACGTCCTCGTCCGAGATTTCGGGCTTGATGACAGGTGCCTGCTTGCGGTTGCGGTCCTTCTGGCGGTTCTTGCCACCCTGGTTGTTGGCGTTCTGGCCGCCACCGCCCTGCTGGCGGTTGCCGCGCTGCTGGTTGGAGCCGCCCTGCTGCTGGTTGGCTGCGGCGTTCACGTCGACGCGCTCCTTGCCGATGCGGTTGCGCTTCTTCTTCTCGCCGTTAGCTCCCGTGGCGGAGCCGCCCTGCTGGCCGGCGGGGCGTGCCTGTCGGTTCTTCTCCTCGCGTTCCTTGCGGCGCTCCTCCTTCGATTTCTTCTTGGGGCGCGTCGTCTGGTTGAGGCTCGAGAGGTCGATGGTGCCCAACACCTTCGGCGCCGTGATTTCGGTCTGCGTGTGCAGCTTGAATACGCCGTTGCTCTCCTCGCCGATTCTCCTTGTGCGGTCCTCCAGGCTCGGCTTTGCCTTCTTGCCCTGCTGGTCGGTCGGCGCGTCGGTCGTTTCGGCAGGCTTGGCGGTCTCCGTCTGGCTTGCCGTTTCGGCGGGCACAGTTTCTGCAGCAGGCTCAGCGGCAGCCTTCGTTTCGGCCTGAGCGGGCTGGGCAGCGGTTTCGGCGGGCTCAGCTTTCGGCTCGGGCTGAACTGCCTGCTTTTCGGCTTTGGGGTTGAAGTCGCCCACAGTGCCCACAACTTTCACCTGCGGGCGCTTGTCTTCAGGAATTTCGGTCTTGATTTCGTTGTCCTCTTTCTGTTCCTGTTTAGGTTCAGGCTTAGCCGCTGCCGAAGCCCTTTTGGCTTCCTTGCCGCTTTGCCGCTCCAGGACCGTCTTGTTGACGATGTCGCGGGCAGCCTTGTCCTTCTGGTACTCTTTGCAGAGCAGCTCATACTGTTCGTCCGTGATTTTCTCGTTGGGCGAGGCGTTCACGGTGAAACCCTTCTTGGTCAGAAAGTCGACCACTGTCTGAAGTCCGACGTTGAATTCCTTGATTACTTTATTTAGTCTGATACTCATTTACTGTAATTTGGTGTTATGTGTAGGCGGAAAGTTTGGATAGCTGTTAACCCCAGTCCGCGTGCCGTTCCCGGCGGGACGATAGGCGGCGGAGGAGGCAGATTCGCGCAGGCGGCGCGGCAACTTCAGAGGTGCCTTCCCTTTCTGTGCAGAACGTGGAGGCGACCTCGGGAGAGCCTTTTATCCGTTAGCTCTTCGCCGTATTTTCATCCTCAAATTCGGAGCTGAGGATGCGCAACACGTCGTCCACCGTGTCCTCTTCCAGGTCGGCCCTTTCGATAATCATGTCGCGCGGGGCGTTGAGCACCTCCTTGGCGGTAGTGAATCCGATGCCCTTGATGGCGTCGATGACCCACTGGTCAATTTCGTCGGCAAACTCGTCGAGGAGGATGTCCTCTTCGCTGACGTCGGTTTCGCGGTAAACGTCGATGGTGTAGTCGGTGAGGATGGACGCGAGCTTGATGTTCACGCCGCCCTTGCCGATGGCGAGCGAAACCTGGTCGGGGCGGAGGATGACCTCAGCCTTGCGTTCTTCCTCGTTGAGCGTGATGTTGAGCACCTCGGCGGGGCTGAGCGCACGCTGGATGTAGAGTTTCGTGTTCGACGTGAAGTTGATGACGTCGATGTTCTCGTTGTTCAGTTCGCGGACGATGCCGTGGATGCGGCTGCCCTTTACGCCCACGCAGGCGCCGACCGGGTCAACGCGGTCGTCGTAGCTCTCCACAGCGATTTTTGCCCTTTCGCCCGGGATGCGGGCAATGCCGCGCACGGTGATGAGGCCGTCGGCAATTTCGGGAATCTCCTGTTCGAGCAGTCGGCGCAGGAATTCGGGCGACGTGCGCGACAGGTAAATCTTCGGGTTGTTGTTCAGGTTGTCTACGCGGTCGATGACGGCGCGCACGGTGTCGCCCTTGTGGAAGAAGTCGCGGGGAATCTGCTGGTTCTTCGGCAGGAGCAGTTCGTTGTGCTCGTCGTCCATGAGCAGCGTCTCGTTCTTCCAGGTCTGGTAGACCTCGGCGGCAACGATTTGTCCCTCGCGTTCCTTATACTTGTTGTAGAGCGCGTCGTGCTCCAGCTCCAGCACCTTGCTGGCGAGCGTCTGGCGGAGCGTCAGGATGGCGCGGCGGCCGAAGTTGGCGAAGTCGATTTTCTCGCTCATTTCCTCGCCGACCTCATAGTCGGGGTCGTCCTCGCGGGCCTCCGAGAGGGACACTTCCCTCTTCTCGTCCTTCACCTCGCCGTCGGGCACGACGATGCGCTTGCGGTAAATCTCGCAGTCGCCCTTGTCGGGGTTCACAATCACATCGAAGTTCTCGTCCGTCTCGTACTTCTTGGCGATGGCGCTACGGAAACTCTCCTCCAGCACGCTCACCAGCGTACTGCGCTCGATGTGTTTCAGTTCTTTGAATTCTGAAAAAGTTTCAATGAGACTTGGAGCCTCTTCTTTTTTCTTAGCCATATTGTGTATTCAGTTTTTTTGTCAGAGATAAAATACTTTCGCCCCAGCGTCCACACCATATATATAATATATAAGGTACGCGTGAGCGCTGAGGAAGCGCGCCCGTCCTTTCGCCTCGCCCGCACGCCTCATATCGGTCAGCGCCGCGTCGGTGGGGCAGGGCAGAGGGCACACCGTGTGGGGTGCTACTTGAACTTGATGAGATATTTTGTCGACTTCACCTCGTCGTAGCGCAGGGTGATGTCGCGGTCCACCATCACGGGGCGTTTCTTCCCCTCCTGGCGCACCTTCTCCTTCACGGTGAGCGTGAAATCTTCCGGCGTGACGCCCGAGAGCGTCCCTTCCATCTTGCGGCCGTCGGCAGTGACGACCTCCACGCTTTCGCCCTGGTGGATTTCGTATTGGCGCAGCACCTTGAACGGCTGTCCGATGCCGGCGCTTCCCACCTCCAGTTCAAAGTCCTCCTTGTCGCGGTTCAGACCGTCCTCAATGAAGCGGCTCAGCTCCACGCAGTCTTCAATCCAGACGCCGTCCTTGTGGTCGATTTCCACAACGATGCGGTCGTCCGCCGAGATGGTCAGGTCGGTCAGGAAGTAGTCCTTGCCCGTCAGCCACTCGTCCACCAGTTTTCTCACTAAGCTTTTTTCAATCATGCTTGATATGTCTTGTCCTTAAAAACAAGTGAGGAACTTGACAAGCCCCTCACTCAAACCGTGGGCAAAGATACGACAAAAAAACAAGAACGCGAGAGATTTTCAAAAAAATAGCGTGCAAATCTTCATTTTTTTTCGCCGCAGCGCCCCCTCACTCTTTTCCGCCCGCCAAATCTCCCCCTCCGCGCTATCATTCAGCGCGATACGCACCGCCGTTGCGCCGCGCCAAAGCACGGTCAGATATGAAAAATTCCCTGTCAGGCGGAAGATTTTGGATAATTTCGTAATTTTGCACCCCAGTAAAAAACAAGAAGGAAAATGAAGAGAGTAGCATTGGCCCTGGTGGCACTGTTTGTGGCTGTGGCAGCCCAAGCGCAAATCCTCCGCGCGGACGAATTGGAGGCGTATGCCAAAGAAAGGTATGGCGACAAGTGGGTGGACGCCGCCACCAACCTGGGTTCGCAACTCGAACTCGACAAGAACAACGCCATCACCTTCCAGCAGATTATCGAAGCACCGGGCAAAAGCCGCAACGACCTCTATGTGCTTCTGAACTATTGGTTTACGGCAACGTTCAACGACGCCAATTCGGTGCTCACCCTCAACGACAAGGAGCTGGGCACAATCATCGCGCAGGGCTGTGTGGAGAACATTGCCGAGCACGTGGGCGGCAGCAACTCCTACGTGGTGAGCATCAAGCCCGTCATCAAGTGCGACATCAAGGAAGGCCGCGTCCGCGTCACCTACACCGTGCCCTACTATTCGGTAGTGAAGATGGTAGGCGGCGGCTGGATAAGCGCCCTCAGTGCGATGGACAGCAAACCGAAAGAGCCGCCCGTGACCCGCTCCGACGAGAACTGGACGCTCGACAGCTGTTTCCCCTTCGTCGCCAAGGACTCCCACAAAAAGACCTCGTGCAAGGCCCTCGTCATGGCGCACGCCTACTCCAACGTCGTCATGGACAAGATTGAGGAGTGCATCAAGAACGGCCTGACAGGAAACGAGGACGACGATTGGTAATCGCGAAAATCAGACATCTACAACCGCGCCGCGCAGGCAGCCTTTCGGCTCTGCGCGGCGCGGATTTTTTCGTTTTGCCCAAACATCTCTGCCACACACCTATTGCCGCCCCGAGCCTCGAGCTTGAACCCGTGAGTGTCACTCACCACTTGATTTCCTTCATCCAGCCCTACACTATGCAGCCGACATAATTGGTAATCCGTGGAAAATTATTACCTTTGCGGCGGGAAATTTTTACCACTCCTGTTTTCACCTATACACAAATAAGTTATGCAAGAGATTATCCAATTTTGCTTGGACAATTTGAACTACTGGACCGTCACTTTGTTCATGGCCGTAGAGAGTTCGTTCATCCCCTTCCCGTCGGAAGTCGTTGTGCCGCCCGCTGCGTGGCTGGCGTGCAATCCCGACAACGGCATGAACATCGTGCTCGTGGTGATATTCGCCACGATTGGTGCCGACATCGGTGCGCTGGTCAACTATTATCTGGCGCTCTACCTGGGGCGCGCGGTGATTTACAAACTGGCGGACAGCAAGTTTGGACACCTCTGCCTGCTGAGCGGTGAAAAAATCGCCCATTCCGAAGAGTACTTCCGCCGCCACGGCGTGCCTTCGACCTTCTTCGGCCGACTTGTGCCCGGCGTGCGCCAACTCATTTCCATTCCCGCCGGACTGGCGCGGATGGACATCCGCAAGTTCCTCCTCTTTACGACCCTCGGCGCGGGGCTATGGAACTCTGTCCTCGCTTTCCTCGGCTACCTCATCCACCTCTCGGCTCCCGAACTGAAAACGGCTGCCGACGTGGCTGACAAGGCTTCCGAATATAGCCACGAAATCGGTTACGTCATCCTCGCCATTGTGGCTGTGGTGATTGTCTACCTCGTGGTGAAGGCCTATCTCAAGAAACGCCGCAAGTCTGCCTGATGCGTCTGCCGCGTCCTGTCTGCCAGCCCTTGTGCGTCCTGCTCGCCCTGCTGACCGTTGCGGTCGGGAGGGCGCAAAGCGTCTGTATGCCCGCCACGACGGCGGTGGACAGCATGGCGTGTTGTGGCACTGCCGACGCGCCGACGCGCCTGACGACGCACACTTGGCTTTATGGCGCAGGTCATACGAATATTCTCGACACCTATCTGAGCGATTTTGAATACACAGGCCCGTCGTTCTCGCTGATGCACACGTCGGAGCGCCTCGCCCGCTGGGGCAAGGGGCGCGTGACGGTGCAGGGGCTATATATGGCGACGGTGAACTACGCCGAGTCGGCAACGGACGACAACCACGAATGGGACGCCCAGTTCACCCTCGGCGTGGCGTGGCACCGCAACTGGCATCCCGTGCGCGGGCTGCGGCTTGCGGCGGGCGGCATGGCTGAGCTTGGCGGCGGTTTCACCTATTCCTCCAACGGCGGCAACAATCCCGCGCAGGGCCGCCTCTCTGCCGACCTCGCCTTCTCGGGCATTGCCGAGTATGCCTTCCGCCTCTGGAACCGGCCGTTCCAGGTGCGCACCCAGTTGGACGTGCCCCTCTTCGGCGCAATGTTCTCGCCCAACTACGGGCAGTCGTACTACGAGATTTACTACCTCAAAAACACCGACCACAACGTCGTCGTGACCCACCCCTTCAACGCGCCGTCGGTGCGCTGGCTCACGACGTGCAGCTTCAAGCTGCTGGGCGCGACGCTCTCGGTGGGCTATCTGGCGGACGTCCGGCAGAGCCACGTGAACAACCTGAAGCGCCACACGTGGAACAACCAGTTTGTCATCGGCTATGTGCGCCGCCTCAAGTTGCTCCGGTAAGAAAAAATCCTTTCCCCCTCCGCCCCAAATCCCAACGCAATAAACCATGCCCTCCATGCTCCACAATCCCCTCCGCGCCCTGTGCCGCCTGCGCCGTATCGGCAGCTTTGCCTGCGTCATGCTGCTGGCGGGCGGACTGTCGTGCCTGCTTTCGGCGTGCATCACCGAGGACGTGGAGGCGGACACCAATGTGGGCAACTTCAACAGCCTCTGGACGGCGCTCGACGAGCACTATTGCTTTTTCGACTACAAGGCGGAGGCGTACGGGCTCGACTGGGATTCGGTGCGCGACGTCTACGCCCCGCAAGTCAGCGAGTCGCTCTCGTCGCGCCAGCTCTTCGAGGTGCTTGGCAACATGCTCAGCGAGCTCCGCGACGGGCACGTCAACCTCTATTCGGCGTTCAACACGTCGCGCTACGGCGACTGGTTCGACAACTACCCCATGAACTACTCCGACTCGCTCATCCACAAATACCTGGGCCAGACGGACGACTACATGACCAGCAGCGGGCTCGACTACCGCATCCTCGACGACAACATCGGCTACATCCGTTGCGAGTCGTTCGAGTCGGGCTTCGGCGACGGCAACCTCCACGAAATCATGCGCGGCTTGGCGCTCTGCGACGGGCTCATCGTCGACGTGCGCAGCAACGGCGGCGGCCTCGTCACCGCGGCGCAGGAACTGGCGTCGCTCTTCCTCAACGAGACGACCCTCTGCGGCTACATGAGCCACAAGACCGGGACGGGCCACAGCGACTTCTCCACGCCCGAAGCCATCAACATCGACCCCTTCGAGGGGCTGCGCTGGCAAAAGAAAGTCTGCATCCTGACCAACCGCCGCACGTACAGCGCCGCCAACTGCTTCGTGATGTACCTCAAGGGGTTGGAGCAGGTGACGGTCGTGGGCGACACGACGGGCGGCGGCGCCGGTCTGCCCTTCAACTCCGAACTGCCCAACGGCTGGACGTTCCGCTTCTCAGCCTGCCCCATGTACGACCGCGACATGACGCTGACCGAAATGGGCATTGAGCCGGACGTCGCCGTCGACATTACCTCTGCCGACTACAACAACGGCGTCGACACCATCATCGAGACTGCGCGAAAAGTGTTGAGGAATTCTGACTGAATTTTCCCCCCTGATAACGCAGAAAGGCGAGGCGCACGAAAAATAATTCGTAAGTTTGTACCCACAATATGATAGAGATACACGACATCCACAAGTCCTTCGGCCAACTGGAAGTGCTCGGAGGCATAGACTTGCACATATATAAAGGCGAGGTGGTCAGCATCGTCGGCCCCAGCGGCGCCGGAAAGACCACCCTCCTCCAGATTATGGGCACACTCGACCGCCCCGACTCGGGCAGCCTCACCGTGGCAGGCACCGACGTGCTCCGTCTGGGGCGCCGCCAGCTCTCCCGCTTCCGCGGCGAGCATCTCGGCTTCGTGTTCCAGTTCCACCAGCTCCTGCCCGAGTTCACCGCCCTCGAGAACGTGATGATTCCCGGTCTCATCGCAGGGCGCGCCAAATCGGCAGTGCGCGAACGTGCCGAAGAACTGCTCGACTTCATGAAACTCTCCTCGCGTGCCCTCCACAAGCCCGCCCAACTCTCGGGCGGTGAGAAGCAGCGCGTCGCCGTGGCGAGGGCATTGATGAACAAACCCGACGTCGTGCTCGCCGACGAGCCTTCGGGCAGCCTCGACAGCCACAACAAGGCGGAGCTCCACCAGCTCTTCTTCGACCTCCGCGAGCGCTTCGGACAGACTTTCGTCATCGTCACCCACGACGAGGAGTTGGCGCGCCTCACCGACCGCACCATCCATCTTGCCGACGGCCGCATCGTGGCGTGCGACGAACGCACTGCCGCTCCCGAGCCCTCTTCTGAAGCCCCAGCCCCCTCGCCCGAACCGTCCGCCCCGGCTTCAGCCGAAAACGAGGCTGTCTGACCGCACCCCATACCTATATAATATATATACCTTTCCGCTATGCTGAAATTAGGAGACTGGAACGAACTCCGCATCATCCGTTTCACCGACCATGGCGCCTACCTCGACGGCGGCGACATTGGCGAAGTGCTCATGCCCAAGGCCTACGTCGCCCGCGAAATGCGCCCCGACGACGTGGTCCGCGTCTTCGTCTACCTCGACCAGAGCGAACGCCTCGTTGCCACCCAGGAGCAGCCCCTTGCCCGCGTGGGACAGTTTGCCTGCCTCCGCGTGTCGTGGGTCAACGAGTATGGCGCCTTCCTCAACTGGGGACTGATGAAAGACCTCTTCGTCCCCTTCCGCGAACAGAAGACGAGGATGGTGCAGGGCGACTACCACATCGTCTACGTCTACATCGACCCGGAAACCCACCGCATCGTGGGGACGGCAAAGGTGGACCACCTGCTCACACCCGCCGCGCCGACCGACTACTACCGCGGCAAGGAGGTGGAACTGCTCGTGCAGCACAAAACGCCACTGGGCTTCAAGGTCATCGTCGACCAAGCTCATTCCGGTCTCATCTACGACGACCAGATTTACGGCTGTCCGCCCCACAAGGGCGACGTACTTCGCGGCACGGTGGTGAGGCTTCGCCCCGACGGCAAGCTCGACGTCTCGATTGCGCGCATCGGGCAGGGGCGTTTCCGCGACTTCGCCGACGTGCTGCTCGACGAACTGGAAGCCGCAGGCGGCACGTTGCCCTTCGGCGACCACAGCAGTCCGGAAGAAATCGCCGCCCGCTTCTCGGTGAGCAAGAAAACCTTCAAACGCGCGCTCGGCACGCTCTACAAAATGCGGAAAGTAGAATTGTCGAAAGGCGAAATAAAACTGGTTCGCTGAAAAAAATTGGCATTTTACCTAAAAATTCATTTTGAAATTTGGAGGTTACAAAAATAGTTGCTATATTTGCATCATCAAAAACAAAGAATAGTTTTTTCATCTCTATATAAGTTCTGTGAGGCAACCCTTCGTCGAGAGACGCGGGGTTGCATTTTTTATATCCCTACCCCAAATTTTTCCCCTCCGCCGCAGTTCCTCAAAACAAGTCCTGTGCTTTTGAAAATTAGTCCTGAGCTTTTGGGTACTTAGTCCTGAGCTTTTAGAGAAATATCTCAGGGATATTTTTTGATAGCTCAGGACTAGTTTTTAAAAGCCCACGACAAAGTTGCACCAGTCCGGTTCGAGGTGTGCGAACAGCGGGAGCGCGATGTTTGATCCTTATAATAGGCGGCAACAGATTTGCCTCATTTGCCGTTGCACCCTCAACGGGAATCACTCTGTAAGAGTGAATTTACGCAGCCCGGGGTGGAACCCCGGGTAACTCATGCCGATTCAAATACTATCGCTCACCTTGGGGGGAGCTGTCGCGAGCGAAGCTCGTGA
>JAUNOO010000127.1 GCA_030531095.1 Bacteroidales bacterium
ACTACTTAGCTCAGGACTTTTTTTATTTAGCCCTGGACTTTTTAGAACCATCTCCCCTGATATTTCCAGACAACTCTGTATCAGCGCTTTAACCCACTGCCGAAAATTGGGATTTCTCGGGTCGAATTTTCAGATGCAGGCGGGAGGCTACACATTTTCGAGAAATCTGAACGCGCAGTTTTACACATAATCGAGAAATCTGAAAGCTCGAATCTACACATTTTCGAGAAATCAGGAAGAACGGACAAAAGAAAGTCGCGCCAAAACTTTCGCTTTGACACGACTCTCTTATAGTATGCTCCCCCAACGAAAGAGGAGGATTGGCGACTTACTTTGTCGAGAGTTTGAACGAGCGGTCGCCCACTTTCGCTACCACTACCGGCTGGTCGGCGTCGAGTGAAACGACGCCTGCGGAAGCGGCTGTGGCGGACTTGAGCAGTTTGCCTTCGGTGCTGTAGAGGCTGACGCTTTCGCCGGCGGCAACGTTGGAGAACACCACTTTGCCGTCGCGGGCGGAAACGGTGGCGTCGCTGACGGTGACGCCGCTGATGCCGGCGGCATCATACTCCGTGACGGAGAAGAACTTCATCCAGCCGTAGGAGGCGGCATAGCTGTCGCGCGTACCGGTCGGCACGTGGAGGACGGCGGCGGTGCTCACGTTGTCATCGAACGCGCCTTCAGCATCAGGAGGAGTAGTGGCAGCGCAATAGAAATCCTTCAGACCACAGCCGAAGAAGCAGCTTGAGACAAGGCTATTTATGTTCTCGCCAAGGTAGACGGTGGCGAGGGACGTGCAATATAAGAAGGCATACTCGCCAATCTCGGTCACAGCATTGGGAATGCTGATGCTGGTCAGCGCAGTGCATCTGCGGAAGGAATAAGAATCTATCCGCGTCAGACCTTCGCCCAGCGTAACGTTCGTCAGTCCGCTGCAGTTGTCGAAAGCATCGCCCATTTCGGTGACGCTGTTGGGGATGACTACGCTAGTAAGGCCTGTGCAGCGCGTGAATGCACCTTCGCCAATGGTCACTACGCCCTCGGGAATGGTGATGCTCGTCAGGGGCGTGCAGTTGCTGAAGGCGCCCCCGCCAATGGCGGTGACGGTGGAGGGAATTGTGAACTGAGTGGCTTTGCCAGCGGGGAATGCCACCAGTTCGCTGAGGTCCTTGTTGTAGAGCACACCGTCGGAGGAGGCGAAGTACGGGTTAGCCTCGTCAACCTCGATGGCAGTCATTGACGTGCTGCCGCCAAAGGCGCCCGCAGAGATTTCTGCGACTGCGGCGGGGATGCGGATGCTCGTGAGTTTCGTACTTTGATAGAATGCGCCGGAGTAGATTTCCACAATCGTTTCGGGAAGGACGACGCTGGTCAGGTTACGGCAGTAGCCAAAGGCTTCCGTACCGATGGTCGTCACCGTATAGGTGACGGTGGAGGGCACGACAATGTCGCCCGAATAGTAGTCGTCCGTCCAGGTCACTTCGGCGGTCTTCGTGTCGGTGTCGAGGTTGTAGCGCAACCCGTCAATCGTAGTGGTCACCCAATCGGCTTTTGCGCCAACGGCACACAAGCAGGCGACAACGAACATGAGTAATTTCTGTTTCATAAGCAAATTAGTTTTTTGGGGTTTTGTTTTATATGTGGAATGTATTTTCAGAGAAGGAACTGTGCGCTCAGAATTATTTTCAAGAAGCAGGAAAGTTCTGAAAATCAAAAGAGACTGTGCCCTTTGGTGGAACACAGTCTCTTTCTCTTATGTTGGCCTATTCAGGCGATATTAGCCACTGGTGTGTGAGAGGCTGCGCTGCCGGGGTTAGTCGTGCAGCTTGGCTACGATGAACTCGCGGTTGAGGCGGGCAATGTTCGACACCGTCTCGTTCTTGGGGCAAACAGCCTCGCAAGCGCGGGTGTTGGTGCAGTTGCCGAAGCCGAGCTCGTCCATCTTTGCCACCATTGCCTTGGCGCGCTTGGCTGCCTCGGGGCGACCCTGGGGCAGGAGGGCGAACTGGCTCACCTTGGAGCTGACAAAGAGCATGGCGGAGCCGTTCTTGCAGGCTGCTACGCAGGCACCGCAGCCGATGCAGGTGGCGCAGTCCATTGCCTCGTCGGCAGCGTCCTTGGGGATGAGGATGGCGTTGGCGTCCTGGGGAGCACCTGTGCGGACGGTGATGTAACCGCCAGCAGCCTGAATCTTGTCGAAGGCAGAGCGGTCGACCATGCAGTCCTTGATGACAGGGAATGCGGCGGAGCGCCAGGGCTCAACGGTGATGACGTCGCCGTCGTTGAAGCGGCGCATGTAGAGCTGGCAGGTGGTGGCGCCAGTAGGCGTCTTGCCGTGGGGCGTACCGTTGATGTAGAGGGAGCACATACCGCAGATACCTTCGCGGCAGTCGTGGTCGAACACAAACGGCTCCTTGCCCTCTTCGATGAGTTCCTCGTTGAGGATGTCGAGCATCTCGAGGAAAGACGTATCGTCGGGAATGTCCTTCATGTCGCGCTGTTCAAAGTGACCCGCATCCTGAGGACCATTCTGCTTCCAATACTTGATAGTAAAGCTTATATTCTTAGCCATGTGGATAGTCTTTTAATTGGTTTCTACGAAATTAGTTCTTATAGTTACGGGTCTTGACTTCGATAGCCTCGTACTTGAGGGGCTCCTGGTACTTGACGGGGTCGTTGTCCTCGCCCTTGTATTCCCAGCAGCTTACGTAGAAGCAGTTCTGGTCGTCGCGCTTAGCCTCGCCTTCTTCGGTCTGGTGTTCAACGCGGAAGTGACCGCCGCAGCTTTCCTCGCGGTTGAGCGCGTCGATGGCGATGAGCTGGCCCATCGTGATGAAGTCGTTGAGGCGGAGTGCCTTGTCGAGCTCCACGTTGACGCCCTCGAGCTGAGGGATGAAGAGGTTGGTTTCGAATTCCTTGCGGATTTCCTTAATCTTGGCGAGTGCCGTTTTCAGACCTTCCTTGTCGCGAGCCATACCGACGTATTCCCACATGATGTGGCCCAGCTCCTTGTGGATGCTGTCGACGGAGCGCTTGCCCTTGATGTTGAGCAGGTGGTCGATGCGTGCCTTGACGGCAGCCTCGGTCTCCTTGAATTCAGGCAGGTCGATGGAGAAGCGGGGTACGGTGATTTGGTCGCTGAGGTAGTTCTGGATGGTATAAGGCAGAACGAAGTATCCGTCGGCCAAGCCCTGCATGAGCGCAGAAGCACCGAGGCGGTTGGCACCGTGGTCGGAGAAGTTGCACTCGCCGATGGCGAAGAGGCCGGGAATGTTCGTAGAAAGTTCGTAGTCTACCCAGAGGCCGCCCATTGTATAGTGGATGGCAGGGTAAATCATCATGGGGTTGTAGTACTTCACGCCGTTGATTTCCTTGACAAATTCGCCGGGGTTCACGTCGGTGATTTCCTCGTACATGTCAAAGAGGTTGCCGTAGCGCTGGAGCACCACGTCGAGGCCGAGGCGGCTGATGGCCTCGGAGAAGTCGAGGTAGACGGCGAGGCCGGTATTGTTCACGCCGAAGCCGTGGTCGCAGCGTTCCTTGGCGGCGCGGCTTGCCACGTCGCGGGGCACGAGGTTACCAAAGGCGGGGTAGCGGCGCTCCAAGTAGTAGTCGCGCTCCTCTTCGGGAATGTCGGTCGGCTTGATTTCGCCCTTCTGCAGCTTCTTGGCGTCCTCGATGTTCTTGGGCACCCAGATGCGGCCGTCGTTACGGAGCGACTCGGACATCAGCGTCAGCTTGGACTGCTTGTCACCGTGAACGGGGATACAGGTGGGGTGAATCTGCACGTAGGCGGGGTTTGCGAAGTAGGCACCCTTGCGGTAGGCAGCGATGGCAGCGGAGCAGTTGCAGCCCATGGCGTTGGTGGAGAGGAAGTAGGTGTTTCCGTAACCACCGGTTGCGAGGACAACGGCGTGGGCGCTGAAGCGCTCGAGCTGGCCGTTGACGAGGTTGCGAGCCACGATACCGCGGGCGCGTCCGTCAACGATGACCACGTCCTGCATTTCGTAGCGGCAGTAGAGCTTCACGGTGCCGGCGTTCACCTGGCACATGAGGGCGGAGTAGGCACCGAGCAGGAGCTGCTGGCCCGTCTGGCCCTTGGCGTAGAACGTACGGCTCACCTGCACGCCACCGAAGGAGCGGTTGGCGAGCGTGCCGCCGTACTCGCGGGCGAAGGGAACGCCCTGAGCCACGCACTGGTCGATGATGTTGGCGCTCACTTCAGCCAGACGGTAAACGTTGGCTTCGCGGGCACGATAGTCGCCACCCTTAACGGTGTCGTAGAAAAGACGATAAATGGAGTCGCCGTCGTTCTGATAGTTCTTGGCGGCGTTGATACCACCCTGTGCGGCGATGGAGTGGGCGCGACGGGGTGAGTCCTGAATGCAGAAGTTGAGCACTTTGAAGCCCATTTCGCCGAGGGAGGCGGCAGCGGATGCGCCGGCCAGACCGGTACCTACGACGATGATATCGAGCTTACGCTTGTTGGCAGGGTTCACCAGCTTCTGGTGAGCTTTATAATTGGTCCACTTTTCAGAAATGGGGCCTTCAGGAATCTTGGAATCTATGTTCGACATGATCTGATGTTTTTAAGTGATGATTAAAATCCAGACTGCTTTGGGAGTCAGGCTCAGGCAGCGCAAGCACCGCCGGCGCAGCCGCCGCAGAATGTGAAGAAGAGCGCCACAGCTACGAAGATGAGCATGATGATGGACACGTAGACCGTGCCGATGACCTTCCAGCGGCAGAACCAGATTTTGTTGTTCAGGCCGAGGGTCTGGAAGGCGCTCCAGAAGCCGTGGGTCAGGTGGAACCAGATGGCTGCGAACCAGATGAGATAGAGCACCGTGTAGACGGGGCAGCTAAAGGTGTAGGCGATGAGGCCGGCGCCGTCGTGAGCGGCGTAGTCGCCTACGAAGGCATAGCCGCCGTTGGCGAATTCGGCAAACATCATGTTGAGCCAGAAGTTGTAGAGATGGAGGACGAGACCAAGCACGACGATGATGCCGAGCACAAACATGTTCTGCGATGCCCATTCCACTTTCTCAGGCTTGTTGGTCACTGCATAGCGGTTGGAGCCGCGCGCCGTACGGTTCTGCAGTGTCAGGATGATGGCATAAACGAAGTGGATGACAACCAGCACGGCGAGCACCGCTGTACCGGCTACCGCGTACCAGTTTGCGCCCAAAAACTCGCAGACCAAGTTGTAGGCTTCGCCTGAGATAATGGCCACCACGTTCATGCAGGCATGGAACGTCAGGAACAGAATGAGTGCTATGCCGGTCACCGACATAATTACTTTCCGTCCGATAGATGAGTTAGTTAACCACATAAATCTTTGAATTAAGTTGTTATTTAATTAAATTGTTTCATGACTTTAGAACCGACAGGCCGAGCCGCCCACAGTTTTATGTGTGCAAAATTAAGACATTTCCATTTGCCGACAAAAAAAAGCGGTGAAAAACTGTGATGAAATCATTCGTCCCGCTCAGATATTACATTTGGGAACGATATGCCTGCTGTCCTCATGCAAATTATTGGCACATAAATGGGCTATGAGCCCAATTTTTATAGG
>JAUNOO010000019.1 GCA_030531095.1 Bacteroidales bacterium
CGAATAAAAAAAGGCGTCCGAAAAAAACTTGAATGTCTTTTTCGGACGCCGATGGCTTTTTTGCCTTTTTCTTATGCCGGACTCACTTTATATTGAAAAGCTGTTCGGAAAGAAACTTTATGTTTACGTAGATACAGATAAATACAACCCACTGACGATTATCGTCGCAATAACGACAAAGTCTGTTCCTGAATACAGGAACAGATTGTCATATTTCTCCACAAGTGGCAGGCTGAACCATTCGTGTATGTACGCGGTGCTCATCGTAAAGTCGTTTTTTTCGGTCATATTTTCTTGGATGATTAAAAGGAGGGGCTGTTCTGCTTGCAAATATACGTTCTCCCCGTAAAGGGTTTCACCATTCCTAACCTTAAAAGAAGGGTTGAACGGACTTGTTTTGTCAAAAAAATTGTAACTTTGCGCCAACCAAACTACTGAAATAACGATGGATAAAGAAAAGAAACCGGTTCCTGAATACCGCCTCCGAATGAAGGGCGACACCTCCGACGAACTCTACGTCAGGATTCTGGCGCACCTCACGAAGAACAAACTCTACCGTGACCCCACCTATACGACGCGCCAACTGGCTAAGGACCTCAACACCAATATGCGCTACATCTCGGCGGCCGTGGGCAACAACTCGGGCAACAACTACAGCAACCTGGTCAACAGCTTCCGCCTGCGCGATGCCTGCCATATGCTCCGCAGTTCGCGCTACGCCCGCTTCACGGCGGAGGAGATAGGACTGCTGTCGGGCTTCGCCTCGCGCCAGGCATTCTATAAGGCCTTCTCCCGCGTCTACGACATGACGCCTCGCGCCTACCGCTTGAGCAAGTCGCAAGACGAAGACGCGGCGGAAAAGGATTGATTTTCCGGTTTCACAGACTGGTCTATTCCTTATTTTATAGAGCGCTGAAGACCTGCCGTTGCATTTTCGATAAATTATATTCGGAAATGTAGCTCTGTTTCAGGAAAATATGTAACTTCGTGGCGTACCCTGCAATTGATTGGTACTGCACAAAAACAAAAATTAGACCGCCCCGTACTGAACGCACCTCGCTGAGCGGTTTCGTTTATCGGAAACGGGTATAACTGTGTTAAAACTAACAGATTATGAACAGATTTTTCTTATTGGTCTGCGTGTGCCTGATGGCGTTTACAACTACGGCTGATGCCCAAATCAGGGCGGAACGAGGCCGTAAGTTCGACCTGGGCGTAGCGGCGATACGCGGCGGACAGAGTATGCCCCGCCAGAGCCGCAGCGCGAACGCGCAGGCCGACACGACCACGCACCGCTTCCTCGTCACCGTCAGCGACGTGGACGCCGCTGCCGACAGCATCGCGCTGCTGGGCGGTGAGGTTCGCGTGGTGGGCGAAAACGTGCTCAGCGTCACAATTCCCAGCGACCATTTGGAAAGCCTGACCGACCTCAAGTCTGTGAGCCACATAGAAGCCTCGCGCCAGTTGCGCCCGCTCATGAGCACGGCGCGCGCCATGACGCGTGCCGACTCGGTGCAGGGAGGCATTGGTCTCGAAACGCCCTATACGGGCGAGGGGGTCATCATCGGCTTCATCGACCAGAGTTTCCAGTACCGCCACCGCGCCTTCCTCGACAGTGAGGGCAACAGCCGCGTGCTTGCCGTGTGGAACCGCTATGCAAAGGACAATGCGACGACGACTATCCCTTCGGGCAGCGACGGCATAACCGGTTTGGGCGGCCACGCCACCCACGTGACGTCCATCGCGGCGGGCTCGGTCGTCAATGGCAACAGCTACTACGGCATGGCGCCCGAAGCGGACATCATCATGGTGCCGTCGAACTTTGATACCGACGAAATTCTGGAGGACGCGCAGTGGATTAAGTCGTTAGCCGAGCAGGAAGGCAAGCCCTGGATTATCAACATGAGCTTCGGCGCGAACTGTGGTCCGCATGACGGCACGACAACCTACGAACAGGCGATGAGCAACCTCTGCGACAGCGGCGGACTCATGGTGGCGGCTATGGGCAACAGTGGTGGAGATGCGGCTCACGTCTACCACACGTTCTCCGCCGCCGACGAAACGGTGTATCTGCTCGCCAGCAACTCGACGACCTACAACATGAACTACCTCGACCTCTGGAGTACGGTGGCGGACAGCACACGTCACCTGGAGGTGGACGTCGTGGTCTACAACGCCCAGACGAAGACGTTCACCACCCTGTCTGAACAGCAGCTGAACCGCGTGGGCTACGTGGGAGGCGAAATCAACGCGAACAACAGCAAGGAGCACTACCTGACCTACGTCACGTTGTCCTCGCTCGCCACGCTGGTGGGGCAGCGCAGCACGTCGAACCTCTACTTCGGTTTCAAGGTGACGTCGCTCGACGCCAACGTCGGATTTCACGCCTGGACGGAGTCGGGCTACGGCGAATTCGTCACCGTGGACGGCTACGGCTTGGCGGGCGACGACGAGTATATGGTGTCGCAGGGCAGTGCGAGCATTCTGCGTGCCATCGGTGTGGCTGCCTACAACGGCAAGTCAGAATGGCAAAGCATGTCGGGCACGACCTACAGGTACACGGGCTATACCACGTCGGGCGAGCTGGCAGATTATTCCAGTCCGGGTCCCTCGCTGGGCGGCGACATGAAACCGAGCATCGCTGCGCCCGGCACTACCATCACGGCGGCACTCAACCGCTACGATGGCCCCTCGAACTACTCGACCATACAGAAGACTGACCGTTACGTCGTGATGGCGGTGGACAGCAACGGCGACTCGCTGAGCTACAACGCGGCGAGCACGATGTCGAGCCACTTCTACGGCGTGAAGCAGGGCACTTCGATGTCGTGTCCCGCTGTGTCGGGCATATTGGCGTTGTGGTTGCAGGCCAATCCTTCGCTTACGCCCGAGGACGTGGTGGACATTTTTGAAGCCACTGCCATTCACGACGAATACACTGGCGGCACCACGGGCGACTGGACGGTGGAGGCGGGATATGGTAAGATTGACGCCTACGCTGGACTGAAGAAGGCGCTCGAAATGCTCACGGCGAGCCGCGGCGATGCCACAATGACGAGCGACAACCCCGTGACGCTGAGCATGAGTGCCGACAAATGGAGAATCCTCTTCAACATCGCCACGACCGACGTCACCGTCTCGCTCTATGGCATTGACGGTAGTGAGGTGAGCCGCACCACTCTCGGCGAGGTCTATGCCGGACAGGAGGAAGTGGTGGACTTTGCCACCTACATGGCGGGAACTTATATTCTCCGCATTGTCACGCCGGGCGCAATCGTGACCCGAAAGATTATGGTGTCGCACTGACGACCCGAGCGGAAGCTTATAGAAAGAAACACGACGGAAGTCCTGCGCAGCGAGCGTGGGACTTCCGTCGTGTTTAGGGGAAATCGCGCCTCAAATGATTGGGGCTCAAAAGTTTTTGTGGGAAAAAGAACGGGCGGAACGGATAGGTTTTGGATAAAACGGGCGACCCGGAAAGGTGCTTCCGAAATGCTTTGCGGAATCGCAAAAAGTTGTTACTTTTGTCTGCAGATAGAAATAGAAACAATTAGGACTATTCTTTTAGATTTCCATGAATAAAATATTACTTCTGGCTTTCGCCATTGCGCTGTTGGGCTTCTCTGTGGCAGACGCCCAAGTGGAGGTACACAAGGGGCTGAAATGGGACGCCGGCACCGGGCTTCTGTTGAAAGAGAACGTGAAATCGGTGCGCGCCAGCCGCGGCACATCTGCATCGGCAGACTCCACGCTTGGTCGCTTCATCATTACCGTGACGGACGCAGAGACCGCCGTCGATAGCATTGCGATTTTGGGCGGCGAAGCCCGACGTATCAATGACAATCTCGTGACCGCCCGCATTCCTTACAGCAAAATCGAAGCAGTGGCGGCGTTGCCATCTGTCGTGTACGTCGAAGCCGCCCGCAAGGCCTCCCTCGCGCTCGACAACGCCCGCAAGTTGACACGAACCGACTCGGTGCAAACTGGCATTGAACTCGAAACGCCCTACACGGGCGAGGGCGTCATTGTCGCCGTCATCGACCAAGGCTTTCAATATGACCACCGCGCCTTCCGTGACGACGAGGGCAACAGCCGCGTCCTTGCCGTGTGGAACCGCTACGCCGATGAAGCCCCCACCACGACTATCCCCTCCGGCAGCGACGGCGTCCCGCAAAGCGTAGGTCATGCCACTTATGTGACGGGCATTGCGGCGGGTTCGGTCGTCCGCGGCAACGATTATTCCGGCATGGCACCCGGAGCAGACATTGTGATGGTGCCTTCCGCATTATACAACGAAGAATTTCTCGAGGACGTGCAGTGGATTAAGGAATTGGCAGAAGAGGAGGGCAAACCTTGGGTGCTCAACATGAGTCTTAGCTCGACCATTGGTCCACACGACGGTTCCACCACCTTCGAACAGACGATGAACAGTTTCTGTGACGAGGGCGGTCTCATCGTGGCGGCTATGGGTAATAATGGCGAAAGCAAGATTCATGTCGCGCACACTTTTGAGACGGCGGGCGACTCGGTGTATCTGTTATTCAGCAACGACCCTTCCACCAGCAGCAACTACGTCGATATGTGGAGCACGGAAGCCGACGGTGCGGAACATCTGAATATAGAAATTGTGGTCTACAACGCGGTGACGAAGACGTTCCTCTCGATGAATGACGGCATTTGGCAATATTGCGGGAGCGCGTATGGAGAAATCAATGCCAATAACCAGAAGGAGCACTACACCTTCTATGCCGACCTGGAGACGTTGGCCGCCTTGCTGGAGGAAGACCAGACCAATCTCTATCTGGGTCTGAAAATCACCGCAAAGGATGCGTCTGCCGCCTTCCACGCCTGGTTTAGGGCAGGATATGGTGAATTTGTCGCCGTGGACGGCTATGGTCTGGAAGGCGACAACGAATATTTAGTGGGGCAGGGCAGTGCAAGCATTCCCCGCGCTATCGGTGTGGGCTCCTACAACGACCGAGATACGTGGACTACGCTTTCGGGTTTGACTTTGGGCGTCTACGGAGAGCAGACTGGCGCAATTTCTTCATACAGCAGTCCCGGTCCCTCGCTGGGCGACGACTTGAAGCCTACCATCATGGCGCCGGGCAACTATGTGATATCCTCATTGGACCGCTACACCAATACGCTGTACCCAGAAACGTTCAGCAAGGACGGCTACGACGTGGTGGCGGCAGTGGACGACGACGGCAATGCCCTCGACTACACCACGGCATCGTTTGAGACGAGCCATTTCTACGGTGTGTATTCGGGTACCTCGCTCTCCTCGCCAGCCGTGTCGGGCATTCTGGCGCTGTGGTTGCAGGCCAATCCCAAGCTCACGCCCGAGGATGTGTTGGAGATATTCAAGAAAACGGCAGTCCGCGACGAATACACGGGCGGCGCGCAGGGCGACTGGACGCCCACGGCAGGCTACGGCAAGATTGACGCCTACGCCGGATTGAAGATGGCACTCGAAAAACTCGCCGCAGGCAACCACGACCTGACGATGCCCGCCACGCAACCCGTGACGCTGAAGAAAGGCGCAGACAAATGGCGCGTGCTCTTCAACGTGGCTGAGGAGAACGTGAAAGTTTCGCTCTATAGTCTAGCCAACGGCGAAGTGAGTCGCACAACGCTCGACGAGGTATCGCCCGGCGACGAAACAGTGATAGACCTCAACGCCTACACCCCTGGCGTCTACATCATTAAAATCGTCACCCCGAACGCGACAGTGACCCGCAAAGTGGTGGTTTCGCATTGATGCCGCCGCTTTTAAATCAGACTATAAATATATATGAATAAAAAATTACTTCTAGCTTTCGCCATAGCACTGACGAGTTTTTCTGTAGCCGCCCAAGTGGAAGTACACAAGGGACTGAAATGGGACGCCGGCACCGGACTCTTGTTGGAAGAAAACGCAAAGTCGGTGCGCGCCAGCCGCAGCACGTCGGCAGACTCCACGCTTGGCCGCTTCATCGTCACCGTGACGGACACCGAGGCTGCCCTCGACAGCATTGCGATTTTGGGCGGCGAAGCCCGGCGCATCAACGACCGCATTGTGACCGCCCGCATTCCTTACAGCAAAATCGAGGCCGTGGCGGCGCTGCAGTCGGTGAAGTATATCGAAGCCGCCCACAAGGTCTATCCCACGCTCGACAACGCGCGCAAGTCGACGCGGGCGGATTCGGTACAGGCTGGCATTGAACTCGAAACGCCCTACACGGGCGAGGGTGTCATTGTCGCCGTCATCGACATTGGCTTTCAATACGACCACCGCGCCTTCCTCGACGATGAGGGCAACAGCCGCGTCCTCGCCGTCTGGAACCGTTATGCTGGGGATGAAGAGCCCACCACAACTATTCCCTCTGGTCACGACAACTATCCGGGCACGGCTGGTCATGGCACCCACGTAGCGGGCATTGCGGCGGGTTCGGTCGTCAGCGGCAACGATTATTCGGGCATGGCTTCTGGTGCTGACATCGTGATGGTGTCTTCCAGTTTGTCAAACGATGAAATTCTTGAGGACGCGCAGTGGATTAAAGAATTTGCCGACGAGGAAGGCAAACCCTGGGTGGTCAATATGAGTTTTTCTAGTAATCAAGGTCCTCACGACGGTACCACCACCTACGACCAGACCATGAACAGCATCTGCGGTGCTGGCGGTCTCTTTGTAGCGGCTATGGGTAACAAAGCCACCTACGACCTCCACGTCGCGCACACTTTTGAGGCTGCGGGCGACTCGGTGTATCTGCTGTTCAGCAACACCCCGTCCGCCGGTTTCAGCCGCATCGACCTTTGGGGCATGGCTGCCGACGGAGAGCAGCATCTGAACGTTGAATTTGTGGTCTACAATGCAGAGACGAAAACGTTCAGGACGGTGCCCACTTCACCAAAAGTCTGGTCTATATCTGGAGAAATCAATGCCAATAACCAGAAGGAACACTATGTAATCAGAGCCTACCCAGATACGTTGGCTACGCTGCTGGGGACAGAGAAAGACAGCATCTATGCAGGTGTGAAAATCACCTCAAAGGAAGCCTCGGCAGGCTTCCACGCCTGGTCAGAAACGTACTATGGCGCGTTTGTCGCTGTAGATGGCTACGGTCTGGAGGGCGACGGTGAGTATTCAGTGGGGCAGAGCGGTGCAGGCATTCCCCGCGCCATAGGTGTGGGTGCCTACGCCAGTAGGCAAGAGTATACCAGCTTTTCGGGTGGAACGGAGACCGACACATACCAGACAGGATTAGGTGGAATTGCCGTATTCAGCTGCCACGGTCCCTCGTTGGGCGACGACATGAAACCGACTGTCATGGCACCGGGGGTGAACGTCATTTCCTCGCTCAACCGCTACTCCACTGCGACGAAACTTGATGGGTTGAGCAAGGACGGCAAAGAAGTGGTTGCCGCAGTGGACGACGACGGCAATGCCCTCGACTACGCCTCTGCTTCGGTTGAGACGAGTCACTTCTACGGAGCGTATTCGGGCACCTCTATGGCCACGCCAGTCGTGTCGGGCATCCTTGCGCTGTGGTTGCAGGCCAATCCCACGCTCACGCCCGAGGACGTAGTGGAGATAATCAGCAAAACGGCCATCCGCGACGAATACACGGGCGGCGTGCAGGGCGACTGGACACCCACGACTGGCTACGGCAAGATTGACGCTTACGCCGGACTGAAGATGGCGCTCGAAAAACTCGCTGCAAGCAACCACGACCTGACGATGCCCGCCACGCAGCCCGTGACGCTGAAGAAGGGCGCTGACAAGTGGCGCATACTCTTCAACGTGGCTGAGGAATACGTGAGAGTTTCGCTCTACAGCCTTGCTAACGGCGAAGTGAGCCGCACGACGCTCGACGAGGTATCGCCTGGCGACGAAACAGTGATAGACCTCAACGCTTATATCCCTGGCGTCTACATCATCAAAATCGTCACGCCGAACGCAACGGTGACTCGCAAGGTAGTGGTGTCGCATTGATGCCGCCGCTCTTAAATCGGATTTTAAATCAGACTATACCTATAAATATATATGAATAAAAAATTACTTCTGGCTTTTGCCATTGCGCTGTCAGGCTTTTCAGTAGCCGACGCCCAAGTTGAGGTACACAAGGGATTGAAGTGGGACGCCGGCACCGGACTCTTGTTGAAAGAACACGCAAAGCCAGTGCGTGCCAGCCGCGGCACGTCGGCATTGGCAGACTCCACGCAGGGGCGCTTCATCATCACCGTGACGGATGCCGAGGCTGCCCTCGACAGCATCGCGATTTTGGGCGGCGAAGCCCGGCGCATCAACGACAGCATTGTGACTGCACGCATTCCCTACAACAAAATCGAGGCTGTGGCTGCGTTGCAGTTGGTGAAGTACATCGAAGCCGACCGCAAGGTCTACCCCACGCTCGATACCGCGCGCAAGTCGACGCGGGCGGATTCGGTGCACGCCGGCATTGAACTCGAAACGCCCTACACGGGCGAGGGCGTCATTGTCGCTGTCATCGACGACGGTTTCCAGTACGACCACCGCGCCTTCCTCGACGACGAGGGCAACAGCCGCGTCCTCGCCGTCTGGAACCGTTATGCCGGGGACGAGCCCACCAAGGACATTCCCTCTGGTCATGATGGCAGAAGGACGAATGGCCATGGCACCCATGTGGCGGGCATAGCGGCGGGCTCTGTCGTCCGTGGCAACAATTATTCGGGCATGGCACCCGGTGCTGACATCGTGATGGTGACTTCCAAGTTTTCTACTTCCGAAATTCTTGAGGACGTGCAGTGGATTAAAGAATTTGCTGAAGAGGAAGGTAAGCCCTGGGTGGTCAATATGAGTTTTGGCACGAATATAGGTCCCCACGACGGTACCACCACCTCCGACCAGACGCTGAACAACTTCTGTGGCGTTGGGGCACTTATAGTAGGGACTATTGGTAACGATGGTGCCAATAAGGTTCACGTCGCACATACTTTTGAAGCGGCGGGCGACTCGGTGTATCTGTTGCTCAGCAACAACCCAGACATGGGTGTCAACTGCTTCGATTTATGGAGTACGGTGGCAGATGGTGCGGTTCATCTGGATGTAGAAATTGTAGTCTACAACGCGACGACGAAGACATTACATTTCTTGAAGGAAGATCTTTCGCAATGTGGTGAAGCGTTTGCGGAAATCAATGCCAATAACCAGAAGGAGCGCTACAATGTTTATGTTGATCTGGAAGCGTTGGCGGAGCTGATGGAGGAGGAACAGAAAAACCTCTATCTGGGACTGAAAATCACTGCAAAGGATGGTCCGGTAGGCTTCCATGCCTGGTTGGATAACATTTATGGCGAATTTGTCAGCGTGGATGGTTATGGTCTGGAGGGCGACAGTGAGTTTTTAGTGGATCAGGGCGCTGCCAGCGTTCCGCGCGCCATAGCTGTGGGCGCGTATGCCAGCAGGCAAGAATGTACCAATCTTTCGGGTGGAACGGTAACCGCTCCATTCCAGACAGAGACAGGTAAAATTGCTGCATTCAGCAGCCACGGTCCTTCGTTGGGCAGTGACTTGAAACCGACAGTCCTAGCGCCGGGCAGTTGCGTCGTCTCCTCGTTCAGTCGCTACACCACTCCGAATAATATAGACGGGTTAGTCAAGGACGACAAAAATGTGGTGGCGGCAGTGGACGACGATGGCAATGCCCTCGACTACGCCTCAGCTTCGGTCGAGACGAGCCATTTTTACGGTGTGATGTCGGGCACTTCAATGGCAGCGCCTGCCGTGTCTGGCATTCTGGCGCTGTGGTTGCAGGCCAATCCCAAGCTCACGCCCGAGGATGTGTTGGAGATAATCAGCAAAACGGCTGTCCGTGACGAATACACGGGCGGCGTGCAGGGCGACTGGACGCCCACGGCGGGCTACGGCAAGATTGATGCCTACGCTGGATTGAAGATGGCGCTCGAAAAACTCGCTGCAAGCAACCACGACCTGACGATGCCCGCTACGCAACCCGTGACGCTGAAGAAGGGCGCGGACAAGTGGCGCATACTCTTCAACGTGGCAGAGGAGGACGTGAGGGTTTCACTCTACAGCCTTGCCAACGGCGAAGTGAGTCGCACGACGCTCGACGAGGTATCGCCCGGCGACGAGACGGTGATAGACCTCAACGCCTACACGCCTGGCGTCTACATCATCAAAATCGTCACCCCGAACGCGATGGTGACCCGCAAGGTGGTGGTGTCGCATTGATGCCGCCGCTATTAAATCGGATTTTCAATCAGACTATACCTATAAATATATATGAATAAAAGATTACTTCTAGCTTTCGCCATTGCGGTGTCGGGTTTTTCTGTGACCGACGCCCAAGTGGAGGTACACAAGGGACTGAAATGGGACGCCGGCACTGGGCTTCTGTTGAATAAAGGCGGAAAACCGATGCGCGCCAGCCGCGGCATATCTGCGGACTCCACGCAGGGCCGCTTCATCATTACCGTGACGGACGCCGAGGCTGCCGTTGACAGCATCGCGATTTTGGGCGGCGAAGCCCGGCGCATCAACGACAGCATCGTGACCACACGCATTCCCTATGACAAAATCGAAGCTGTGGCTGCGCTGCAGTCGGTGAAGTACATCGAAGCCGTCCGCAAGGCCTCCCTCGCGCTCGACAACGCCCGCAAGTTGACACGGGCGGATTCGGTGCGCGCTGGCATAGAACTCGAAACGCCCTACACGGGCGAAGGTGTCATTGTCGCCGTTATCGACCAGGGCTTTCAGTACGACCACCGTGCCTTCCGCGATGACGAGGGCAACAGCCGCATCCTTGCCGTGTGGAACCGTTACGTGGGGGAAGAAGAACCCACCACGGACATTCCCTCCGGTCACGACGGCACCACAGGAACGTATGGTCATGGCACCCACGTGACGGGCATTGCGGCGGGTTCTGTCGTCCGCGGCAACAATTACTCGGGCATGGCTCCCGATGCTGACATTGTGATGGTGACTACCACATTATTATCTTCAGACGAATTCCTTGAGGACGCGCAGTGGATTAAAGAGTTTGCTGAAAAGGAAGGCAAACCTTGGGTGCTCAACATGAGTTTCCTCTCGAACATAGGTCCCCACGACGGTACCACCATCTACGACCAAGCCATGAACGGCTTGTGCGGCGCAGGGGCACTCATGGTGGGAGCTATGGGTAACGAAGGCTACCATAAGGTTCACGTCACGCACACTTTTGAGGCGGTGGGCGACTCGGTGTATCTGCTCTTCAGCAACAACCCATATCTCGGAAGCAACTACTTCGACTTTTGGGGGACTGCGGCGGACGGCGAGCAGCATCATGACGTTGAATTTGTGGTCTACAACGCGGTGACGAAGACGTTCCACAAGATTACTGACGACATCTTGCAAAAATGTGGAAGTTCATTTGGAGAAATCAATGCCCGTAATCAGAAGGAGCACTATAACGTTAAAGCCGAGTTGGCTACATTGGCAACACAGTTGGAGGAAGAACAAAGCAACCTCTATTTGGGGGCAAGAATCACCTCGAAGGATGCCTCGGCCGGCTTCCACGCCTGGTTGGAAATGGACGAAGGTATGTTTGTCACAGTGGACGGCTATGGTCTGGAGGGTGACAGCGAATATTTGGTAGGACAGGAAAGTGCGGGCATCCCGCGTGCCATAGGTGTGGGGTCGTACAACAATAGGAAGATATTTACTAACTTTTTGGGCGATCAATATGGATTCAACGGAGAGGAAGGCGATATTTCCGTGTTCAGCAGTCCCGGCCCTTCGTTGGGCAGTGACTTGAAACCGACGGTCATGGCGCCGGGCCGTTGCGTCATTTCCGCGTTCAGCCGCTATTCCACGCCGATGCATCCTGACGGATTAGTCAAGGACGACGAAGATGTGGTGGCGGCAGTGGACGACGACGGCAATGCCCTCGACTACGCCTCAGCTTCGGTCGAGACGAGCCATTTCTACGGCCAGATGTATGGCACTTCAATGGCCACACCCGTCGTGTCGGGCATTCTGGCGCTGTGGTTGCAGGCCAATCCCAAACTCACGCCCGAGGATGTGTTGGAGATAATCAGCAAAACTGCCATCCGCGACGAACACACTGGTGGCGTGCAAGGCGACTGGACGCCCACGACTGGCTACGGCAAGATTGACGCCTATGCCGGACTGAAGATGGCGCTCGAAAAACTCGCCGCAAGCAACCACGACCTGACGATGCCCACCACGCAGCCCGTGACGCTGAAGAAAGGCGCGGACAACTGGCGCATACTCTTCAACGTGGCTGAGGAGGACGTGAAAGTTTCGCTCTACAGTCTTGCCAACGGCGAAGTGAGCCGCACGACGCTCGACGAGGTATCGCCCGGCGACGAAACGGTGATAGACCTCAACGCCTACACGCCTGGCGTCTACATCATCAAAATCGTCACCCCGAACGCAACAGTTACCCGCAAGGTGGTGGTGTCGCATTGATGCCGCCGTTTCCTAATCAGATTTTTAGTCAGACTACATAGGTTATTAATCACACTATATATAATAATAAATTATGAACAAAAGATTATTTTTGGCTTTCGCCATTGCGGTGTCGGGCTTTTCTGTAGCCGACGCCCAAGTAGAGGTACACAAGGGACTGAAGTGGGACGCTGGCACCGGACTCTTGTTGAAGGAAAACGCAAAGCCGGTGCGCGCCAGCCGCGGCACGTCTTTATCGGCTGACTCCACGCAGGGTCGCTTCATCATCACCGTGACGGACGCCGAGGCCGCCCTCGACAGCATCGCGATTTTGGGCGGCGAAGCCCGGCGCATCAACGACAAACTTGTGACCGCGCGCATTCCCTACAACAAAATCGAAGCCGTGGCTGCGCTGCAGTCGGTGACGTACATCGAAGCCGCCCACAAGTCCTACCCCGCGCTCGACAACGCCCGCAAGTCGACGCGTGCGGACTCGGTGCACGCTGGCATTGAACTCGAAACGCCTTATACGGGCGAGGGCGTCATTGTCGCCGTCATCGACCAGGGCTTCCAGTACGACCACCGTGCCTTCCGCGACGACGAGGGCAACAGCCGCATTCTCGCCGTGTGGAACCGTTACGCTGGGGAAGAAGAACCCACCACGGACATTTCCTCCAGTCACGATGGCATCACAGATTCGTATGGTCATGGCACCCATGTGGCGGGCATCGCGGCAGGCTCGGTAGTCCGCGGCAACGATTACTCGGGCATGGCACCCGGTGCTGACATCGTGATGGTGCCTTCCACATTGTATCCAGACGAAATCCTCGAGGACGCACAGTGGATTAAAGAATTTGCCGAGGCGGAAGGCAAGCCCTGGGTGCTCAACATGAGCTACGCCTCGAATATGGGTCCCCACGACGGAACCACCACCTACGAACAGACAATGGACGGCTTCTGCGGCGCCGGGGCGCTCATGGTTGGGGCTATGGGGGACGATGGTGGCAGTAAACTTCACGTCGCGCACACTTTCGAAGCTGCGGGCGACTCTGTGTATCTGCTGTTCAGCAACACTCCGCCCCTCGGTTACAACTACGCCGCCCTTTGGGGCATGGCAGCCGATGGCGAGCAACACCTGAACGTTGAGTTTATGGTCTACAATGCAGAGACGAAAACGTTCAGAACGATGGAGGATTTACCAGATGGCTGGGGGGTAGAAGGAGAAATCAGTGCCAATAACCAGAAGGAAAACTATGTAATCTGGGCCTATCCGGATACGTTGGCCACGCTGCTGGGGGAAGAGAAAAACAACCTCTATGCGGGTTTGAAAATCACCTCAAAGGACGCCTCGGCAGGCTTCCATGCCTGGTTGAACTATGTTGACTCGTTTGTCACTATGGATGGCTACGGTCTGGAGGGCGACAGCGAGTATTTGGTGGCACAGGGCAGTGCCAACATTCCGCGTGCCATTGGTGTAGGTTCCTACGACAACCGGGAAAGGTGGAAAACGTTTTCAGACTCGACTTTTGAAACCAAAGTGTCACCAGGCGCAATATCCTATTTTAGCAGTCCCGGTCCCTCGTTGGGTAGTGACTTGAAACCGACAGTCATGGCACCGGGCTATTACGTCATCTCCTCGTACAATCGCTATAGTACGATGATGTATCCTGACGGGGTAGTCATGGATGACGATTACGTGGTGGCGGCAGTGGACGACGACGGCAATGCCCTCGACTACGCCTCGGCTTCGGTCGAGACGAGCCATTTTTACGGTGTGATGTCAGGCACATCAATGGCCGCGCCTGCCGTGTCTGGCATCCTGGCGCTGTGGTTGCAGGCCAATCCCAAGCTCACGCCAGAGGACGTGGTGGAGATAATCAGCAAAACAGCCATCCGCGACGAATACACGGGCGGCGTGCAGGGCGACTGGACGCCCACGACTGGCTACGGCAAGATTGACGCCTACGCCGGACTGAAGATGGCGCTCGAGAAACTCGCCGCAAACAACCACGACCTGACGATGCCCACCACGCAACCCGTGACGCTGAAGAAGGGCGCGGACAAATGGCGCATACTTTTCAACGTGGCAGAGGAGAACGTGAAAGTTTCGCTCTACAGCCTCGCCAACGGCGAAGTGAGCCGCACGACGCTCGACGAGGTGTCGCCCGGCGACGAAACAGTGATAGACCTCAACGCCTACACGCCTGGCGTCTACATCATCAAAATCGTCACCCCGAACGCAACAGTGACCCGCAAGGTGGTGGTGTCGCATTGATGCGGACTGCCTTGCGCTGAAGGCTGATGCCTTTGGCTTACAATAAGACGGAAAGCCCTGCAAGGAGAGGATGGTTCTCTCCGCGCAGGGCTTTCTCTTGTGTTTATGATACTTCGGCTCGGGATTTTGAGGCTTCAATTTGGACTTTCAGAACCTTGCTTGGAACTTTTGAAAATTAGTCCTGAGGTTTTCCTACTTAGTCCTGAGCTAATGCTCAAAAAGCTCAGGACTTTTTTCCGAAAGTTTTTGGAGAAAATCTAAATGACTATGGTTCAGGGCTTTAAAAACTGGTGGAATTTGTCCTTGCTTTGGTGGTTTTGGGGGATTGTTCGGGACGAAATTCTGAAAGTGCTTTCTTTGTGTTCAGCGTGCAAGGCGGCAGTTTTTCCTTTCCGCCCCGAACGGGCTGTGCGTTCAATACTTCATGTAGTCGGGCAGGGGCTCGCGGGCAGAGGCTTCGTAGCGCGCGCCGAAGATGCGCTTGAGCAGCGGCAGGAGGGCGTGGCGCACGGAGCGCTCGTTGAGTTGGTGCTCGCCTTCGAAGCGCTCGGCGTGGACGTAGTATTTTGTGAACGTGTTGTAGGCGTTGATGGGGTTGACGGTCTTGTCGTTGTTGCCGAAGAGGCCGTAGCAGCGTTCGCGCTCCTCGGGGGTGATGCCCTCAAACTGGTGGCGCTCCATCATGTTGAAGTGCTTGATGATTTCGGCGGTGATGCGGAATTCCTTCTGGTGGTCGCGGCGGCCGTTGTGGAACTTGAACGTGCCGGTGTGGAGGGTCTTGCTCATGGTGGACATGTTGAAGGCGGGGTTGACGCAGACGCGGACGAAGCCGCGCATCTGCTGGGCGTACATGGCGCCCATGCTGGTGCCGACAATGACGTCGGGCTGTTCGTCGGCGCAGTACTGGCGCAGGTAGGGGAGGGCTTCGTCGGGGTCGACGGGGATGTCGGGGGCGACGACGGTGGCGGAGGGCAGGAGTTTGCGGAGCAGTTCGGCTGTGCCCGTGGCGCCGGAGGAGGCAAAGCCGTGGAGGTAGACCATCTTGAGCGGTGCGGCATCGGCAGATGCGGCGGACTGGGCGGACTGTGCGGCTTCGGATTGGGGATTGTGGGTGGTGGACATGGTGTTTGTTTTTGTGATGGATTTTGTTTTTTCTTCTCCCGACAGGATTTTCATAAGAGAAAAGAAAAATGGAGGCGCGGACGTGGTGCCGCACCTCCATATTGTCTCAGAAATAGGGTAAGAAACAGTTCGTGGAAAAATCAGGGGACATACACCTTCTTGTTGTTGACGACGTAGACGCCGGTGCTGAGGTAGAAGTCCTTGTTGCCCTGAACGTTCTCGTTGACGAGCTTGCGGCCTGCCATGTCGACAACGATGACGTTGGTGGCTTCCTCAGCTACGACGCGGATTTTGCCGCGCGAGGCGTAGACGTCGATGCCGGAAGTGTTTGTCGTCACGTTCTCGATGCCGTCGGAGGGGTCGGCAATTTGGTAGACGCGAACCCAGTCGAAGAGCGTGGTGTAGGTGTGCGACACGTCGGGGCTGGAAGCCCATGAGCCGTTGCCGACGCTCTGGTTCATGATGATGTAGAAGGGTGCGTCGAAGGGCCACTGGCCGTTTTCGAGGTCGGACTCGTCGGTCGACTTGGCGTAGGAGAACGTCTGCTTGCCGTCGACATACCATGTGAGCTTGGTGGCGGTCCAGAGCAGACCGAAGGTGTGGTAGTTGCCCGTGGTGACACCGCTGGTTGAACCCGAACGGGTGGGGTCGTCAGTGTTGCCGAGGATGTTGGCCCACTTGGAGTGGATGGTGTGGTAGGCGACGTTCCCCGTGTTGATTTGTTCCCAAATGTCAATCTCGCCGGCGTAGGGCCAGCCGGCGCTGTTGTCCTGGGGCATCATCCAGAAGGCGGGGAAGTTTCCGCTGTAGGCTTCGGTCTTGATGCGGGCTTCAAACCGGCCGTAGGTGAAGGCGTGCAAGCCGCTGGAGCTGATGCCGCCGCTAATCATGTCGACTGCGTCGTCAGTGAACTGGGTGTTGGGAATACACTTGGCGACGAACTTGCCGTCCTCGATGTAGCCCACTGCGGCGTGCTCCTCGTCGGTCTTGGAGAGGAAGCGGTTCCATGCAGAGGCGTAGCGGGCGGGGCGTATCCAGTTTTCGGAGCTGGGCAGGGAGCCGTCTTCGCCGTCGAATTCGTCAGAGAAAACCAGTACGTATTCAGCATCGGCTGAAGGCTCGAAGTCGGCATAGATGTAGACTTCGCCGTTCACGGAGTCCTTGGGGATGGAGAACGTGCGGGAGTACTTGCGCGTGTATTCGCTCCACTGGCGGTTGCCGTGGATGTACTGCTCCTTGTCGAGGTGGCCGTGGCGGATGGTGATGCTGTCGGTGGTGTAGTCGGACGTGACGGGTGCCATGCGGAGGCTCAGCGCCGCGAAGGGCTCGACGGCTTCGGGCAGACCCTCCGTGCTGGTTGTGGAGGTGCCGTCGTGGACGCTGCCGTTGGTGACGAAGGTCTTGAGGGCGTGCGTCGCCTCGTGGATGTTGACGAGGAAGTCGATGATGTAGCCGCCGCGGTCGTCGATGTTGGTGGTGCTGCCTTCAACCCACGTACCGCCCGGGTCGGAGTTGTTGTAGTCGACCTTGAGACGACCACGGTAAACGCCGGGTTGCATCATGGGGTTGACGGTGAACGTGGGCAGTTTGCTGCAGTCGGCGTCAAGGCCTACGGTTTCGCCGGCGCTGTTGTAGCCATTATAATAGGAATAGGCCACGAGTTCGCTGGCGTAGGTCGGTTTGCCGTCGGAGCCTATGCTGACGTTGAACTGACCGTCCTGGTCGTAGTCGATGTAGAGATAAACGTGCATCGAGTCGCCCGTGAAAGTGGTGGAAGTGGTCACCTCATCGCCGGGGACAATGGAGGCCTGCTTGTTGGTCATGTCCTGATAGATGGTCTTGACTGCGCTGCGCACCGTGATGGACGAGGTGCCGCCGTTGGTGGCGGCTAAGGAAAACTTGGAGAGGCGGGAGGCAGTCACCTTGATGGCGAGCGTATCCTTGTCGAAGTTTGTGGGATAGTCTACGTCAGACGGCGTGTCGTCACCGCTCGTGGCGCTGAAGTAAGGAATCAGGCGCACGTTGCCGTCGATGTACTCGCCGGGGATGGTGAAGAGGTCGTTGGAGAAGAGGTAGGCGGGAAGGATGACATCTTCATACTGCGGCGTGCCGTAGAGGAGGCTGTCGCCCTCGAGATTGTAGCCGTGGCGCATGATGACGTAGTTGAGCTCGAAGCCGTTGGCGGGAGAAGACTTGATGGTGAAGTCCTCGCCGAAGGGGATTTGGGCCGTGGTGAAGTCGGAGCCGTCGGCGAAGAGGATGTCGCCGTTGAGACCTCCCACACCGTCGGCAGCCGTGCCGCGGTAGATGGTCACCTTGTCGCCGTGTACGTTCAGACGGGTGTCGACAACAACACCGCCGTTGTCGGCAATGTGGTTGCTCTCGTTGCCGTTGCCGCCCGGGTCGACGTTGTTCCAGTCAATCTTGTAGCGCATGCGGTAGAAGCCCGGTTCCATGTCTGAAGGAATCGTGAACGAAGGCGGCTGCGTGGTCGTCGTTGTGGAAGATTCGCCGTCGCTGTTCACGCCCTCGTAGTAGGAGTAGGCCATGAGGTCGCTGCCAGTGGGAATGGAGTAGTCGGAGTTGAGTTCGTAGGAGAACTTGCCGTCGTTGTTGTAGTCCAGATAGACGTAGCCGTGCATGTAGGAGCCCGTGTAGCCGAATGTGGCGGTGACGGTCTCGCCCGGCGTGGCCTTGAAGCTCTGGTCGAGGAACTTGTTGTAGACGAGCAGCGTGGTTTGCTGGTTGACCGTGATGCTCTGTTCGCCGTCTTTGCTGACGAGGCTGATGGAGTTGGTGTAGCGGTCGGTGCGCTCAAGCACGTCGTCCTCATCGAAGTTGATGGGGTAGTAGCCGTAGGTGATGCGCGGCGAGCTGGCGGAGCTCACTTCGATTTCGTCGATGTAGGCGGCGAAGTCGGCGCTGAGGTTGTGGGTCGATTCGCAGTCGGGCACGACAACGAAGGAGTAGACCATGGCGCTGTCGGAACCTGTGACTGCAAACACGGCGTCGGTCCATACGCCTGCCTCAACCGTGTTGCTGGAGACGACGTTGAACTGTTCCGTATCGCTCTGCCAGGGACGGTCGGAACGGCGGCCTAGACCTGTGAGCAGCACGCGGCCTGCCTTTTCCTTATAGATATAGACGTGGACGTACTGCGTCGTCGAGGAGAGACGGATGGGCTCTGCCAGGTCGATGCGGGCGCCATAGAGGTTGCCGCCGAAGCGCGAGCGCTGGAAGGCGAGCATCTTGTCGGTCTTGTTGATGGTGTCGCCCGTCGTCTCGTCGTAGATATTCTTGTCGTTATTGATGATCTGTACGTTGCCTTTCAGCTCACCGGTCATGAAGGGCGAGTCGGCCCAAGAGTCGTAGACACCGATGCCGGTGTACTCGCTCGCATCCTCAAAGCCGATGGTCAACGTCTGTGCCGTTGCTCCGAACGGGAAAGCCAGCGCAGCCAGACCAACCAAGCCGATATATTTCTTGATATTCATAAGTGTGTCTGTTTTTTCGGATTAGTAAACGGAGATGGTGTGGAGCAGCGGACAAGCCTTGCTGTCGGTGATAGAAATGCGCAGATACTTGGCAGAATAGCCGTCGCCGTAGCTGTCTGAGGTGCTGCCGTTGAGCGGAATGATGCGCTTGTAGCCGATAGTCGTCTGGGAGATGCCGGTGGCCAACTTGGTCCACGTCGTGCCGTTGGTGCTGATTTCGATGGTGAAGCCTTTCACGCGCTGACCCAGCTTGATGTATTCCATCATCGAAACGTAGTGGAGCGTCTGAGGCTCGTCCCACGTCAGGGTGATGGTGGCAGCGGTCGTGCCGTCATTGGGTGCCCAGTAGGTGTCCTTGTTGCCGTCCGTCAGGTTGGCAGCCACATAGGTGCGGTTCTGACCGGCAGTGCGGGTTTCTGAAACCTCTATGGACGAGGCGGTCAGGGCGAGGTCGGTGCCGAGACGCGTCTTCATCATTTCGCCGAGTTCTTCCATGCGCGAAACCGTGGCGTCAGGCAGACTGCCGGACTGGTCGGGCGGAAGGTTGAGAATCAGCGTGGCGTTGCGGCCAACGGTTTCGAGATACATCTGGAAGAGGCGTTCTGCCGTCTTGATGGTTTCGCCGCTGTGCCAGAACCAGCCTGCGCTGGTGGCCTTGGCGTCGCTCTCGCCGGGGAACCACTTCCACATCGCGGAGTTGCCGCTCGTGCCGGTACCCATTGACCAGCAGGTCTCGCCTGCCCAGCCGGCTTCGTTACCAATCCAACGGGCTTCGCCGCCCACGCCCCACATTACGCAGTCGGGGCAGACGTTGTGGACAGAGTCGCGCAGGTTGGGAATGTCGTAGTATATCTGTGCGTCAGAGATTGTACGCGTTTCGTTTGCGCCACCGTAGTAGCCGGCGTGGTCGCTACCGGTTGCACCGTCGAACCACATCTCGAACTGGTCGGAACCGTAGGCTGCCAGTTCGGCGCACTGCGGGAGGAACACCTTGTTGGCGTAGTTCTCCGTGCCGTCGCCCCAGTATTCGCTGTGCATGTCCCACGGCGACACGTAGAAGCCGTACTTCATGCCGAGCGTCTGAGCCGCCTTGGCGAAGTCGCGGGGGATGTTGGTTTCGCGGCCGAAAGTGTTGCCGGCGTTCTCCACGTCGTGCGTGGTCGTGGCGGAGGGCCACAGACAGAAGCCGTCGTGGTGCTTCACCACAGCAATGCCGCCCTTCATGCCAGCCGCCTTTGCAGCCTCCAGCCACTGGTACGGATTGGGTGCGGCGGTCGGGGCAAACTTAGCCTCGTCCTCCGAACCGTTACCCCATTCGGCATCGGTGTAGGTGTTCATACCATAGTGGAAAAAGGCGTAGAACTCCGTCTCATTCCACTTCAACTGGCGGTCGCTCGGCACGGGGAATACCGGTGCCGGTTCGTTGTCCGGGTTGTCCAACGTCTGCGTGACCAGAGAGAACTCGCTTTGGGCAAAGCCGCAGAGGGGCGAACCCGATACGCCAAGAGCTAAAAGTAGTAGCGTAAACTTGTTCATAAATTAGGATTGTAAAATGGTGAGATTAAATTGGCTTGAAAATAGGTTTTTTAATTGCCTTCCAGTCGGTATCCCGATAGGCGGCGGTTTGGGGTTTTACTTTTGAGAAGTATCGTTTCCTACTGTCCGTCAGACCTTTATTTGTGGTTTACACCAGAGAAGTGGAGTCTGCGCTTCTAGTTAGAGACTCTGAAAGGATAAACGAACACTGCAAATATAACAATAATTTCATTCATACAAGTTGACCAATTCTATAAAGAATGATAAATAAAAGGCCTGCCCCGCGTTTTGGCGTTGGGGCAGGCTGTTGTATTTTGTGGAAGGGCTTATCTTTCAGCCTTCGTGGTGGCAGCGCTTGAAGAGCGTGTCGTAGAATTTGTGGCGGCAGAGCGTTTCGGCAGACCCGAGGATAATAAGCTTCATCCTGGCACGCGTGATGGCCACGTTCATGCGGCGCAGGTCGGAGAGGAAGCCTATTTGTCCCTCGTCGTTGGCGCGTACCAGCGACACGAGGATGACGTCGCGTTCCTGACCCTGAAAGGCATCGACTGTGTTCACCGTGATTTGTCCCGCCAGTGGGCGGAGGTAGCTGTCGCGGCGCAGCAGGGCGCGGAGGTATTGCACCTGTGCCTTGTAGGGCGAGACGATGCCGAAGTCCACGCGCTCCGCTTTGAGGCGGTGGCGGCTCATGCGTTCCACGTAGTCGCGGAGCGTCTGTAGCGTCAGTTGCGCCTCGCCCTTGTTGATGCGGCCGTAGGATGCCGCCACGAAGTGCTCGCGCATATCGGGGCGCTCGTCCCCGCTTTCCGCGCTGGTCTGGGCGTCGGCTTTGTCGTCTGCGGGCGCAAGGTTGTCCGTGTCCACCCACACCAACGGCCAGTCCATGTCGTCGAGCAGACTGCGGTGGCGCACTTCGGGTGCGGCTTGCAGTTTGCCGCCGTAGAACCAGTCGGATGAGAACCGCATCAGCTCTTCGTTCATGCGGTATTGCAGCGTCAGCAGGCGCACCGCCTCGGGTCGCGTCTCCGCCACGTGTTCCATCAGCGTGCGCCCCAATCCGCCGCGCAGAGCCGCCTGGCATTTCACTGTCGGCGGCAATTGGCAGTGGTCGCCCGCCAGGATGACGCGGTCGGCTTTCTGGAGGGCAATCCAGCATGCTGCCTCCAACGCCTGCGCCGCCTCGTCGATGAAGAGCGTGTGGAAGTGGTGCCCCGTCAGCACGGGATTGGCCGTTCCCGCCAAGGTTGAGGCGATGACCCGCGCCCCGTCGAACAGACTGTGGCGGATGCGTATTTCGAGCTCGTCGGCGCGTTCTTTCAGTCGCGAAATCTTTTGGTGGAAATTCTCGCTGCGTCCCTTTCGCGGCGTGGCGTAGAGTTGTCGGATGGTGCGGCGTATCTGCCACAGTGCGGGGTAGTCGGGGTGACTCTCAAAGCGGCGCTCGTAGGTGTTGGAGAGCATCTTGTCCGTCACACGCGTGGGGTTGCCTATGCGCAGTACGCTCAGTCCGCGGTCTGCCAGTTGTTCCGCAATCCAGTCCACCGCCGTGTTGCTCTGTGCACACACCAGCACTTGCGGTTCGCGGCGCAGCACCTCGCAGACGGTCTCCACGAGCGTCGTCGTCTTGCCTGTTCCCGGCGGGCCGTGCACCACCATCACGTCGCGGGCGCGGAGGGCGTCGTTCACCGCCTGCTGTTGGGAGGCGTTGAGCCAGGGCAGGCTCACGGGCTGGCTGCCGCCCGCACCGAACGAGGGTTTCATTCCGCCGTGGAAGATGTCGCGCAGTTCCGCCAACCGGTTGCCCTTTGCGTTGAGGACGCGGTCGAGCGCGTCGAACATGAGGCGGTAGGTCGTTTCGTCGAAGTGGAGCTGCACGCCCGGGCGTTCCAGCCGCTGCAACTGGCCCAGCGCCGCCTCGTCGGGCAGTACCACCACCATGCGGTCGGCTTCGGCGTAGCTCACCGTCGCCGTGAAGTTGAGATAATGGAGTTGTTCCGTCCCGTCCAGACTGAAGAAACAGACGGGTCGGCCGTATTCAAAGTTGTGTTCTATGTCAGTGTCTTCCGAGCGCGTGATTTCTACCACGAGGCGGTCGAGCGAGTTGTAGTAGCTGCGGCCTATGGTGACGGGAAACCAGCATTCGCCGCGCTTCACCTTCCTGCCCACGCTCATCAGTTCTGTGGCGCGGAGGAAGGCTTCCTTCTCGTGGGCATATTCCATGCGCAGCAGTTCGCGTTGTCGGGTCAGAGAGAGGGCTTGAGGCATTTGTGCTTTTGTCAGAGTGGTTGTTTTGTGGTCAATACCCCTGCCGTTCCACGCTCACCTGAATCATGGCGTTCTTGCCCATCTTGATTTCGGCCATAGCGCCGATGCGGTCTTTGGGCGTGTTGAGGTAGAGGGGGAAGGGGCTGAATAAAGACGCTTTCCGGTCGCGGGGCAGAAAAGACTTTGCACCATAGGCATAGAGGCTCACCACATCCGAGAGGCGGTATTGGAATGCTGCCGCCACGCCGCCTTCTGTCTGTTTGAATCCGCCCCAGTCCATGTTGTTGGCATAGACCCCGACGGCAGCCGAGAAGCGTTCCGACAGCGGCAGGGCATAGGCGAACGCCGCGCTCTGTCCGAAGCCCACGCCTTTGGGCGCGCCCTTCCCGAATCCCACCGTAAGGCTCATTCCCAATTGGGCGTTGAAGCCTTCGTGGATCCGCCACGACGGCCCGCCGAGTCCGTTGTACCACGGCGACATACCGTCGAATCCCGGTGCGGCGATGTCCACGATGGGCAAAGCCATCATTGGCGCCAGCGAGTCCGTCACGAGGTCGGGCACAAACTCGTCGGGCACTGCCTCAATGGGCTGCAGTCCGCCCGCAGTTTGCCCTGCGGTGTAGTCCTGCGCCGAAGCCATCAGCGTCGTGCCCGCCAGAAGGAGCGTCAGTAGGTAGAGTCCGAAGCGTTTCATTCGTACATTATATAATAGGTATTGGCGCACCGCTGCAAGCAGTCGACGCCGTAGGCAAAGTTAAGCAGAAAATCGCGACCCGTCTGAATTGCGTCTGTCTATTTATGAAAGAATATTCAGAATTAACACAAATCTTTCCCCGCTGTCAGCGGCACGGCTTAGCGTTTTGGCGCGACCGTCCACTTCTATGTGGGCAGAAATCTGTACTTTTGCGGGGCGATAGAGGGCAGAAAGGCGAATGTTTCTCGCCCTCGATATACTTTTTGACTACAGACACCACAAACCAATGACCACTACTGCACTCCACGAACAACTGCGCGACATCAAGGCTCGCCTGCGCACCGTGATGAACGGCCCCGTCAGCCAGTCCATGCGCGAAAAGGGGTTGACCTATAAACTGAACTTCGGCGTCGAACTGCCCCGCCTGCGCGAGATGGCAGACGAACTGCCCCACACCTATGAACTGGCGGCTGCGCTCTGGAAGGAGGACATCCGCGAATGTCGCATTCTTGCCGGTATGCTCATGCCCGCCGAGGCTTTCGACGAAGACCTTGCCGACCTGTGGGTGGAGCAGATGCGCTTCAACGAAGAGGCGGAGTGCACCGTGCTCAACCTCTTTTCGCGCCTGCCCTTCGCCTCCACGAAGGCCTTCGTCTGGATAGCCCGCGAGGAACGCCTCTTCCGCCTTTGCGGTTGGCTGCTCATCGCCCGCCTTTTCATGCAGGGCGCTCGCCCCTCGCCGCGCGATGCCGACGAACTCCTCGACCAGGCACAGACCGAACTGACGGGCGGCGACATGTCGCTGGCGCGCGCCGCCCACAAAGCGTTAATCCGCTTCATGGACCTCGGCGAAGAAGAGGAACAGCAGGGCGAAAAGGTGCTCGCCGCCTGCGGCCTCTGACAAGGCTTTAAAGCCTCTCGTCAGATGGGGCAAAATTATCTAGGAACTAATTTTGAAAATGATATACTAGTTGACCTTGAATGGAAATATCATGTGGATTCACTCAAATTTGATATCCACATAAAATTGTGTCGATAGCTATCATAATTTAGTCCTGAGCTATCAAAAACTAGTCCTGTGCTTTTGGGTAAAAAGCTCAGGACT
>JAUNOO010000128.1 GCA_030531095.1 Bacteroidales bacterium
AGTCCTGAGCTTTTTACCCAAAAGCACAGGACTAGTTTTTGATAGCTCAGGACTACGCAAAGAGCCGCAACCGTTGGTCGTTGGTTGCGGCTCTTTTCATTTTCTGGAGTTTGAATCTGTAAATAGTTTGGTTAGGTTTGGGGTTGTTCGGCGGATGCCGCGCGGAAAGGTCTGGGCGGGGCGCTGGGCAGTGCGGAGGCTGGCGCCGCGAAGTGCGGAAGCAAGTGCGGCGAGGGGACGGGCAGTGCGGGGACGGGCGGGCGTCAGCGCCAGAAGCGCGACGTGATGTCGTCCATCGTGCCGTCGGCGGCACGGAGGCGGTAGAGGCGCTGGTTGGTGCTGCGCGCTTTGAGCGGGCCGCAGGCGGCGCGGTAGGGACCGAGCTTGAGGTAGTCGAGGGCGGCGGTGGAGACGGCTTCGGGCAGGCGCTCGCGGCCGCTGTACCAGCCGGTGCGGAGGCGGTCGCCGTAGGCGGACTTGATGGCTTGGCAGAGCGCGAGGACGGTGGCGGGGTCGTTGTCGCCGCCCATGAAGCCCACGCAGGTGACTTCGCCGGCATAGGTGTCGACGAGCCCCATGAGGCGCTCGGCGGTGAGCTCTTCGCCCACGTCGCCCTGAAGGTAGGCGCTGTGGCAACCGGGGCAGCCGTTGGGGCAGCGGGAAAGGTTGATGGCCAGCGTCACCTCGTCGGGAAACTCCTGAAAGACAATGTCGTGATTGACGTATTTCAGCATGACGGTGTAGTCTGAAAGAAGGGATTTCTTTTCGGTGGGATAAGGGGTCTTCTATGGAAATCCAGCGCCCAGGGTGAGGGCGCCGGATTTTCTTGCCAAATGTGGGGCTTAGGCGTTTACAGCCGTCTCCTCGGTCTTGAGTTCGCGCGGCTTGAGGGGCGTGCAGCTGGCGCCGGAGGCATAGTAGCGGCGGCGGGCTTCCTTCTGGCGGTCGAGCGAGAAGTTGGAGACGCGCTTGAGGTAGCCGATGATGCGCGTGAGGTAGTCGACGTTGTCGGAGTGGCAGTGGGGGCACGTCTTGAGGTAGCGCTTGTCGATGTGGCCGCACTCCTTGCAGAGCGTGTTGGGAATGTTGAAGGTGAAGTAGTTGCAGCCTTCCTTGGCGGCGACGCGGAGCAACTGGCGGTACTGCGGCGCGGAGAGGTGCTCGTCGAGGTTCATGTGGAGGGCAGAGCCGCCCGTGAGGTGCTCGATGTACTTGCGGCCGTGGAGGCGGAACTTCTCGATGATGTCGGTGTTGGTGTCCTCGACGACGTAGAAATAGCTGTTGTAGCAGTCGCGCGGCACGTAGTAGCCGTCTTCGCGGTCCCAACGGGCGTGCTTGACGCCGACGTTTTCGGCTGGAATCATTTCGCAGTTGAAGAGCACGTCCTTGGAGCGGTACTTCTTGTTGTAGGTTTCGATGAGCCCGAGGATGTTGCCCACGAAGGTGGTGTATTCGTCGTTGTCGGAGATGGTGAGGCCGAGGCTTTCGGCGGCTTCCACGATACCGTTGACGCCGATGGTGAGATACTGGCGCTTGATGTTGATGTAGCCGGCATCGAAGAGGGGGAGCATACCCTTGGCGAGGAGGTCCTTGAGGTTCTCGTTGTAGGCCATCTGCACTTTGTGGACGAGGTCGACGATGCCTTCAAGGTATTCCACGTAGGAGCGGCCCTCGCGCGTGGCCTGCTGTACGCAGCGGTTGATGTTGATGGTGAGGACGCTCTTTGAGCCGGTCGATACGCCGCCCGCACCGAGGGTGTAGCTGAAGCCGTTGTCCTGGATTTCGTTGCGCAGGCGGCAGCAGGAGGCGAGGGAGTCGGCGTTGTCGCTCATGTAGGTGAAGTAGGAATGTCCCTCGCTATACATTTCGGCAGTGAAGTCGCCGTATTCCTTGTCGATGACGTCGCCGTCCTTCGTGAGCAGCGCCATAGTCTCGACGGGGAAGGTGAGGACAGTCTTGGTGCGCTCCTCGTTGAACCAGCGCATGAATCGCTTCTGGAGCCAGCTGACGGCGTTCCAGTTGGGCTGCGTGCCGTCGGGGAAGTAGAAGTTGCCGAAGATGCTCTCGAAGTAGTAGCGGTCGTAGTAGGAAATGTTCCAGAACACCGACTGGAAGTTGCGCGCGCCAGTGGGCTGGTTGATGGAGTAGACGATTTGCTCGAAGCAGTCGGTGATGACCTTGTCGAGCGTGCGCTGACGCTGCGAGAGGTCCACCACTTTGTCGGCATTCTCGAAATAGTCTTTGCCGTACTCCTTCTCGAGGAAGTGGCTCATATACATAAGGAACTCGGGCGTGGCGCAAGCGCCGGAAAGCATGGACGACACGATGAAGACCATGTTGACAAAGCCGCCGCAGAACGACTTCAGGTTGGTCGGCGCCGTGGAGTTACCGCCGATGCACTTCGTACCGCTGAGCAGCCAGGGGTACATCGTGATGGAGGCGCAGTAGTTGGCAAGGCTCGTCTCGTCGTTCTTGTAGATGTAGTGGTTCTTGAGGAGATAGATGTAGCGGTCTGCCGTTTCCTTGCCGTAGAGCGACTTGATTTTGTCGCAGAGCAGACGGCGGTTCAGGCGGATGAAGCCCTGCTTGGGCAGTTCGCCGATGAGGGTGGCGATGTTTTTGTTTTCCACGTTGGCGTTCGAGTCGAACTTCGAGCCCGTGGCGGGGTTGGCGGCGTTGCAGTAGTCGATGAGGAAGCGGAGCTTGTCGGCCGTCTCGCGGTCGTCCTCATGGCGCTTGCGGTAAATCATGAACGCCTTGGCTGCCTTGAAGTGGCGCTCGCTCATGAGGGCCACCTCCACCTGGTTCTGGATGTCTTCCACACTCATGCCGTTGCAGAACTTGAGGTGGTCCACCACCTTCTGCAGGCCGTCGGCGTCGATGGGTGTACCGACTGAGGCGAAGGCCTTCAGGATGGCGCTCTTAATCTTATCGAGTGAAAAACTCTCGGTCGTACCGTCACGCTTGGTGATTAGGAAGGAATCAAAACTCATGGTTTTCTTGCTTTTATTGTGGTTCGTATTTTTATTATTGTCGTTGAGAAGAGAAGGCAGGCGCGGTTGTCTGTTTTGGAAAACTTTTTTCTCGCGTTGTCTCTGAAAGTTTTCCGAAAAACAAATTTTGCGGAAGGGTCATGGCTGAGGGTCGTCCCAATGCCCGGGGGCGCGCGGTCAGTGCTTCGCAGCGGCAGGTCTTCTGACTTTGTCCTGCTTGCAAATACCTTCCCGATTGGGGTAAAAATCAGTGGCTTTCAGCGTTTTGCAAGCAAATAAAGGACTCACAGCAGCGGGTACTGTTGCCGATTCTCACGGCATTCCCTCTTAGCCGGAACGCAGCGGTTCCGGAACCGTTTGCACGTGCAAATATACGCCTTTCGCTATAAACCAAAAAGAAAAAGAAAGAATTTTTTCGGAAAACTTTTCTCGCGGATTTGTTCTCAAAGTTTTCCCAATCTGGACGTTTTGTTGAAGTCTGCAAAGGCATTATATTTGTAATCATGGAGTTACGTATTTTGCGGGCTGAAGTGGGACAAAAAGTAAGCACCGACCCATCGCGAGCCGGTGCCAACTGAGAAAAGAGAGGAATGAAAAAACGAGTATGCGGGCGTCCCTTCAGGCGGACGACCCGCTGTGGATTTTTTGTCAGCGCGACAAACCGTTGAGCCACTTTGCCACGGCGGCCTCAGCCTTGTCGGCGTCGTTCTGCGCCGTGCGGCCCTGCAGGGCGAGGCCACTGAGCACGGTTGCGCCCTTGCAAGTGGCCTTCACGTAGTCCTCCGTGTCGGAGAGTCCGCTGCCTTCGTGGGTGCAGAAGGGAATGACGGTCTTGCCCTCCCAATTGTGTGCCTCGAGAAAGGTATAGACGGGCATGGGCATGTCGCCCCACCAGTTGGGATAGCCGAGGAAGATGACGTCATAGTCTTCCACGGGCGCGTCTGCCTTGATGGCGGGGCGCGCCTTCTGTTGCTGTTCGGTTTTGGCTTGGGCTACGCAGTCGTCGTAGCCGTCGGGATAGGCCTTGGCGGGTTCAATCTGGAAGAGCGTGCCGCCCGTCTTCGCGGCGATGAGTTCAGCCACGATGTGCGTGTTGCCCTTCGTGATGTGTCCCACGCCGTAGTTCTCGCCCGTGCGGGAGAAGAAGGCGACGAGCACTTTCTTTCCGTTCAGGTCGAGCTGAGTGGCGGCGGAGGTTTCGGAGTTGTCGGTCGATGATTTCATTTGGTTCGTGTTTGAGTTGTTGTTTCCGCAGGCAGTCAGACAGATGAGCGCCAGGAGCGAAGTCAAGATGGATTTGAGCATAGATGTTTATGGGATTTGGGGTTATGGAAAATTCTTTCAGGCTTTCTCGCCCACCTTATAGCGGAGCCATACGGTGCCGCCGTCGCAGTGTTCCACGCCAGTGAGGTGGAGCTTCGTGGGCTGCCAGTCGGGCGCGTCGGACTGTCCGTCGAACACTGCCGCCATGCCGGCGCGGGCGTCGATGCCGGGGGCAATCATGAGGCTCACCTCGTCGAGGAGACCCGCGGTGAGGAAAGCGCCGTTGATGTGCCCGCCGCCCACTACCGCCAGGCGCTGTACGCCAAACTTGTCGTGCAGCAGTTCCATGGCGCGGGGCAGGTCGATGGCGTTCTGCCCTACGGCAATCCACGAAATGCCCTGTTCGCGCAGGTAGATGAGGTACTCCTCCGTGGCCTGCTCGCTGACGATGCAGACGAGGGGCAGGTCGTCGACGTAAGCAGAGGGCCAGCGGAGCGTACCGCGCGTGTCGACGGCAATGGTGTAGCCCTTTTGCGACTGCTGAGCCACGTAGGTGCCAGCACGTCCTATCGGTTTGGCAGCCGCCGAGGGCACGAACGTTTCGGCTTCGGCATAGTGCATCTGCATAGTGACGCGGCCCGCCACGGTGGAGGGGCAATTGAGTTTACGGAGCGCGGCGTAGTATTCGTCGCCGCTGATTTTGTCGACCATAGCGCAATCGATTCGTCCATCGATGGAGGCTATCATGTGCGAAATGATGTAGGGACGCATAAGTCAAAGGTTTTAGAGTGTTGGATTAAAAGGGTTTCTGGTCGCCGAGGCGGCACATAAGCCACTCCGCCGAGGAGCGCTGGCGCGGACTGCCATTGCGGCACGCCACTTCGGGCGACATTGCAAAGATACGCCGACATCACCGCATACCAATTACACCTATTACAGATAAGATGACCATTTTTCCCGATTTTGTAGGGCGGACTTCCGCCGCTGCCGCGTGGCTGAAACTTCGTTCCGCGAAATCGAAAAATTCGCTCGGGTTTTGTGAATTTGGTGTAGGCTTTAAAGAAGACGCGCGCCAGAGCCGTCAAAAACTAGTCCTGGGCTTTTGGGTAAAAAGCTCAGGACTAATTTCAAAA